>JBPEYE010000188.1:0-8366 GCA_052030825.1 Gammaproteobacteria bacterium | reverse complement strand
GCGAACAGCGCTTCGAGGATGGTTTGCAGTTTCGCTTGTTCCATTTAACTCGTGGCCTTGACGTAGATGGGCGCGTAGGGCTCGCTTTGCACCAGTTCGATCAACGATTCCCGCAGCAATTCCAGAATCGCGATAAAGCTTACCACGACTCCCATGCGACCTTCGGACGGATCGAAGAAATCGGTGAAATTTGTGAATTTTTCCGCCGAAATCCGTTCCAGCACGATGACCATGCGTTCGCGCACCGACAGCGGCTCGCGCTCGACGTGGTGGCTGGCGAATTGCTCGGCGCGATTGACGACGTCGCGAAATGCGCTCATCAGGTCGTTGAGGCTGACCTCGGGCAGCGGGATGTCGATTTCGAATCGGGGGATGTCGATACTGGTCAGGTGGATTTCGCGCTCGAGGCGGTCGAGCGCGTCGAGATCCTCGGCCGCCTGCTTGAACTGCTCGTATTCCTGCAGCCGGCGCACCAGTTCGGCCCGCGGATCGTCTTCATCGTCGTCGGACACCGGCCGCGGCAGCAGCATCCGCGACTTGATCTCGGCGAGCATCGCCGCCATCACCAGGTACTCGGCGGCGAGTTCGAGCTCGAGCGTCTCCATCAGGTGGATGTACTCCATGTACTGCTTCGTGATCGCCGCGATCGGGATGTTGAGGATATCGATGTTTTGACGCTTGATCAGGTACAGCAACAGATCGAGCGGCCCCTCGAACGCCTCGAGAAAGACGAGCAGCGCGTCCGGCGGTATATAGAGATCCTGGGGAATCAGCGTCAGCGGCTCGCCCTGGACGAGCGCGAACGGCATCTCCGACTGGTTCGAGGCGCGTTCGGCGAATTCCCGGTGCATCAGCGACGCCCCGTCAGGCCCATGACCTTGCGCACTTCTTCCATCGTGTCCTGGGCGACATCGCGCGCGGCCTCGCAACCCTCGGCAATAATACTGTCGACGCCGGACAGATCACGCAGGTATTCCCTGACCCGGCGTTGAATCGGCGCGAGTTCCTCGAGCACCGCGTCGATGACATACTGTTTGCATTCGAGGCAACCGATGCCGGCCGTGGTACAGCCCTCGTAAAGCTTTTGCTTGGTGTCCTCGTCGGTGTAGACCTGGTGAAAATTCCACACCGGGCACTTGGCCGGATCGCCGGGGTCGGTTCGGCGCACCCGCGCCGGATCGGTCGGCATCGTCTTGATCTTGCGCGTGACCTCGTCGGGCTCCTCGCGCAAAGAGATCGTGTTGTTATACGACTTCGACATTTTCTGACCGTCGATGCCGGGCATTTTCGACGACACCGTCAGCAGCGACTGCGGCTCGGGCAGGATGATGCGGCCCTCGCCGTCGAGGTAGCCGACCAGGCGCTCGCGGTCGCTCAGGCTGATGTTTTGCTGCGCGTCGAGCAGCGCGCGCCCGATCGACAGCGCCTCGATGTCGCCCTGTTCCTGGTAGCGTTTGCGCGCGTCCTGGTAGAGGCGCGCATTTTTCTTGCCCATCTTGCGAATCGCGGTCTCGACCTTGGCTTCGAAATCGGGCTCGCGGCCGTAAAAATGGTTGAAACGACGCGCGATTTCGCGCGTCAACTCGACGTGCGCGACCTGGTCCTCGCCGACCGGCACGTAGCCGGCCTTGTACATCAGGATATCGGCGCTTTGCAACAACGGGTAGCCGAGGAAACCGAAGGTCGACAGGTCCTTGTCCTTGATCTTTTCCTGCTGATCCTTGTAACTCGGCACGCGTTCGAGCCAGCCGAGCGGCGTGGTCATGCCGAGCAGCGTATACAGCTCGGCGTGTTCGGGGACGCGCGACTGAACGAAAAGGGTCGAGTTTCCGGGATTGACGCCGCTGGCGAGCCAGTCGATCACCATGTCGCGGCTGCTCTCGCCGATGATCGACGGATCATCGTAGTGCGTCGTCAGCGCATGCCAGTCGGCGACGAAGTAAAAGCATTCGTAGCTATGCTGTAATTCGATCCAGTTTTTCAGAACGCCGTGGTAGTGACCCAGGTGCAACAATCCCGTGGGGCGCATGCCGGACAGCACGCGGTTGTTTTGGGTGATGGTGTTCAATAAAGGAAGTCCAAGGATGTCGGCCCTGGGGTTCGATTATACTGCCGCCCCGGCGCGACAACAATCACCGGATACCCGCCGTCATTGCGAGCCGCGAAGCGGCGAAGCAATCTCCCCGATCGGGCAAGACCCGCAAGGTTGCTTCGTCGGCTGACGCCTCCTCGCAATGACGCGCAGCTACCCGCTACCGCGAGCCCGCGGAGGCTATTCCCGGGCTGTTCTCAATTCGGCGCGATCCCGGTTTAGATTACTGTTCCAGGAACGAGACATCGCCCTTGCCGTGGCGGAGAATCTCGGGATAGCCGTCGATCAGGCTGATGACGGTCGTCGGCTCGGTGCCGCAAAAACCGCCGTCGATGACGAGGTCGACATCGTGCTCGTAGCGTGCGCGAATCTCGACCGCGTCGTCGAGCGGCAGGCGCGCGCCCGGTGGGATCAACGTGCTGCTCATGATCGGCTGGCCGAGTTCGTCGAGCAGCGCGCGCACGATGGCGTTGTCCGGCACGCGCACGCCGATGGTCTTGCGCCTGGGGTTCATCAGCCGGCGCGGAACCACCGAGGTCGCCGGCAACAGAAAGGTATACGGGCCCGGGGTCAGGTTTTTCATCAGGCGGTAGTCGGTATTACTGACCTTGGCATAGGTGCCGATCTCGGACAGATCGCTGCAGACGAGCGTGAAGTGATGATTCTTGTCGGTGCGCCGGATCCGCTGGATGCGCTCCATCGCGGTCTTGTCGCCGATGTGGCAGCCGAGCGCATAGCTCGAATCGGTCGGGTAAATAACGACGCCGCCACGGTCGATGATCGCGACCGCCTGCTGGATCAACCGGCCCTGCGGATTGTCCGGGTGAATTTCGAAATACTGCGCCATCGGATTACCGAAGCCTTCGCCGAGGAGCGATCATACCGGAAGCGTTGCGCAAAAAACAACGGCCGGAAAAATAATCAAAATCAATCGTTTAGCACCAGGCCGGGCGACCTGCCGGCGCATTGCGGCGATTTTTGCGTTGCAAATTTGCAACAAAATTCGATTATGTTGTTTTTTTTCGAAAACAGGGTTGCTATTGTGCCAATTTTGGCTATGATGCTACCCCAAGAGCCGCCTCGGCCGGGGTTTCTGCGCATGCGCATGCGTTCGGAGGGCCGGGTGACTCGGGATCAAAGTAACTATAACTGACTCAAGGGTAATTACTCATGAAATTCAAAACCTCTGCAATTGCTATGGCCGTTGCTGGCGTCGTTGCCACTCCGGTCGTGCAGGCCGGTGCTGACGAAATCTACGCGTCGGCTCGTGTCGGTCTGGAGAACGTCGACACCGGCGGTGTATCCGATTTTCGTGTACGCAGCTTCGGTTCGCGTTTCGGTGCCCGTGGCGAAGCCGATCTCGGCAACGGCATGACCGGTTTCGGTCGTTATGAGTGGGACGTCGATTTTTGCGACCACGCTAACGAAAGCGGCTGTGGCGCGGCTGGCAGCTTTGCCTCCACGACCACCGGTACCTCCGACGACATCGACATTCGTCACCGTTACGTCGGCCTGAAGGGCGACTTCGGTAGCGTGCTGGTCGGTCAGACCTACCACACCTTCTACAACTTCGTAGTCGGCCCGAACGACATTCCGTGGTGGGCGTCCGGTTACGCCATGGTCAACTACCGCGGTCGTACCGACAACGCGATCACCTACGCCGGCAGCTCCGGCGCAATCAACTTCGGTGCCTCGGCCTACTTCGTCTGGGATACCGAAGAAGAAGCGCCTGATCAGCTCGAAGTCGGCGCCAGCTTCGGTATTGGCGACATGACTCTGGGCGTAGCCATGCAAACCAGTGAAGTGGCTCACGGCAGCGCGGGCACCGACGACGACATCCTCGGCCTGGCACTGACCGGTATCGCTCTCGGCGACGCTTCGCTGGGTCTGGGCTATCAGAGCCAGGACGATGACGACAGTTTCCTGATCCACGTCGACATCGGTAATATCTACATCCACTACGAGACCATAAGCCTCGATGCAGCCGATATCGATCCGTCGATGTTCACCATCGGCTACACTCAGAGCCTCGGCCGCAAGACCACGATGTGGTATGAAATCGTCGAAGCCGACGCCGACACCGGCGACTCGGATGACGACATTTCCGTTCTGCGCGCGGTTCTGAAGTACGACATCATCTAAACCGGTCGTTCAGCAGTATCGAAAGGGCTCCTTCGGGAGCCCTTTCTTTTTGACGATTCGCAAACGAGCGCCAACCCACCGCGGCTTTCGTCCATCCAGGTTCCGCTGCAACGCTCCGGATCACGGAAATTTTTCTGACGACGTCCGACGCGAGCCGCTCTAGATCCGCGCTTTTTTAGCGCGCCAGAATTCCATTCGCTTGAACTTGTAGAACAGCTGGTTGCCGAGGACGTCGCGTGCCTGCCAGGTCCGGTCGCGCAGCGTCGGGCCCAGTCGGTGCAAATCGGGAATGCCGTAAGCTGCGCCGTCATCTTCGCTGATTTCCTTTTCGATGCGGTCGTACTGGTGCGACTGTCCATCCCCCCAGGTCGCGAGTTCCGGAATCCCGAGGAAATCGTAGATCCGCGCGATCACGGACCCGGGATCGCGCACCAGGTCGGCACGCTCGACGAGCAGCAGGTTTTTCCGGTTCCTGCCCTGCCAGGTCTGCTTCAGATTTTCATAACACCAGCCGACGCTGGTGGCGATGCGGGGATCCATCAATGCCGCGCAGCGATTGGCGTCGTTCAGCTCACGCCCCTGGCCGCGCAGGTACTCGTCGATATAGGACACGTAGTCGGGATGGCTGCGGATGCGCATGATGAACGACGCGACGCAAGAGGCGACGTCGTCGACGGTGCAGATGACTTTCATCTCCTCGCCCAGAATCTCGCGCGCCGAATCGATGGCGTCGTTCATGTGCCAGGCCCACGACTTGTCGATGATGACCGGTTCCGGGCGGTGCTGATAAAAACCCTCGCGGATCGCGCGCCAGACATTCGGCAATTGCTCGGGGTGATGGTACGCCTTGACCGTGACCGAATTGGCGCGCCACAGGTTCAGCACGCTGCTGACGATTTCGGATAGCGGCGAGGCCGGCGACACGTGGATGTGTTCGTTCTGGTTGAGAATCTCGCCGAGCACGGTGCTGCCGGTCCGGGGCAAACCGGCCAGGTAGAAAAAGGTCTTCGAATCCAATGTCGATCAGGGCACTGCGGGTGAACTTCGAGCATAGCATCGCGTCTGAATTTAGTCACCACGACCCCCGTGAATACGCTAGAATCTGCCCTGCGCGAGCCACCGACCTCCTCCATGAAACAGCTTTTCGATTTTTTTCCGATCCTGGTCTTCTTCATCCTGTACAAGTTCTATCTCGACTTGCCGGATGACCTGATCCTCGCGGTCAACGCGTGGATACCGCTGATGGAGTTGACGCCGGGCGAAGACGGCCACGCGATTTACCTGGCGACGCTGGCCGCGATCGTGGTGACTCTGATCCAGGTGGTCGCGGCGATGATCATCGTCAAACGGGTCGAAAAGATGCCGCTGATCACGCTCGCGCTGCTGCTGGTATTCGGCGGTGCGACGCTGGCGCTGAAGGACCCGGTTTTCATCCAGTGGAAGCCGACCGCGATCAACTGGCTGTTCGCGCTGGTGTTCCTCGGCAGTCACCTGATCGGCGACAAACCGCTGGTGCAGCGGATGATGGGTCAGGCGCTCGAAATCGACGAGCAGCGCGTCTGGGTGCAGCTCAATCTCGCCTGGGTCGCGTTCTTCTTCGTCGCCGGCCTCGCCAACCTCGTCGTCGCCCCGGAAATCGATCCGCTCGGCTTCGGATTCAGCGAGGACACCTGGGTCGATTTCAAGCTCTTCGGGTTGATGGGCATGACCATCGCCTTCGTCGTCGCCCAGGCTTTTTACCTCGCGCGCTACCTGCCCGATACCGACGAGGAGACCCGCTGATGCTCTACAGTATCGTCGCGACCGACCACCCCGCGAGCCTCGAAAAACGACTCGGCGCACGCCCCGACCACGTCGCGCGGCTGACCGAATTGCGCGACCAGGGCCGCCTGATCCTGGCCGGACCCAACCCGGCGATCGACAGCGAGGACCCGGGTGAAGCCGGCTTCTCCGGCAGTATCATCATCGCCGAGTTCGAGTCGCTCGACGCGGCCCGGGCCTGGGCCGACGCGGATCCGTACGTCGCCGCCGGTGTCTACGCCGAGGTCAGCGTCAAGCCGTTCAAGAAAGTGCTGCCCTGATCGACGACCACGACACGATCGGGTCCGCTACAGCGCGATCGTTCGAGTCTTAAATCCGCATCACTGCGAGCCACGGTTTGCACCGGGGCAGGCTCCACGAAGCAATCTCCCGATACCAACCGTCATTGCGAGCGATAGCGAAGCAATCTCCCGGAATCGGGCAAGAACCGGGAGATTGCTTCGTCTCGCCAACCTTCGGTCGGCGCTCCTCGCAATGACACGCATCTGCCCGCTATCGCGGGCGCAATGAATAAACTGCCGGGGGACGGGTCTAGAGGTACTTGCTCGGGCTTTCGAGCTTCTCGCTGATCTCGCGCAACAGCATGTCCTCGGACTCGATGCGCTCGGCCATCGCCTCGCCAATCGCCGACAGGTCGCGATACAGATCGACGATGCTCTCGGGATCGTCGGCGCCGTCGTACTTGTCGTTGAACTCGACGAAGATCTGGGTGGATTCCGAAATCGACGGGTAGACCCGATCGGCAACTTTCTTGATGTTGCCGCGCCGCTCCTTGCCGTCGATGATGCGCTCGTAAATCTCGAAATGACCGCGCGCGGTATAGTCGACGAGGCGCTGATTGAAGGTGCGCAGGTTGTCGATGACGGTTTGCGTCGGCACGTCGCTGGCTTCGAGTTCGGCCAGTTCGCACATCGAAACCAGCACCTGCTGGCGATCCTGCAGCAGCGTGTTGATCGTATGCGTCTGGCGCGTGCGCCGATTTTCCTCGGCCGTGATGCGCTCGGCGATCTGTGCAATCTTGTCAATCTGGGAATCGCTCACGGGTCTCCTCGTTGCAGCCTCGGTTTGCTATTGTGCGAGCCGGCGATAATCCACCTATTATGCGTAATTTTGATCTAGGGTAAATATCCGAGTCCCTATTTTGCCGCGGCGGCGTTTGATAAAATCGTCGAATTTGAACCAGGTCGCATTCCGTGAGTCAATCGCTCGAAGACAAGATCGCGCAGCTTGAAGTCATGTTCAGCGAGCAGGAGTACACGATCCAGTCACTGAACGACATGATCGCGCAGCAGGACCAGGAAATCTCGCAGCTCAACATCAATCTCGACCAGGTCAAGGTCCAGTTGCGCGCACTCAAGAGCGAACTGTCGATCGACATCGATCCGGAGATCGACAAGCCGCCCCACTACTAATGACGCCGGCGCGGCGCGCGCTCCAACGACTCGCGCGAACCGGCACCTGGCCGTTCACGATCGATGCCGACGACGACGGCGTCAACCTGCGCGTCGCCGCGCCGCGGCTCGCGTTTCGACACAGTTTCGTCGGCGGTCCGATCGCGCGCCGTGCGCGCCAACCGAACCAGGCGTTACTGCGCGCCTGCCGCGACCGCAAACACTCGACCGCAACCGTCCTCGACCTGACCGCCGGATGGGGCATCGACGCGCTGGTGCTCGCGACCCACGGTTTCCGGGTCGAGCTGGTCGAGCGCCATGCGTTGCTGCATGCAATCGTCGCCTGTGCGATCGAGCGACTGGCCGAGGATCCCGAGCGTGCCGCGGTCGCGGCGCGGATGCGTTGTCGTCACGCCGATTGCCGCGATTTTCTCGATTCGTCCGCGCGCGGACTGCGCTTCGATTGTATCTACCTCGACCCGATGTTTCCGCCGCACAAGTCGAGCGCCCGTCCCGGCAAGGAAATGCAGTTGCTGCAATTACTGACCGACAACGCCGGCATCGAAACCTGCTTCGAGCGCGCGCTCGAGCGCGCGCGCAACCACGTCATCGTAAAACGCCCGGCCAAGGCGCCGGCATTGACGTCACGCGAGGCCGACATCGTCTACCGCGATAAAACGGTGCGCTTCGACGTTTATCTGACCTCGGTCTAGGTGGGTATAACTCGTATCGGGCCGGAACCGGGAGATTGCTTCGTCGCGGGCACTCCCCGCAATGACCTGCCGGTACCCGCCAACGTGGCGCTGACACGCCACGTGAAGACTCGCCCGAGGCTAGTCGCGGCGGTTGGTGAACTGGAGCGGCAGGCCCAGCCTGGCGTCGCGCAGCATTTGCATGACCTGCTGCAGGTCGTCGCGTTT
>JBPEYE010000187.1:0-4132 GCA_052030825.1 Gammaproteobacteria bacterium | reverse complement strand
CTGCGCGCACTGATGAGCCTGCGACTCGAGAAAAACTGGGGCGCGTGGACGCTCGACTTTCGCCCCGACTTCACCGCCGCGCAATCCGGTCTCGACGCGTTCATCGACTGGGACAAGGACTTCATCGGCAAGGAAGCCGCACTCGCCGAGCGCGACTCTGGCCCCACGATCAGGCTCGTGACCATGACGATCGACACCGACGACATCGACGTGTCCAACGACGAGGCGATCCTGAAGGACGGCGAATGCGTCGGCTACGTGACCTCGGGCGGCTTCGCGCATTATGTCGGCAAGTCAATGGCGCTCGGCTACGTGCCCGCGGAGCTGGCCGCCGACGGCACCGAACTGGAGGTCGAAATCAACGGCGAGATGTACCCGGCGAAAATCGTCGGCCAGCCGCTCTACGACCCCGCCGGCGAAAAAATGCGCGGCTAGAGGTCCCGGCGCTGCAGACTCCTGCCAGGATCGAGTTATGGTGACAGTTACCTTAATTCTGCGCTGCAAAAAATTGGTAACTGTCACCATAAAGGGTAACTGTCACCATAAGTCCGGTCACCATAAGTCCGGGTAACTGTCACCATAAGTGCAGAAAATGGGTAACTGTCACCGAAACTCGCTGCGACGGTGTCCTGCAGACCTTCCGCAACCCGGTTGCAGGCGTCGGCGGCAATGGCCTACTATGCTGTACGGACGCGAGGCGTGGACTTGAAAACACTACTACCCATACTCCTGCTGGCCTTCCCGTGCAACTCGATGGCAGCGTGGGTCGAGTATTCGACCAGGCCGAATGGCGATGTCCATTATTTCGACGACGCGCGCGTACAGAAGGACGGCAATCTCGTCCGCGTGTGGAACCGGATTCGTTACAAGACCTCGGTGATGGCCGCCTCGAGTTATCAGAGCCTGGTGAAAATCGACTGCGCCGAGTATTCGGAAACCACGCTGCAAAATACCTTCTACACCGACAAGAACTGGACCAACCCGGCAATGGCAACGGACACCAGTGCGAAGCCAAAGGTGACCATCGAAGCGGATTCGGCGACGGCGCGGCTGGCTGACATCCTGTGTCAGTAATGGTTCGACAAGCTTGCCGGGAACGGGTGGCGAATAAAAAATGCTCGCGCTACTTTCGTAACGCGAGCATTCATTTCAGCTCGTTTCTGCTTCGGCCGTAATTCTATAATTCGGCCGTAATCCGATAAATTTCACCTTCATCGGTCGCGGCGTACAGCGCGTTATCCGGACCCATCACCAGGCCACGGAATCGCTTCGAGAATTCGAGCGGCATACGCACGACGCTACTTATCCCTAATCCGTCGGGCCGGATATCGATGATGTCGATCCGGGATCCGGGCGGCGTACCGCCGAAACCGATGCCCATGATGCCGACCGTCAAACGACCTTCGTAGATACCCCAGTTGCTGCCCCTGAGGAATGCGGCAGACCCGGTGCCCTGCGAATAACCGTTGTTGTTCCAGGCTGCCGGCATCAGATCCTTGAAGCGCGTATCGCTCATGGGGGTATAGGCGGCCCGGATCGCGGGATTCATGCCTTCCTTCTGATTGGGCTCATAGCCGCAGTACTGGTCCGGGCATGCGCCGCGGCCAGCGATTTTCTCGGCAGGATCCCAACCCGCGTTACCGCCGTTCACCAGTGCCGTAATCTCGTCGTTATGCCACGGCCCGTGCTCCGAAGTAAACGCCCGGCCATCGCTCGGACGAAAATCGATGCCCTGTACATTTCGGTGTCCGTAGGTGTAGATGCGCTTGTCGAAGCCGGCCGGCGGGTTGTTGTCGGGGTGTGCGTTACCGTCTCCGTCGATCCTCAGTACCTTGCCGCACAGCAACTGGCCGTCTTGCGGACAAATTCCCCGGTGACGGTCACCACCGGTTACCCAGAGGAAACCGCCCGGTCCGACACGCAGCCGGCCGCCATTGTGCGCGCCGGGCCCGCCGAACGGCTGGTTCGATTCGAAAGGCTTGTATTGAATATCGGTCACGATATCGGTGCGGTTGGAAACGCTCTTGAGGTCGTTGCTGACGTTAAACCGCATCACGATGTTGCCGTTGCACTTTTCGAAGTTGGTTTTACAGCCGGAGCCGTGGTACTTGTTGGAAGTCGAATAAACGTAAAGCCTGCGATTGTCGGCAAAATGGATATCCGGAACCACGCCCAGCATGCCGGCCTGGCCTTCACAGAAAAGATCGCTGCCGGAATCGCGGTAGCCCTTCGAGTCCTTCATTCCGTAGAGCGCATTCACGGTTCCATTCGGCAGCCGTACCGAAAGGCCCTTGCATTTTTCGGTAAAAAACATCGTGCCGTCAGGCAAGAAAGCCATATCCCATGGATTCTCGAGTCCGGACACGACCACCGATGCCTTGATCGTCGGTACGGCCATCCCCTCGTGCTTGTCTGCCTGGGCGGGCGAAGACAATCCCAATATCACGGCAGTCGCCATGACGGTAGAGCAAAACTTAGCGAGTGGTTTCATCACTTTTCCTCCCTAATTATTTTCGTATTTCGCGTCTTTTAGATACGCGGCCAGGTTTGCAATTTCTTCATCCGTCAGAGGCTGGGCAAACATGATCATCAAAGCCGAATTGGGCCCTACCTTGACTCCATCCCGGTAAGTCTCCAGCTTCGATTTCGTGTAAGAAACTTCATTGCCGGATATTTTCGGATAACTGGCCACGCCTTTGCCTGCGGGCCCGTGACAATTGATGCAGGTTTGCTTGTATCTTGCCTCTCCTGCCGCCTTGTCTCCGCTCAACGCATATCCGGAATAGTTCAGGAGGGAGAACAAAAGCAGCCCCCTGGCTAGTCTGATCATGCCGACTCGTCCCCTGAGTAAAAAAATTGCGTACAACCGATTGTGCATTTTGGGTTCCAATAAAGTTCAGGATTCTCCTCGTTGATGGGGGACAAAAAGTCTTGCAGGAAAGTCCCAACCTGTCAATTCAACGCAAATCCCGCAAGCGGGGCGTAACGAGGGATCAACCATAAGGTATTTTTATGCGCTCCGGATGGGGTATTTTCGCGGGCCATGCAGGACTCGAACGTCCCCGGGCCGCGCGTGAAACCGGCGCCGTTCCCTGGCGTAACTACCGATCGCCGGGCCCCCCGGTCGCAAGCAGCTTGTCGATAGGACGCCAGCGTGCTGCCCAGGGCCGTTCGCTGCGCTCACCGGACAGGCCCCGGTCGGCAGGGTGCCGGCTATCGGTTAACTGCCGATGCGGGTGCGAATCAAAATTCCGACATAGGCGTTGCGTTCCGGGGCCGGCTCGAAATAACGCCCGCCGAAAGCGTTGATCCGGATATTGCCGTTATAGTCTTCGTCGAACAGGTTGTTGATCCCGATGAAGGGAGAGATTTCCCAGTCGCCGAAAAATCCGTTGTAGCCGGCGCGAAGGTTCGAGACCCGGCTCGAATCGACCCTGTCCTGATTCGCGTTATCCGCGTACAGCTCGCCGGTATAGGTCAGGTCCCAGGTCGCGTAATAGCCGTCTTTCCCGAGCCAGGTCAGGTCGAGGTAAAGCAGATCCTTCGGAATCCCGGGAATCCGGTTGCCGTCGAAGACGTTGCCGTCTTCATCGGTGAAGCGATCGAACTCGAAATCGGAGTAGGTGTAGGCGGCGGTAAAACTGGTTTGCCGGGCAAACTGCCGGCTGTAAGAAACTTCGAGTCCGTCCCGGGTCGAGGATCCGGCATTTTCGAAAAAGGTGCGTCCGGGTTGGGACATCAGTTCGAACGGGGTCAGCTCGTCATCGACGTCGATGTGGAACAGCGCCAGTTCGAAGCGCTGCTCGCCGGTTCGTCTCTTGATGCCGATCTCGTAGTTGGTCGATTCCTGCGGATCGAGCGACGGGTTGAATCCGCCGCCGGCGGGATTGG
This sequence comes from Gammaproteobacteria bacterium, assembly GCA_052030825.1. Taxonomy (GTDB): domain Bacteria; phylum Pseudomonadota; class Gammaproteobacteria. Next base: position 241 of record JBPEYE010000187.1, on the reverse strand, counting down.
CAAACTCGGTGGTGGTCGGCGTCTCGAACGCGGTGGAGATCGTCGCGTAGAAACGGGTGCTGCCGTCCAGGTCGACGCTGATCCCCGCCATCGGGCTGGTCTGATCGAAATCGATCTTGCCGGAATCGTCGCCGTCGGCGAGAAAATCGTCGTCGACGTCGAAGGTCACGTCGTCGTAGCGAATACCGAGGGTGAGCTCGACGCGATCGTTGAGCCGCGTTTCGTTTTGCAGGTACGCGCC
>JBPEYE010000186.1:0-2059 GCA_052030825.1 Gammaproteobacteria bacterium | reverse complement strand
CACTCCCCCCCACGCGGCGATCGCGGCGCGATGCTTCTTCACCGGGTAAATTTCGGGATATTCGGCATCGGTGCCAAACACGACGTGGGCCGGCGTCGGCTCGCCGAACTGGCGCGCGAAGGCAATATGCTGGCGGTGGTCGAGATGCTGGTCGCGAAAGAACACGACCCGCCAGCGCAGCAGCGCGCGGCGGATCGCGTCGATTTCGGCAGGGCGCAGCGGCCGGGTCAGATCGACGCCGCGGATTTCGGCGCCGGTATGCACGGTGAGCGGCTCGACGACGACGTGTTCGGCGCCGGCGATCGGCGAATCGGCGGGACGCGTTGCCATGCGCGCTATTTAAGCGCGGACGGTCGGCGGCTGTCCAGCGCGCGCGTGCTTCATGCCGTCGCCGATCTGGTTTATCGTGTGACGCATGGCAACGATGGTCCGGAGTTGATTTGGCCGATTTCAAACCCGACCCGGCGCGGCTCGAGACCGCACGCGAAATGCTGGCGCGCAGCCGTCGCGTCGCCGCGTTCTCGGGCGCCGGGCTGTCGGCCGATTCGGGGCTGCCGACGTTTCGCGATCCGGCCACCGATGCGCTGTGGTCGCGCTACGACCCGACCGAACTCGCCTCGATCCACGGTTTCGAGGCAAACCCGCAACGCGTGATCGATTGGTACAACTGGCGCCGCGGCCTTTACGCCGGAGTCGCGCCGAACGCGGCGCATCGGGCGCTCGCGGCGCACTCGCGGTTGATCCAGGTTACGCAAAATGTCGACGACCTGCTCGAACGTGCCGGCGTCGCGCCCGAGCGGATCTATCACCTGCATGGCAGCATCCTGTACGACCGCTGTCACGCGCATGCCTGCGACTACCGCGAGCGCATCGATCCCGCGGTCCCGCAAACCCTGCGTGCCTGCCCGCGCTGCGGCGCGTCGCTGCGCCCGGCGGTGGTCTGGTTCGGCGAAAGCCTGCCGTCCGACGTCTGGGACCGGGCGCAATGGCTGTGTGAAAATCTCGACTGCCTGCTCGTCATCGGCACCAGCGCAACCGTCTACCCGGCGGCCGGGCTGATCGCGACGGCGCGCGAGTGCGGCGCCCGCATCGTCGTCGTCGACCCGAATCCGAATGCCGCCAGCGGTGTCGCCGACGCGTTCGTGCAGGGCGCGGCGGCCGCGGTCGTGCCGGCCCTGCTCGACGGACTCGATCTCGTCTCGGTGCCCGCTTGAACCGGCCTCGAAACGGTGCCGCGAATGATTGATACGGCGATACTGTTCGCGCTCGCGAGCCTCGTGCTCGGTGGCCTGAACGAAGTCGTTTTCAAACGCTACAGCGCCAGACCACGCTCGCGCGGCGTGTTGATCGGCGGTGCCGGCATCGTCTGGACGTTGCTGCTGCTGGGTGAGATCGGACTGCGCGGCGACCGGATCGACATCGCCGCGGCCGGGCTCGGCTTCGGCCTCGCCGCCGGGATCGCGGTCGCGGCGGCGAACATCCTGTTGCTCGAGTCCTTGCGCCACATGGAAGTCAGCCTCGGCTCGACGATTTACCGTCTCAACACGATCGCGGTCGTCATGCTCGCGATCCTGTTCCTCGACGAACGCATGACCGGGGTCAAGCTCGCCGGCATTGCCAGCGGCGTGATCGCGGTGTTGCTGCTGTACCGGCACCAGGCAATCCACGTCAACCACGCCGGCCTGCGCCTCGGTCTCGCGCTGGTCGTGACCGGCGCGTTGTGCCGCGCGATCTACGGCGTCGTCAGCAAGGCCGGTCTCGAGCGCGGCGCCGATCTCGAGGTGCTGCTGTTGACCTCGGCCCTGTGCTGGGTAGCATCGGGCTTCGGCTATGCGTACCTGGTCGAGCGGTCGGTCGAGATCACCCGCGACCGCATCGGTTTCGCGATGCTGTCCGGCGTGCTGGTCTACGGCATCGTCCGGACGTTGCTGGCCGCGCTCGCGCTCGGCGAGGCCAGCGTCGTGATCACGATCGCGAACCTGAGTTTCCTGATGGCGCTGGCGGTCGCGTTGTTGTTGCGGATGGAGCGCATGAGCGCGCGTAAATTCGCGGCGATGGG
>JBPEYE010000185.1:0-3549 GCA_052030825.1 Gammaproteobacteria bacterium | reverse complement strand
ACCGAGAAGGTCGCGGTGAAGAACGCCGCCTGGATACGCTCCTGGTCGGCCGGCGCCGCATCCTCGTCGAGCTTGCCGAGGCCGCGATCGAAGCCATGGCCGAAGGCGATCCCCATCAGCGCTCCGAGCGGCCCGCCGATCAGGAAGCCGAACGCGCCGCCGAGCGCCTTGCCCCACCAGGCCACGTGCTACTCCGGCAGCCGCAGCAACAGCAGGCGGTAATTCTTGTGCCTGGCGAAGTTTGCGCCGTTGCGCTCTCCGCTCAGGTACTTGCGCTGAATCCTCGCCAGCTTGCGGCGAAACTTCCAGCGCAGCAGGCGCGCCAGCCACGGGTAGTTGCGGTCGAGAAAGTAACCGATCAGGCGGCCTGTCGGGAGCAACAATTCGCGCCCCATCTGGTCGACGATGTCGAGGTTGGGCGCGGTCTCGCGGGTGATATCGATGTCCTCGAGCACTTCGAACGGCGACCGTTTTAGGACCGCGCGAAAGCGGTCGAGCCGATGGCCACCGCCGATGACCGACCTGCCCGGCGCATCGGTCTTGAAAAAATCGCAGATCAGCACGTACCCGCCCGGTGCCAGCCGCGCGCGCGCATCGTCGAGCACGCGATCGAGGGTGATGTACTGGAAGCTTTCGCTGAACAGCACGAGGTCGAAGGTGTCGGCGGCGGCGAACGCGACGTCCTCGAAGCGGCCCTCGTGAATGCGGAAATCGTCGCCGGCATTCTGGCGCGCGGCCTCGGTCAGCAGCGGGCTCGGCGAGACCCCCTCGACGCGATAGCCGCGCGCGCGCAGCGCCCTGGCGACACCGCCGGCGCCGCAGCCGACATCGAGAATGCGCTCGACCCCGGACGGCAGGTGCGCGATGAGAAAGTCGGTGTAGCGCGCTTGCGCCAGCGGCAGATTGCGAATATTGACCTCGAGGTCATCGCCCCACAGGCCGTAATGCAGGTCGCGAGTGCCGAGAAAAAAATGGAACAGGTTCAGACCCGCGACCAGGCCGATCTCCTTCGAATCGACTTTAGATGTCATCAAAGGCTAACCGGCGAGACGGACGATATCGTCACGGCGCTGCTGCAAGTCGGCGCCGCGAACGCAACAGACGCCGGCGCCGCCGTGTTCGAAATCGATCCAGGTCAGCGGCAAAAAGCCGTACCGCGCGTCGAGCGCCGCCATCGAATTTCCGACTTCGAGAAACAGCAACCCATCGTCGGCGAGGTAATCGCCGGCGGCGGCGAATATTCGGTCGGCCAGCGCCAACCCGTCGGTGCCGGCGGCGAGACCGAGCTCCGGCTCGTGGCGAAATTCGGCCGCCAAGGACGCCATCTCGGCGGCGTCGACATACGGCGGATTACAGACGATGACGTCGAATCGATCACGCGGAATCGCGTCGAACAAATCGGATTCGTGCAGCGCGATCTGCCCGCCGAGGTCGTGGCGTCGGAGATTGATCGCGGCGACGTCGAGCGCGTCGCGCGACAGGTCGGCGGCGACGACTTCGGCGTCGCGAAATGCGTACTGCGCGGCAATCGCGATACAGGCGCTGCCACAGCAAAGGTCGAGAATCCGGCCCACCCGGTGGCTGTCGATCCAGGGTTCGAAATGGTTCGCGATCAGTTCCGCCAGTGGCGAGCGCGGCACCAGTACGCGCTCGTCGACGTAGAAGGCGAGGCCGCAAAACCAGGCTTCGTTGGTCAGGTAGGCCGCCGGCTTGCGTGTCTCGATACGCGCGGCGAGCAGCGCGGTGACCGTCGCGCGCTCGGCGTCGGTCAACGCCGCGTCGAGATAGGCATCCGGCAGGTCCGGTTGCAGCGCCAGCGCGTGCAGCACCAGATAGCGGGCCTCGTCGAGGGCGCTGGCGAAACCGTGGCCGAAGACCAGTTCATGGCGCTTGAATTCGCTCGCGCCATAGCGGACGAAATCGCGAATCGTGGCGAGGCGCTCGGGCACGGCGGCGGAGGTCACGTTGAGTTTGACGCTGCTTGAAATATAATGCCGCGGATTTTACACGATTACGCAGATGAATAAATCGAGACTGGCCATCGTCGCACTGCTCGCGCTCGCGATCGGTTTCGCCGCCTCCTGGTTCGTCGCCCAACAGCGCCCGGTCGAACTCGAGGCCGGACGCTTCCTCGGCGATCAGGCGCGTGCGCTGCCGACATTCGAGCTCGTCGCCGACGACGAACGTCCTTTCGTCCGCGAAGATCTCGGCGGTCACTGGAGCCTGTTGTTCTTCGGCTATACCCACTGTCCCGATATCTGCCCGATCACGCTGCAGGCGCTCGCCGACGCGATCCGGCAGATCGACGATGCGGACGTTCGCGACGCGCTGCGCATCTATTTCGTGTCGGTCGATCCCGAGCGCGACACGCCGGCCCGGCTGGCCGAATACGTCACCTATTTCAATCCCGACTTCACCGGCCTCACGGCGCCGCTCGAGGACTTGCGGACGTTGACCCGCGCGCTCGGTATCGCCCACGATTTTCGCAACAAGACCGACGGCGCGACCGCCTACGACGTCGACCACAGTTCGGTCATCGTCCTGATCAATCCACAGGCCGAATTCGCCGGCATCTTCGGCGCCCCGCACGACCCGGCGGCGCTGGCGCGCGACCTGACGCGCATCGTCGAGCACGGTTGATCCGCGCCGCGATGCTGCGCCTGCTGTTGTTGCTCGCGATCGTGCTGCCCACCGGCGCCCTCGCACAACTCGATGCCGACGACGCCTGGATCAGAAACCTGCCGCCGGCGGTCCCGGTACGTGCCGGTTACGTGGTGATCACCAATCCCACCTCGAAACCGATCACCATCGTCGCCGCCGCAAGCCCGGCCTTCGCGCGCGTCGAGTTTCACCAAAGCGTCGAGCGCGACGGCAAGATGCAAATGCAGCGCCTCGAATCGATCACGATCGAGCCCGGCGCCCGGCTCGCCTTCGAACCCGGCGGTCTGCACCTGATGCTGATCGAGCCGCGCGCCGCGCTTAAACCCGGCGACCGCGTCGAGCTCGAGCTGCGCCTCGAAGATGGTCAGGTCCTGCGACTCGAAATGGCGGTGCACAAGTAATGCCGGAACTCACGCGCCAGCAGAAGTTTCTGCTGTTCCTGTTCCGGATCGCGCCGCACCATGCCGTGTCGCGCGTGGTCTACTTCGTCACCCGGTTGCGCGGCCCGCACGTGGGACCGCTGATCCGCTGGTTCGTCGGGCGTTACCGCGTCGACATGGACGAGGCCGAGGAATCCGAAATCGGCTACTACCAGACCTTCAACGAGTTTTTCACGCGGCCGCTCAAACACGGCAGCCGCCCGGTCGCGCCGGGCGAGAATACCCTGGCCTGTCCCTGCGACGGTACCGTGTCGCAGGCGGGGACGGTGCGCGGCGGCGCAATCCTGCAGGCCAAGGGCCGCGGTTACAGCGCGCTCGAACTGCTCGGTGGCGATCGGGCGATGGCGGCCGAGTTTGCCGACGGGCGTTTCGCGACGCTGTATCTCGCGCCGCGCGACTATCATCGTGTGCACATGCCGCTCGATGCCAATCTCGTGCGCATGCTGCA
>JBPEYE010000184.1:0-2338 GCA_052030825.1 Gammaproteobacteria bacterium | reverse complement strand
TGCGTATTACCGACGCGCCGTTCAACGACGCCGTCAGTGTCAACGTCAAATTTATCGCGGTCCACCTCAAACGCGCGTCCGGCGACACGGTACATCACAACCTGGCCTCGCCGATGTCGATTGACCTGTCGAGCCTGCAGGGGACGACCACTGCCGAACTCGTCGCAGACTGGTCGGTGCCGCCGGGCGACTACCAGGAAATTCGCCTGCTGGTCGACGACTCCAACCCGATGAACAACACCATCGAGTTCAACGGCGGACTCGTGTTTCCGCTCATGATCCCGAGCGGCGGTACTTCGGGACTCAAGCTCAAGGGTAACTTCACGTTGAGCATGGGCCGCGAGACCACGCTGATCGCGGATATCGACCTGCTGCAGTCGATCGTCATGGCCGGAAAATCGGGCAAGTATATCCTGAAGCCCGTCGTGCGCCTGGTCGATAGCAGCGGTTCGAACCATCTGCGCGGCACGCTCGATCCCGCGCTGCTGGCCGCGCCGAGCTGCTCCGACATGGATCCGACCTCGCACAATGCGATCTACGTCTACGAAGGCTTCACCAGTGATATCGAGGATATCGACCAGTCCGGAAACGCCGAAGACCAGCCCCTGACCACCGCGTCGGTCGAGCTCGATCCGGTGAGCGGCGATTTTGTCTACGAGGTCGGTTTCCTGCCCGCGGGCAAATATACGATCGCGTTCACCTGCAACGCGAACCTGGAAGACCTGGACGATGACGACGACCTGTCGTTCTTCAACGTTCAGAATGTCGAAGTCCTGATCAACGACGTGTTGTTCCTCTAACCGCGCCGACATCCGGAAGCGGCAGGAACCATCCGGCGAGGTCAGCGAAGATGCAGCGCGGAAAGCATTTCATCCCGGCGTTCGCGCTGCTCGCTTTCATCGTTAGCGCCGCAACCCGTGCGCAGAGCGATGCCGCCGATACCGAACTCGGTGCGCTGCTCGAGATTCTGAATCAGCAAACCACGCTCGCGACCAATACCCGGCTCAACGCCGACTTCGTTCCCGGCATGATCAGCGTGCTGACCGCCGAACAGCTCGAACGCCGTGGCCTGCGCGACCTGTGGGAGGCGCTCGACACGATTCCGGGGGTGCGCACCTATCTCGACGGCAGCGGCGCACGGGCCATAACCGTGCGCGGCATCGGCGACCTGTTCGAACCGGGCAAGGTCAAGCTGTTGCTGAACGGGGTCGCAATCAACGCGTCGGCCAGCGCGACCACCGGCACGCTCTTCGACACGCCGACGGCGCAGATCGAGCGCATCGAGCTGATTCGGGGACCGGGCTCGGCGCTGCACGGTGAATTCGCCTATGCCGGCGTACTCAACGTCATCACGCGGACCGACGGGACCCGGTTTACCGGCGGTCTCGATAGCGTCGGCGGCAGCAGCGCGACCGCCCTTTTCGACCTGGCTTCGGGCGATGGCGATCTCGAGGCGAGCCTGAATCTCGCCGTGACCCGCAACCACGGCGAGGACATCGATTCGGGTCGCGATCGATCCGTCGGAATTCCGTCCTACGCACCGGACTCGATCAACAACCCGCGCGAATTCGTTTCCGCGATTCTCGACCTGGAGACCGGTGACCTGCGCGCGCTGATTCAGTTCCAGCAGGGTCGGCGCGGCGATTATTTCGGCAGTAATGACTTGTTGCCGCCCGACGACTCGAACTTCGTCATTACCGATCGTCTGTTCTCGGCGGTTGTCAGCCAGCAGCTCCGAATCGGCGCCGATATCGACGCCGAATGGTCGCTCGGCGCGATCTACAACAAGACCGACAAGAACGACCTGTTCCTGGGCCGTCCCGAAGCATTCGGCGGGTTTGCCGGCGATGACGACGTGGTTGCCGATTCGTTGCTCGACGAGCGCCGCCTCGAGGCCAGGCTGAGCCTGCAGACGGTGCGCGGCGCGCACACGCTCTACGGCGAGTTGTCGACCGCCAACATCAAGGCAACGACATCCGAGCAATTCATCAACCTCGACCCGGTGACCAACCTGCCGTCGCCGACGGTCAACGAATTCGAGGCACCGGTCGATGAAGGCACGGTACGGAAATCCATCAGCCTCGTGTTGCAGGACGAGTACCGCATCGACGAACGCATGACCCTGACCACGGGGCTGCGCCTGGACGACTACCAGCGAATCGGTGAACAGCTTTCGCCGCGAATTGCGCTCGTCTGGCGGCAGGACGACCGGCACATCTTCAAGGCGCAGCTTGCGCGCGCCTTTCGCCCGCCGTCATTGATCGAGGAGCAGGGCGCAATCGGCGAGGATATCGAACCCGAGAGCAACGATACGGTCGAGTTCGGCCATATCTATGAA
>JBPEYE010000183.1:0-2902 GCA_052030825.1 Gammaproteobacteria bacterium | reverse complement strand
ACGTGGTCGCCACCGGAATTTTTAGCTTTTCGGCGAACGCGACCAGCGCGTCGTTGGCGCCGGCGCGGAGTACGCCGTTGCCGGCCATGACCAGCGGGTAGCGCGCCTCGGAGATCAGCTTGGCAGCCTGCTCGATCTTATCGGTCGGCGGCACCGGCGGGCGCGGGCTCTGAACTTTCAACGGCTCCTTGCCCTCGACTTCCATCTCGGCGACGTTTTCCGGGAAGTCGATAAAGCTGCCGCCGGGTTTTTCGGCCTCGGCCGCCTTGAAGGCCTTGCGCACGATCTCGGGCACGATCTCGGGCTCGCGGATCTGCACGCTGTACTTCGAGATCGGCTCGAACAGGTTGACCAGGTCGAGAACCTGGTGGCTTTCCTTGTGCATCCGCGTGGTCGCACCCTGGCCGGCGATCGCGACGATCGGCGCGCGGTCCATGTTGGCGTCGGCGAAGCCGGTGACCAGGTTGGTCGCGCCTGGTCCGAGCGTCGCCATGCAGACGCCGGCCTTGCCGGTGAGCCGTCCGTAGACGTCGGCCATGAACGCCGCGCCCTGTTCGTGACGCGTCGTGACGAATTGGATCGAACTGCCGATAAGCGAATCCATGACGTCGAGATTCTCCTCGCCGGGAATGCCGAAAATGAAATCGACGCCCTCGTTTTCGAGGCACTTGACGAACAGTTCGCTGGCTTTCATGAACATTCCTCGCGTTCGGGCCGGTGTTGGCGTTCGACCGCAAGCATACCCGATCTGGCGCGACGACCGGCAATAATTCACGAATCCCGAATCGGGTCTCCCAAAACGGCGCTACCCGTGGCAGAATCGCGCCCCGTTATTCTGCCCCATTCAACAACAGACTAAAGGAGTCACCATGGACCAATTGACCAAGATGGAGGAAATCACCGCCTGGCTGTCGGCCAATGGCCCCGACATCGCGATCAACGTCGGCATTGCGCTCGCGATTTTCATCGTCGGCAAAATCGTTGCGCGTATCCTCGCCAACATCGTGCAGGGCGCGATGCGCCGCGCCAGAACCGACGAGTTGCTGATCGGTTTCATCGGCAACATCGTCTACGGTGTGCTGCTGGTCGCGGTAGTGCTTGCGGCGCTCGATTCTCTCGGCGTCAACGTCACCTCGCTGCTCGCGATTCTCGGCGCCGCCGGCCTCGCGGTCGGTCTCGCGCTGAAAGACTCGCTCGCAAACTTCGCCGCCGGCGTCATGATCATCATTTTTCGACCCTTCAAGGTCGGCGACTGGATCGAGGCCGCCGGTATTTCCGGCACCGTCGACGAGATCGGGCTGTTCGCGACGCTGCTACACACCGGCGACAACCAGCGCCTGTTCGTACCGAACGATTCGATCATCAACGACAACATCGTCAACACCAACGCGCTGCCGACGCGACGTATCGACCTGATCATGGGCATCGGCTACGACGACGACATCGGCAAGGCCAAGGAGATCATCAAGAACGTGCTCGACGCCGACGAGCGTATCCTCGACGACCCGGCGCCGGTGATCCGCGTCGGTGAACTGGCCGACTCGAGCGTCAATTTTCAGGTGCGGCCGTGGGTCAAGTCCGAGGATTACTGGCCGACGCGCACCGATTTGCTCGAAACCCTCAAGCTCAGGTTCGACGAGGCCGGAATCGGTATTCCGTTCCCGCAGATGGACGTGCATTACCACGAGGTCAAAGCCGCAAGCTAGTCCTGCGCCGCGGCGGTCTTCACGCCGCCGCGGCTTCGAGCGGTACCCCGTCGATCGTGATGCGGTGCATCAGCCGGCGCTCGCCGTGGTAATCGTTGAGCGCCAGATGCTGGGTCGCGCGGTTGTCCCAGATCGCAAGTGAGCCTTTGCGCCAGCGAAAGCGACAGGTGAATTCCGGCCGCGTCGCGTGCGCGTAGAGGAATTCGAGCAGCGGCTTCGACTCGTCGTCGCTCCAGCCGTCGATGCGCACGGTGAAATCGCCGTTGACGTAGAGCGCCGGCCGTCCCGAAAGCGGATGACGGATCACCACCGGGTGCAGCGCATCCTGGGTTGCCGCGTCCATCCCGTGGTAACGATCGCCGATGTCGTCCATGTCGATGCCGACGTAGGCCTCGTAACCGAACGCGTGGCGGCTCGAATGCCAGGCGCGCAGGCCGCCCAGCATCTGCTTCATGCCGTCCGAGAGCGCGTCGTAGGCCGCGTACATGCTCGCGAACAGCGTGTCGCCGCCGACGCTCGGCACTTCTCGCGCATACAGGATCGAACACATCGCCGGCACCTGGTCATAGGAATGGTCGGTGTGCCAGGTCGAGCCGATGTTGATCGTCTGCTGCGGTTCCTTGCGCACCTCGGCGATACGCGGATCGGCGTCGCTTTGGTGAAAAAAGCGGTTGACGTTGATCTCGCCCCAGCGCTCGGCGAACGCGAGGTGCTGCGCCGGCGTGATTTCCTGATTGCGCAGGAAAATCACGCCATACTCGACGAAGGCCTGTCGGAGTTCGGCGAACTGCAGCGCGTCGATGCCGGCAGCGATGTCGGCGCCGCCGATTTCGGCGCCGAGCGCGCGCGAAAGCGGTATGACCTCGATATTGCGGTAGTCGGTCGTCATTGCAGATTCGAGCCGCCAATCTCCCGATCGCTCGCTAAATCAGCGACACGATACCGTGCCTGACCCCGGGCGCGCAACGCGCTCGATGGTGCGAAAACCGCGTGGCGATCAAGGATTAACAGAATCCGAAAAAAAGCGCCGGGCCACATACGCAGCCCGGCGCCAGGGTTCAAGGCAGAATACGCGTCAGGTGTCTTCCCACTTGCTGTGACCGCAATGGGACTTGTCGCTGCTGTATCCCTGGTCGGAAGACGTCGCCGAAGCGGTGCCGACCGCGAACATCAATGCCAGCGCCAGGCTGGCGATA
>JBPEYE010000182.1:0-7018 GCA_052030825.1 Gammaproteobacteria bacterium | reverse complement strand
GCCGCCGCCGCAGGGGCGGCGACACCGCCCGTGCCGGCCAGGATCAGCGCGAGCACGAGCGCACCTGCCAGGCGCCGCGCGCGGCGCCTTGAATCGGGAATAGCGTGTTTCATCTCGTGCGCAGCGCTCCGTTCCGCGTGTTCGTCATCAGTAGGTAAGGATCCGGATTTCGTGCACGACCAGCACGCCGTCCTCGTCGGCCTCGTACTCGATTTCGATGCGATCGCCCGACTTGATCGCCGCCGGTAGCGGCTGTTTCATGCCTTCGAGCGACCACGCGGTTTTGTCGGCGAGCACCAGCCGGTTGGCCTGGCGGTCGAAGGCCATCACGGTGCCCTCGATCTTGTCCGATTGTCCACGACTCAAGGTTTCGCGAATCACGTTGATCTCAAGGATATCGCCGACGCCCTCTTCGCCGCCCTCGTAGCTGAACTGGACCCGATCGCCGGCGGCGAGGTCGTCGGGCATGCGCGCGGTCGTGCCTTCCAGCGACCAGACGGTGCGGTCGGTCATGACGATCAGGTTGGCCTTGCGGTCAAAGGCCAGTACCGTGCCGGTCGTAATGTCAGCGGCGAATCCGGTCGCCGTTGCGGCCAGCCCGATCACGGCGGCCAGTGCGGTCGTGCAGTATTTCATCGGTGTGCTCCCGGTTATTGTCGTTTGCCCTACTCTTACGGGTCGTGCGAGCCGTCAGCGTACCGCAATTGCGCCCGGCCGCAAAGCGCGATTACGAGGCGCCGGCCCGCCCCCGGCCCGGCCGCCCGGCGGTGGCGGTCTGGCGTGATGTTCGCCTCAGGCCGAATCAGCGCGGGCGTAGTTCGAGGCCCTCGATTTCCAGGATCGCCGCGGCCGGCAACTCGACTTCGAGCAGCACCTCGGTAATGGTCTGATCGCCGGCGTCGAACGGTATCACGAAATCGAGACCAGAGCGGTCGCGCAGGTTCTGTAGCGCCGGTAACCGCGAAAAATAATACTGCCCGCCGACTTTCGCCCACATCACGACGCTTGCGCCGCCCGTGACCGACAGGCGGCCCGAAGCCGAGATCTTGCCTGCGAGCGAGGTCTCCCGACGCAGCAGAATCAGCTTCGCGTAGCTGACCGTTTCGATCCGGGTCGTGCCGCCGGTTTGCGTAATCCGGGTCGCGAGGTCGAAGGCCGCCACCGGCAGCGCGACGAGCAGCAGCAGAATTGCAATCGGTAGTTTCATTGCGTTTCCTCCATCGAGTCATCTGTCGGTGCGTACCGACATGAATGATCCTGGACCAGCCCCGGCATTATCCGCCATTGCGAGCACGGCGTCCGGCTCCGTCGCGCGGCGGGCGTCAGTCGAACGTGATCGGCCGGCCGGTCCACGCGCTCACGCCGAGCATGAAAATTACCAGCGCGATCTGGGCCGCGACGGCGACGGCGAGGATTGCGCTGAGCCACTTGATCCGAATCGCGCGCATAAAACGCGTGTTGACCATCGCAACCCATTTCGGCGACGCCCGGCGAACACCCCAGGCCGCGTAAGCCATTTGCAGGAGCAGCCACAGTAGGAAGAAATAGAACACCAGGCCGATCGCGTGGACCAACGGGTGAGACATTCGGCGTCAGCCGAGCGCATCGGGATTGAGCTGCCAGATCGCATGGCAGAGCACCACGGCAAAACTCACCCACGCGAGATAAGGCAGCATCAGACCGGCCGCGAGACGCACGCGCAGTCGCCAGAATGCGACCACGGTCGCCACGATCAGCAGCCACAGAATGACGATCTCGGCGAATGCCGGGCCGCCGAGACGCCAGGTGAAGAACAGCCACGACCACAGCGCGTTGGCGCCGAGCTGGACGACGAACAGTGCCAGCGCGCCGCGCGCGCGATGCCAGCCGTGCCGCTGCCAGACGAGCCACGCGGCGATCGTGATCAGCAAATACAGCGCCGACCAGACCGGCCCGAACAACCACGCCGGTGGTGCCCAGTGCGGCCTGGCGAGCTGCCCGTAAAACGGCCCGGCATCGATGGACCCCGCCGCGCCGATCGTGGCCGCGACGAACACCAGCGCCAGCCATCCGGCGAGGCCGATCAGCGCGCGCCGCGAGGCGTAATCGGGCATCGAAATAACTCCGGTTTCGGACTCAGGAAAGCGATGACCGATACGGCGCATTCGCGTCGCATGGATCAGCGTCCGTCCTTGCCCGCGCCGGGCAGGATCGACGCGTCCGCAGACCTTTCGTCGAATTGCGGGAGGTCGTCGCAGATTTCGTGCCATGGGGCCCGGGAGCCGACGAAGATGTGCGACCCCGGCCTGACGCCGGGATCGCCGGCGACGGTGCCCAGCGTGATCGAGGTAATCCTGCCGTTGACCGTGCCCGCCAACGACGAGCCGCATTCGCTGCAAAAACACCATCCGGCGTTGGCATTGGTTTCGTACACCTTCACCAGATCTGCGCCCGAAGTCCAACTGAAATCGTCCGGATCGACATCGGCATAGGTGGCGAAGGCCGCGCCATGCTGACGCCTGCACATCGAGCAATGGCAATTGTCCGCGTTACCCAGCGATCCGGCGACCTGGTAGCGAACCCGGCCGCACAAACATCCGCCTTTAACCGTCATAGGCATTCTCCTGATAATCGCTCAACGCCTTGCATCGGCGACCGCTACACCCGATTTTTCCTGGCCACGCCCCGCTGCCGATACTCGTCATCCGATCAAACTCAGAACCCGAAATACAGCTTGATTCCGGTCAGCGTGTTTGCCGTTGCAACCGAGGCCAGTATCAGGCCCATGACCCGGCTGACGACACTCGCACCGCTGGTTCCGATCAGGCGGTTGACCTGGCCGGCGACCAGCATCAATAAATAGGTTACGACCAGTACCGCCATCATCATGGAGACGGTTTGCGCCTGCTCCCAGATACTGTAGCGATTGTTCTCGGTCAACAGGACTGCGGCGAGCATCGCACCGGGACTGGCAATGGAGGGAACGGCGAGCGGAAATACGGCCGTCTCGTGATGGTCGCGCACCAGCTTCACCTCTTCGTCAGGTTTGCTTTCCCCGAAAATCATCGTCAACGCGAACAGAAACAGGACGATTCCGCCCGCAACCTGAAATGCCGGCAGGGGTATCGACATGGCAATCAGGATGAGTTCCCCGGCGACGACGAAGAATAAAAGGACCGCCGCGGCCACCAGCGTCGAAATCAAGGCAATCTTGTTGCGGGCGGCCTTGTCGAAATGCGACGTCACGGCGATAAAAACCGGGACCGTGCCGATCGGGTCGACGACCGCGAAAAAAATGATGAAGGTCGCTACGAAGTCAATCATTGCGCAAGATCGATCGACTGCCGGGCCGTTCGGCGGCGCGTGAGCCGATCGAACAGGCAGTCGGGTCCTGGTTGCCGGCTAGCTGCAAAATGGGTTGTTCGGGATTCTGATTTGCCTCGGTTACTTTTGCAACCGGAACGCTGCGCGTTATCGCGCCTTCGAGCCAATGCGAATCACCGGATCACGTCCGACCCCGGCACCCGAACCCCTAGCTCAGGGTGAAAATCGCATTCTGCAACGGGTCTCCGAGCTTCCGGGCGAGGACGCGTAGATTGCTGTGTAGCGTGTCACGCTCCATGTAGCAGCTGCGAAGCCGACGCGGCGCGGCCTGCGAATCGAATGCCGTGCGCGTATGCAGCACGCGGCGATTGTCGAAAAACAGCGCATCGCCGGCGGGCATCTTGATCTTTACCTGCAGTTCGTCGCGGCTGGCGATTTCATGAATATGCCGCCAGGCCGCGTACGCGGCTTCGATTTCGTCGGCGTCGAAGTGCTCCGGATACGAGGTGTACTGATTCAGAATGACGTGGGTCAGGTCGCCGTTCTCGTTTTTGCCGATCGGCGGGTTGGCCGCACGCAAATCCATGCCGGCATTCCAGTAGGCATTTCGCCACGGCAAGCGGCACAACAATTCGAAGGCATCGACGTTTTCGGCTTCCAATGTCCGGGCAACCGAAAATCCATCGACGAGCACCGTTTCGCCGCCGGCGGGGGTCGTCTCGATGAAGTGAAACAACATCGGGCCGGGGGAGTAGTAATGATACGAGCCGTCGACATGCAGGCTGAGCGCATCCGATCCGTAGGCCAGGTTATGGACGTTGGGCAGGGTTCGGACATCGTAGATTCGACCGTGCGGGGTTTCACGGATGATGCCCACCAGGTTGGCCAGCTGCTCGGTTTTGCGCTCATCGGTGGAAACGTCGGCGACCCGGACCACGCCGTAGTCGACCAGATGCTTCAACAATTCGAAGCGAGCCGGATCCGAATTGAGAACCTGATCGAACGGCACTTGCGGAAATCGATCAGTCAGTTCGCGGTTCCACAGCACGGGGTGATGCTGCCTCGATTGCCTCCCGCGAGGCGTATTTGCAGCCAGAAATTCAGGGGCGTACCGCGACACGTGCCCGTCGGGCCAGGTAATGCGAAGCTCTCCGCCGTCGATCGCGGCCTCGATCGGCCGGATATCCGCGGGAAGATCGCTTGCCGAAAGCACCTTCTGTTTGCTTTCACCGTGAATACAGGCAGCGCAAGCACAGCTGTCCCGCAACCACAGGCTATGAAAGGCAAACGCGGGCTGATCGGTGAAATCGACCTCGACGGTCTTGCCGTCGATCCGGGCCGACCTGATACCTGTAACGGTGTTCACGACGCGTCCGTACCGAATCGTCACGATAACCCGGGTAGTTTGCGCTCAAATCGGAAACTTCGCCACGACTCGATAACGACGTGGTTGGACCCGGCAGGTCGACCGCTTGACCCGCATCGGTAAACCAGGGCCGGGTCGAGCGGACCGGTTGCCGGGCATCGGCGCGCCGAACCCGTTTCGAATCAAGGGGTTATTCCGGGGGCGCTTCGTTATCGAGACTGAAACCCTGCCGCTTGTCGAAACCGATCAATAGTACCTCCGCCGCAGCGACTCTGACCCTCTTTTCGAGGATATGGTTGAAGCCGGGGACCCGCAGGCTGTCGTTCATGCGCAGGCTGAGCCGGTGTTCGCCGGCCGGGATCTTCGTGCGGAAGTAGACGTCGACGCCGCCGTCGTCGAACAGGCCGGGCGGGTCGAGCACGTCGCGATAAATGACGTCGCCGTCGAGCAGCGCCTCGATCGTCACCGGCGAACGCTCGCGCGGACAGTCCTCGAGACGACGCATATTGGGCGCGAGTTCGTTGAGTTCTTCCTGGGTCAGACGGCGGCAGGGTTCGCGCAGCTGGCCGGCGTGCGCGAACGCGATCGTCAGCATCGCCTCGTCATCGTCGATGAGACGGATCGCCGGCGCACTCGAGAAATACCACACCAGCGCCATGAACACGGCATAGTTGGCGCCTTGCAGCAGGTAGCGGATCGGTGGCGGCGCCGGGCGAGACATCAGCGCGATTCTCCCGCGGCGGCGGCGCGATCGGGCGCGGCAGCGGCAAGCGCGCGGCGAAAATCCTCGAGGTCGGCGGCGACCGCGCGCCGGTCCGGAGCGGCGGCGCCGTGCACGCGGATGCGATCGCGCTCGGCACGCGCGCGCAAACTCGGCCGGCGTTCGCCGGCAAAGCGCGCCCTGAGCCAGCGGTTGCCGAATCGAAAATAACAGTCGTTGTGGCGGCAGCCGACGACCATCACGCCGTCGGCGCCCTGTTTGAGCGCGTACTCGACCAGCGTCGGCGGCAGCATGCCGCTGCAGATGAGCCTGACCGCGCGCGTATCGGCCCGCGCGAGGCGGTCGACGTCGAGGCCGTGCTCGCAGCCATACAGCAATATCTTGCAATCGCCCTCCATCGACTCGATCGCCGCGCGCGTCTGCCGGCGCAGGCTGTCGACCGGCAGTTGCGGCATGTCGATGCCGGTCTTCAGTTCCTCGCGCGCCATGCGGAACGGGTTCGAGGCCGGGCACGAGCCGGCGCAGATGCCGCAGGCGCCGCACAGCGATGGTTCGACGACGACTTCGTGGTCGAACTTGCGGCCGTCGCTGCGCGCCACCAGTGAGATCGCGTCGAACGGGCAATCGTCGAAGCACAGGCCGCAGCCATTGCAGTGTTCGAGGTCGACGACCGCCTTCGACCCGTCCTTTTTCGGCAGCAGCCACGGCATCGCCATCAGCAGCAGCGTCACGCTCGTCGTCAGGATCCAGACCTGCTCCGCCGGCCAGTGCTCGAGCAGCGGGTAGACGTTCAGGTAATACCAGTCGAGGCGGATCTCGCGCGGCACCAGCGCGAGATCGGCCGGCGCATGCGACAGCGCCGGCTGGTACAGCGCGAGCGCGAGCAGCGCGATAAAGGTTCCCGCGGCGAGCCCGCGGGGCGGGTGGATGTTGACGTTCGACAGTCGCTTGACGTGCAGCCACAGCATGAACACGAGAATCAGCGGCTGGCCGAGCAGGTGCAGGAACTCGATCAGGATGAAAAACCGGTCGGTCATGCCGCCGGAGACGAAGTTGCGCGTCATCGCGCCCGAAAAAATCGGCAGCGCGTCCATCAGCCGCGCCGAGCCGATCGCGACGAACTGCGCCAGTTCGTCCCAGACCAGCCAGTAGCCGGTAATGCCGAGGGTCACGATCATCCACAGCGTCGGCACCCCGGTGACCCACGAAAACCAGCGGAAGCCGCGGTAGCGGCCCGACGCGAACTCCTTGAACAGGTGCAGCAGCACGGTCACGACGACTGCATCGGACGCGTAGCGATGCAGGCTGCGCATGACGCCGCCGGCGTACCACTGCTCGTGGGTCATGTATTCGACCGAGGCCCAGGCACCGGCGAGGCTGCCATGAAACGGGATGAACAGGTAAATACCGCTGACGAGAATGATCCAGAACAGAAAAAACGACAGCGTGCCGAGGTGGTAGAGCGGATTCCAGTCGGTGCCGAAGGAAAAATTGAACCACGACTCGAGCGCGAGGTAGGTTCGCTTGAGCGGGTTGATGATCACGCGGTAAAGACCCGAGTTTGCGGCATCGACGTCATCGCCCGATTCTGGCCGAAGCCACGGTGCGACGCTCTGATCAAGGTCAAG
>JBPEYE010000181.1:0-4215 GCA_052030825.1 Gammaproteobacteria bacterium | reverse complement strand
CAGGATCGCATCGTCGGTATTTCCGGGTTTACCGTGCGCCCGCCACGGGCGCGCCGCGACAAGCCGAAGGTTTCGGCGTTCACGTCGGCGAAGATCGAACGTATCGTCGAGCTCGAACCGGACCTGGTGCTCGGCTTCTCCGACCTGCAGGCCGACATCGCGAGCGATTTGATCCGCCGCGGCATAGCCGTGCACGTTTTCAACCAGCGCTCGGTCGACGAAATCCTGCAAATGATCGCGATGCTCGGCGCGCTGGTCGGACGTCAGCGCGACGCCGAGCACTGGGTGACCGAAATCGAGCGCAAGATCGAGCGGTTGCGCGCCGAAGCCGAGGCAATGCCGCGTCGGCCGCTGGTCTATTTCGAGGAATGGTATGACCCGATCATCAGCGGCATCCGCTGGGTCGCCGAACTGATCGAGATCGCCGGCGGCCGCGAATGCTTTCCCGAGCTGTCGCGCCAGGCACTCGGCAAGGACCGCATTGTCGCCGACCCGCTCGACGTCGCGCGGCGCAAGCCCGACATCGTCATCGGCTCGTGGTGCGGGCGCAAGTTCCGCCCCGAGCACGTTTACGCGCGCAAGCCGAGACGATGCCGCGTCGGCCGCTGGTCTATTTCGAGGAATGGTACGATCCGATCATCACCGGGATTCGCTGGGTCGCCGAGCTGATCGAAATCGCCGGCGGCCGCGAATGCTTCCCCGAGCTGTCGCGCGAAGCGCTCGGCAAGGATCGCATTATCGCCGACCCGCTGGACGTCGCGCGGCGTAATCCCGACATCGTCATCGGCTCGTGGTGCGGGCGCAAATTCCGTCCCGAGCACGTTTACGCGAGGCCTGGCTGGGAAGACGTACCCGCGGTTCGCGAGCGCCAGGTTTACGAGATCAAGTCGGCATTGATCCTGCAGCCCGGACCGGCCGCGCTCACCGACGGTCTCGACGAACTCTGCGCGATCGTGCGCCGCTGGCAAGACCGATGAAGGAATCCCATCAGCACCGGACTGCCCTGCCGCAGCGCGTCCCGGCAATTTCGATCCTTGGCTGACCTCGCAGCGATTGTTGCTCTCGGCCTGCTGACCGCGCTCTGGTGGGTTGCGATGCCGCTGCGCGCGGTGCTGCACGACCGCCAGCTGCAAACGCTGCCGGCGATCGACTCCGAGCCTCCGGGCGGTTGGCCGCGGGTAAGCGTGCTGGTGCCGGCGCGTAACGAGGCCGACGCCATCGAGGCCGCGATGCAAAGCCTGCTAGAGGTCGATTACCCGCAACTCGAAATCGTAATCATCGACGACCGCTCGACCGATCGCACCGGCGAGATCGTCGACCTTCTCGCGCAGCGCGATCCGCGAATCGTCGCCCTGCACGTCGAAGCCCTGCCCGACGGCTGGCTCGGCAAGGTGCACGCACTGCAGCGCGGTCTCGAAGCCAGCCGTGGCGACTGGCTGCTGTTTACCGACGCCGACGTTCATTTCTCGCCGGCGGTGCTCAAACGGGCAATCGCCTACTGCGAGCACCGGGGTCGCGATTTCCTTGCGTTGCTGCCCGATTTCTTCAACGTTCGCCTGCTGATCGGCACCGCGCAGGCGGCGTTCGGTATCCTGTTTCTGTCGATGTTCGACTTCCGCAAGGTCGCCGATCCCGACAGCGAGGTCGCGATGGGCATCGGCGCTTTCAACTTGTTGCGACGCGAGTACGTCGATTCGGAGACCGGTCTCGAATGGCTGCGCATGGAACTCGTCGACGACGCCGGGCTCGGTCTGCTGGCGAAACGGCGCGGTGCGCGCTGCGAGATCCTGTCGGGCAACACGCTGCTCCGGGTCGACTGGTATCCATCGCTACGGGCCATGCTCGACGGGGTGATGCAGCGTTTCGTCGTCGGCACCGATTATCGTCTCGGCCTGTTTGCGCTGCACTGCCTGTTGCTGCTCGCCTGCCTGCTCGCACCGCTCGGCCTCGCGATCGCGCTCGCGCCGGCATCGCCGCTGGCCTGGTTCGCGCTCTCGGCCTATTTTGCGCCGGCGCTGATTCACCTCGTCGGCGGTGCTCGCCGCATCGGCATTCCCGCAACCGCGCTGTGGGCCGTCGCGCTGGGTTATTCAGTTGTCGTCTACGGCATGATCCGCTCGCTCGTGGGCTGTCTTCACCGCGGCGGAGTCCACTGGCGCGGCCAAATCTACCCGCTTGCCGAATTGCGCGCCAACCAGCGCTTCAAGATGACCCCGTTCGGCTGATCCGCGCAGCCCGGCTCTAGCGCCAACTATCGAGCTGTCGCCGGCAGCCGGGACCGTCGAGGACGCCAGTGGCGACGTTTCGCCGCCGAAAATTGGTGATATGATGGTCGGTCCACGGAAAGTAATCGACAGACCACTGTCAGGCAGGGCCCCATGAACGAAGGCACTACCTCTACGCAAAGTAAAACACCGGTCGTGATCGGCGTCATCCTGGCCGTCATCGCCGCCGTCGGCTGGTACCTCTATCTCAGCTCGAAGCAGGCTTACGAGACCCTGACCGGCGACTTGCAGCTGCAAGTCAGTGATTACGAGGCCCGCGTGTCCGAGCTCGAACAGGACCGCGAAGCGCTGGCCGCCAATCTCGATGACGAGCGCCAGACGCGGGCGCAGATCCAGGATTCGCTCGCATCGCAGCGCGAATCATTGGCCGAACTCGAGTCGACGCTCGCCGCCGAAAAAGCCAGTGCAGACGCGCTGGAAGCCGATCTCGCGCGCGCCCGCGAAGAGCGCCGCCAGCTCGAAAACGACCTGCAGCAGGAGGTCGATCGGCTGGCGACCAACTCGGCCGAGCTTGAAGCCAACCTCGAGAGCGCCCGCGAAGAGCGCCGGCAACTCGAAAGCGACCTGCAGCAGGAAGTCGAACGGCTGGCGACCAACTCGGCGGAACTGGAGCAGGCGCTCGCAGACCGGCAGGCGCAACAGCAATCACTGCAGGCACAGATCGACGTCGCGACGGCAGAAAAGGAGCAGCTCACCGGGGAACTCGACGAGGCGCAGGCACGGCGCGAGGATCTGCAGGACCAGATCGCGAGCGTCAACGCTGAAGTCGCGGCGAAAGAAGCCGCACTCGCCGCCGCGCGCGCCGACATTACCGCGCTCAACGGTCAGCTCGCGCAGACTCGCGAGGAGAAAAGCCTCCTCGAGGCGCGGGTCGTCGACCTCAGCGAACAGCAGAAGAAAGAGGCGGCGCATTTTGCCCTGCTGCAATCACGGCTAGAGCAGGAACTCGACGAACATCGCGTCGAGATTACCCAGCTGAAAAATCGCATGACCGTGATCAACCTGACGAGCGAAGTTTTGTTCGACTCGGGCTCGATCGAGATCAAGCCGGCGGGACGCAAGGTGCTCAACCTGATCGCGGAATCGCTCAACGCTTACCCGGAACGGGAAATCAGCATCGAGGGTCATACCGACAATGTCCCGGTCGGTCGGAACTCGCGCTATGTCTCGAACTGGGATTTGTCGACGACCCGCGCCATAGCGGCGGTCGACCACCTGCAGCGGGCCGGCGTTTCATCGCGGCGACTGCGCGCGGTCGGTCACGGCGAGCACAAGCCGATCGCGAGCAACGAAGACGAGATCGGCCGCCAACTCAACCGCCGCATCGAGATTCGCCTGCTGCCGGAGCTCGACGAAACGAGCTGAGTAGAGGCGTGCAGGTATAAAAAAAGCCCCAGCCGGACGGCTGGGGCTTCTGATTAAATGCCTGGCAATGTCCTACTTTCACATGGGGAGACCCCACACTATCATCGGCGCTACTCCGTTTCACTTCTGAGTTCGGGATGGGATCAGGTGGGTCCAGAGCGCTATGGTTGCCAAGCAATTCGGCTGGATGACCGCTCGCGGAGCTCGCGCTCCGTGCTCGATCGTCCCAATTCGAAATCTGCAAAAAAAGAAGATTATGTTGCATCAGTCTCGCGACCTACAACACCGCAAAGTTGCTTGGGTGTTATATGGTCAAGCCTCACGGTCAATTAGTACCAGTTAGCTGCACGCATTACTGCGCTTCCACACCTGGCCTATCAACGTCGTAGTCTTCGACGGACCTTCAGAGACTTCGAGAGTCTAGTGAGAACTAATCTTGGGAGGGGCTTCCCGCTTAGATGCTTTCAGCGGTTATCCCGTCCGAACGTAGCTACCCGGCAGTGCCACTGGCGTGACAACCGGAACACCAGAGGTTCGTCCACTCCGGTCCTCTCGTACTAGGAGC
>JBPEYE010000180.1:0-1857 GCA_052030825.1 Gammaproteobacteria bacterium | reverse complement strand
GGATTCGTCGAAAGCGGTTTCACCGACGACCAGCTCGCCGTCCGCCGGCACGCTTTCGCCGGCACGCACCAGCACGCGGTCGCCGACCGCGAGCGCCGCGGCGGCGACGCTTGCGTGGGTCCCGTCGGCCTCGATCCGGGTTGCGACCAGCGGCAACGACTGCGCCAGCTTCTCGACCGCGGCGGCGCAGCGCGCCCGCGCCATGCGCTCGAAGTAGCGGCTCGCGCCGAGCAAAAAGACGAACATGACAACCGAGTCGAAGTAAATCTCACCGTGGCCGGCCACAGTATTGACGGCGCTCGCGCCGAACGCCGCGATAATCGCGAGCGCGACCGGCAAATCCATGCTGACCTGTTTACGCACCAGGTCGCGCGCGGCGGCGCGGAAGAACGGCAGCGCCGAGTAAGCGACGACCGGTACGGTCAAAAGCAGGCAAAGCCAACGGAACAGTTGCTCGAACTCGCGCTCGATGCCGGATCCCGCGCCGGCGTAAAGGCTGATCGACAGCATCATGACCTGCATGCCGAACAGGCCGGCGACCGCCAGTCGCCGCTGCTGCCGACGGCGCTCGCGCGCGCGCATGGCCTCCTGCTCGCGCGCATCGCAGGGCTGTGCGCGGTAGCCGATACGCTCGACCGCGCGCAGGATGTCGGGGAGACCGAGCTGCCGCTCGTCCCACTGGATCCAGGCCCGTTCGGTCGCGTAGTTGACGCGCGCGTCGATGACGCCGGGAAGGCGCGCAAGCTGCCGCTCGATCAGCCAGATGCACGCGGCGCAGGTCACGCCGTCGAGGAGCAGGCTGGCCTCGCGCCGGCGCGTATCGATAGCGCGCACGAACTGGCGCGCAACCGGTTCGGCGGCGAAAACATCGGCGCTGCGCAGCAGCCCTGGCACCGCGTCGCGCGGTGACGGCGGCAACGCCGTACGCGCGCGGTAATAGTGCGCGTGGCCGGCGGCGACAATGGCCTCGGCGACCGCCGCGCAGCCCGCGCAGCACATCGACCGCGGCGCGTCGTCGACGACGACCTCGAAATCGGCGCCGCGCGGCAGCGGCAAGCCGCAATGAAAACAGTCACCAGCGGCCGGCGCGGCGGCGCCCGCGCCGAGCGCCGGCGCCAGGGTTGAAGCGGTCATCGGTGACCCGGCAAATCCAGACCCGGGTCATGATGCCGCGCACAAGTCGACCTACCTTGATTTGAATCAATAAGGCGGGCGGATCGTCCGCAATAATCCGTCAGCATTTCAACGCCGAAAGCAGACGATGTTCATCCAACACATAATCGGGCTATTCACCGACCCCGCACGCGAATGGGCCAGGATTCGCGAACAACACGAGCAGGGCGCGGGGCGCTCGGTGGTACACGTCCTGATTCTCGCCCTGATTCCGGCGGTCGCCGGCTATGTCGGCACGACACGAGTCGGTTGGCGCATCGGCGTCGGCGATCCGATCAAGATCACCGACGATTCGGCGATAGCGATCGCGGTCATTTACTACCTCGCGCTGCTGGTCGGGGTTTTCACCATCGGCTGGGTCATACACCTGCTGGGCAAGGCTTACGAACTGGTCAAACCCGCGTCGCTGAGCCTCGCGCTCGCCGCTTACACGGCAACGCCGCTGTTCCTGATCGGCGTGATGCAAATTTACCCGGTGCTGTGGCTGAACCTCGTGCTCGGCCTGCCGGCGCTGGCCTACACCGTCTACCTGCTGTACTCCGGCCTGCCGATCCTGATGCAAATCCCGGCCGAGCGCGGTTTCGTCTACTCGTCGGCGGTGCTCGCGGTCGGCCTGATCGCGCTGGTCGCGCTGCTGGCGCTGACCGCGCTGCTGTGGGGCCTCGGCCTGCAGCCCGTTTTTAC
>JBPEYE010000018.1:0-30874 GCA_052030825.1 Gammaproteobacteria bacterium | reverse complement strand
CGACAACCGCCGTAGCGTGTCAACCCGAACGCAAAACGATCATCGCCCGTTCGGGGTCTCACCCGGGCGCCACGTCATCCGCCCCGCCCCGGCATTTTCCCGGCAACACGTCGACGCCGGTCCGGCGCGCCTTCGCCGTGCCCGGGGTTCTCACCCGGCCGGCCGAGGCTGGCCGAAATCGTTCATTCGAAGGTTCTTTCGAGCCAGAAATCGCGCAATCGGGTTTCGTTCGAAAATACCGGATGCGCGAAATTAAAATTTCTGGTATACCTCTGCTCCGGGAGGGGGATTGATCGCATGGTGGAGCTTTCCGAGCGCCAGGTCGAAATTACCGAGCAATTGCGCGAAAAGGGTTTCCTCGCCGTCGAAACCCTGGCGGAACAGTACAATTTGACCACGCAGACGATTCGTCGCGACCTGACCACGCTTTGCGACCACGGGCTGGCGCGCCGGCGGCACGGCGGCATCGAGCGGCCCACCAACGGCGGCAACCTGGCCTACGGGTCGCGCCAGATACTGGCGCGCGGCGCCAAGCAGGCCATCGCGCGCAAGGTGGCCCGGCAAATACCCGACGATGCCTCGGTGGCTTTCAGCATCGGCACCACACCGGAAGTCGTCGCCAGTGAATTGCTCCGCCACCGGGGCTTGAGAATCTTCACCAACAACCTCAACATCGCGATGGCGGCCTGCACCAATCCGACTTTCGAAGTCAATGTCGCCGGCGGGCGGGTTCGCAACGGCGACACCGACGTGCTGGGCCCCGATCTCGAGCGTTTCTTTTCGTCCTATCTCTTCGATTTCGGCATCTACGGGGTCGCCGGCGTCA
Source organism: Gammaproteobacteria bacterium (assembly GCA_052030825.1). GTDB lineage: Bacteria > Pseudomonadota > Gammaproteobacteria. The sequence continues at coordinate 30,048 of JBPEYE010000018.1, read as the reverse complement.
GCGAACGCGGAACCCTGCTCGACTTCTACGACGAGGAGGTTCGCGCCCGCCGCCTGATCCATGACAACAGCCGCGAGACCATCCTGGTGCTCGACCACAGCAAGTTCGGCCGCAGCGCTCACGTCAGGGGCGGCCAGATTGGCGAAGCGAGCAAGGTCTTCTGCGACACCCGACCGCCCGGTGCGATCGTGGAAATGCTCGAGAAATCGGGCACTCAACTCGTGATCTGCGACGAGGACATGACTGTATGACCGGCATCACCATCAACCAACTGGTGAAACAGTGGGGCACGACCCGGGCCGTCGACGAGGTTTCGTTTACCGCGCGGGAAGGCACGCTAACGGTTTTGCTGGGACCGTCCGGCTGCGGCAAATCGACTATTTTGCGCATGATCGCCGGCCTCGAGACGGTCGACGCCGGCGAAGTCCGGATCGGCGACCGGGACGTCACCCGCCTGGATCCCGCGAAGCGCGGCGTGTCGATGGTTTTCCAGTCCTACGCGCTGTTTCCGCACCTCGACGTTCGCGAGAATATCCTGTTCGGGCTCAAGGTCCGCCGCGTCGAGCCGCAGGAGCAGGAATCGCGGCTCGCCGACGCGGCCCAGATGGTGGGTCTCGAAAAGCTGCTCGCGCGCAAGCCGGCACAGTTGTCCGGCGGCCAGCGTCAGCGGGTGGCACTGGCGCGCACGATCGTCGCCAAGCAGCCCGTGTGCCTGATGGACGAGCCGCTGTCGAACCTCGACGCGAAGCTGCGCGCCGAGATGCGCGACGAAATTCAGCGCCTGCAGCGCAGCCTCGGCCTGACCATGGTTTACGTGACCCACGATCAGACCGAGGCCATGTCGATGGCGGATCAGGTCGTGCTGCTCAAGGATGGCAAGATCGTGCAGATCGGCACACCGGCGGAACTTTACGATCACCCGTCGACCGATTTCGCCGCGCAATTCCTCGGCACGCCGCCGATGAACGTGCTGCCGATTGCCGATCTCGAATTGCCGGTCGGCGCACCCAACGGCTCGCACTTCATGGGCGTCCGCCCGGAAAAGGTCCGCCTCGCCGATTCGGGCCTGGCGGTCGAGGTATTCGCCGTCGACTACATGGGTGCCGAGACCGTGCTGCGCTTGCTCCACCACGGGCACACGATCATGGCGCGGGTCGACGGCCGGGCCGATACCGTTGCCGGCGACCAGTTACAAATTACATGGAGCGAGCAGGACGTTCACCTGTTCGACCAGGACGGTAATCGACTGTGAAACCGACCGGACACCGTTGCCTTGCAGCCGGCATGCCCGGTCGTCGCGGCGAGGATTGCGCCGCGCCCGTGTTTCATCGTTTTCAATCCAAAACGCATAACGGAGGAATCTCAAAGTGCTTACGATAATCAAAAAACGGGTCACCCGGATCTTGCTGGCCACGATTTTCGGCCTGGCCGGCGCGGCCGCGCAGGCGGCCACCGAACTGACCATGTATTACCCGGTCGCGGTCGGCGGACCGTTGACCCAGGTGGTCGACGGTATCGTTGCCGACTTCATGAAAGAAAACCCCGACATCAAGGTCAATGCGATTTATGCCGGCAATTACAACGACGCGCGGATCAAGGCCCTGGCGGCATTGAAAAGCGGCGAGCCGGCGCAGCTGTCGGTGATGTTCTCGATCGACATCTACGAACTCATCGAGCAGGACGCAATCGTCGCCTTCGACGATATCGTCACGACCGCCGAGGATCGCGCCTGGCTGGATTCGTTCTACCCGACGCTGATGGAGAACGGCCGCACCGCCGGCAAGACCTGGGGCATCCCGTTCCAGCGCTCGACCATCGTCATGTACTACAACAAGGACGCGTTTCGCGCCGCCGGGCTCGATCCCGAAAAGCCGCCCGCGACCTGGGACGAGCTGGTGGCCGCGGGCAAGAAACTGACCAGGCCCGACGGGTCGCAATGGGGGATCATGATCCCGTCCACCGGCTACCCGTACTGGATGTTCGGCGCGTTGACCATGCAAAACGGCCAGGTCCTGATGAACGGCGCCGGCAACGAAACCTACTTCGACGCGCCGGCGACCGTCGAAGCCCTGGAATTCTGGAAGGATCTCGGCAGCAAGCACAAGGTGATGCCCGAGGGCACGATCGAGTGGGGTACGCTGCGGCAGAATTTCCTCGAGGGCAAGACCGCGATCATGTGGCATTCGACCGGCAACCTGACGATCGTCAAGGATAACGCTTCGTTCGACTTCGGCGTCGCGATGCTGCCGGCGAAGAAGCGCCGCGGCACGCCGACCGGCGGCGGCAACTTCTATATCTTCAAGCAGACCGGCGAGGCCGAGCGCGAAGCCGCGCTCAAGCTGATCAAGTTCATGACCAGCCCCAAGCGGGCAGCCGAATGGTCGATGAAGACCGGTTACATGGGCGTTACGCCGGTCGCCTACAAGGAACCGCAGCTGCAGGAATACGTCAAGGGATTCCCGTACGCGGCGGTCGCGCGCGATCAGCTCGAGTACGCCACGGCAGAGCTGTCGACCTACGAGACCGGCCGCGTGCGCAAGGCGCTCGACGACGCGATCCAGGCCGCGCTCACCGGCGCGAAAACCCCGGCGGAGGCGTTGAAGGAAGCCCAGCGCACGGCCGACCGCCTGCTGCGGGCCTACCGCTAGGACGATATCCGGTGACGGCGCCACGACGGGCCGTCGCCGGAATGCTTCGCCCGGCCGCGAAATCAGCTCATGCATTCGTCTGCTAACATCATGCGCCACGTCTACGGCTGGCTGCTGCTGACACCGGCGGCCATCCTGCTGATTACCTTTACCCACTACCCGACCGTCGCGACGTTTTTCGACAGCCTGTTCTCCAAGGGCACCTCGGTCCGCCCGTCGCGTTTCATCGGCATGGGGAACTACGAGTTCATGATCGAGGACCCGATCTTCTGGAAGGTGCTGGTCAACAACCTGTGGTTTGCCGCGGGCACGATACCGGCATCGATCGCGCTCGCCATCGCGATGGCGCTGCTGGTCAACAAGGCGCTGCCGGGCCGCTCCTTCCTGCGTCTCGCGTATTTCACCCCGACCATTCTGCCGATGATCGCGGTCGCCAACATCTGGCTGTTCTTTTATTCGCCCGACATCGGCCTGATCGACCAGGTGCTGGGCATTTTCGGCCTGCCCGGTCACAACTGGCTCGGCGACCCCGGTACCGTGCTCGGGGCCATCATCGTCATGACGATCTGGAAAGAGGCCGGCTTTTTCATGATCTTTTACCTCGCGGCGCTGCAGCACCTGCCGCCAGAGCTCGAGGAGGCCGCGAAACTGGAGGGCGCGTCGCGCTGGTACTACTTTCGCCGCGTCGTGTTTCCGCTGTTGATGCCGACCACGCTGTTCGTGCTGATCAACGCGATTCTGAATTCGTTCAAGCTCGTCGACCACCTGTTCGTGCTGACCAAGGGCGGGCCCGACAATGCCAGTAACCTGTTGCTTTACTACATCTACGAAAACGCCTTTTCGTTTTTCGACACCAACTATGCGGCAACCCTGACCGTGATCCTGCTGGCGATGCTGGCGCTGATGGCGCTGGGTCAGTTTTTCCTGCTCGACAAGCGGATACACTACCGATGATTCAGGCGCAAAGTACCAAGCAAGACTGGTCGTTTGCGGCCGCGATCGAGACTTTCGCCGCCTGGCTGCTCGCGATCCTGTGGATCGCGCCGCTGCTGTACGCGCTGTGGGCAGCTTTCCACGGCAGCGAGTACGCGATCCACTTCGACCTGTTCGCGCCGCTGACGCTGGATAATTTCCGCCAGGCGCTGGACCAGGCGCCGTTCCTGCGTTACGGCTTCAATACTTTCGTGCTGGTCAGCATGCTGCTGGTCGGCCAGTTCGTGCTCTGCACGCTCGCCGCCTATGCGTTCGCGCGTTACGACTTCGCCGGCAGCAACATTGCCTTCGCGCTGGTGCTGGTACAGCTGATGATCACGCCCGAAATCCTGATCGTCGAAAACTACGGCACGATGGCCAGTCTCGGGCTGGTCGATACGATTACCGGCATCGGCCTGCCCTACATGGCGAGCGCCTTCGGCATTTTCCTGCTGCGCCAGACCTTCAAATCGACCCCCAAGGAGCTGGAGGAAGCGGCGCGCCTCGAGGGTTGCGGCATGTTCGGCATCCTGTGGCGCGTCTACATCCCGCTGGCGCGACCGACCTACCTCGCCTACGGCCTGGTTTCGATCAGCCATCACTGGAACAACTTTTTGTGGCCGCTGGTCATCACCAACTCGGTCGAGACGCGCCCGCTGACCGTCGGTCTCGGCATCTTCGGCGCGCCCGAATCGGGCGTCGACTGGTCGATCGTCTCGGCGGCGACGCTGCTGTCGGTCGCGCCGCTGCTGATCGCCTTCCTGCTGTTCCAGCGCCAGTTCATCCAGTCGTTCATGCATTCCGGGATCAAATGACCCGAATCCTGACGTGGAACATCCAGAACGGCCTGAGCCCGAACGGCGGGGTTTCGCTGCCGCGGATCGCCGACGCAATCGCTGCGATGGGCGCGCCCGACGTGATATGCCTGCAAGAAGTGTCGCGCGGTCTGGCCCTTCCCGGCGATGCCGGCGCACCCGACCAGGCGGCCGAACTGGCGACGCTTTTTCCGGACTACGAGGTCATCTTCGGCGTCGCGTTCGACGCGCAGCCGAGAACCTCGCCGCAACGCTGGCAATACGGCAACGCGGTCCTCAGCCGGCTGCCGGTGCTGCTGTCGATGTCGCACCCGCTGCCGCGGCCCGGCGTCGCCGGCGTGCGCCACATGATCCGCCAGGCCACCGAGGTCGTGATCGACGCGGCGGCGGGACCGCTGCGCATCGTCAATCTCCACCTCGAATTTCACAGCGCGCTGCAGCGCCTGGCCCAGGTCGATCGCCTGCGCGAACTGCTCCGCGAAGCTTTCGAGCAGGCGGCGATGCCGCCCAGTATCGATTCCGATGGGCCCTACCAGGCGCTCGAGCGGCCGGTCGACGGCGTGTTTTGCGGCGATTTCAACATGCTGCCGGGCAGCGCAGAGTACGAGCGCCTGCTGGCGCCGCTGCCCGGATTGTCGCAGCCGCTCCGCGACGCCTGGCAACTGGTACATCCAGAGCGACCGCACGACCCGACCTGCGGTATCTACGACCGCAAGCAGTGGCCCGAAGGCCCGCATTGCCGGGATTACTTTTTCGTCGCCGGCCGCTGTATCGAATCCGTACGTGACCTGCGCGTCGACACGACCACGGACGCGTCCGATCACCAGCCCGCGCTGCTCGAGCTCGGTGCGCCACGCCAGCGAGGATAAAATACCCGCCGAGGTACCGGGCACGGCGCTTTCGGTGGATCAGACCTGCTTCGAAACCGACCGACGCACCGCCGAATCGCACCGATCGAGGACACCGGCCATCCCCCCAATCGGTTTCCGGTCGTGATCAATGGCGAAAATACGCCAGCAGGATCAGCAGGCCCGCGACAATCGGCAGGATCGTGTACCCGAACAGGTGGATCGAATGGCCCATCTTCTCGCCGTTGCGTTCGATCATGATCTGCAGCTTCTCGATTTTCTCCGGCGCCGTCTTGCGCTGGACGTAGCTGTAGATGCCGTAGGCGATCGCGAGAACGCCGAGTATCAGATTGAGACTGCTGTCCATGGTGGCGGAATCTTAACCCGGCCGGCGCCGCGAAATCGAGGCCGCGGTCGCTGCCGCGCGGTCGCCGAGGTGGCGTAACCTGCCAGCCGCGTAACCGCCGCGCGAGTCGATCACAGGTAGTCTCCGTCGAGTTGGCCGCTCGACGAGCCGGAGAACTGTGGGGCATCGTCGCAGATCTCGTAAAAATCGGCCTTGTCGGCGACAAAAATATGCCCGATCGTGTTCAGTCCGGTCGGCGTTTCCAGCGATCCGGCGACGATTCCGATGCCGTCCTGGCGGACGTTTTCCCAGAACAACGGCGTCCCGCAGCGGCGGCAAAATCCGCGTCGCGCGACTTCGGTGATGTCGTACCAGACGAGGCCGTCATCGCGCGTGATCGCGAGGTCGCGCTTGCGCGCTTTCGAATGCGCGCCGAAGTGACCGTTCAACCGGGTACATTGCCCGCAATGGCAATTGACGACGCCGCGCAACGGCCCGGTGACCCGGTATTCGACGGCGCCGCAATGGCAGCCGCCGGTGACGGTTGGGAATTCTCGTTCAGACATGTTCAGTATCCATCGACATTCACCGGCCTGATGGCGGATCGGTAAACCCGCCCCGGAAGTTTTCTGCGTCAGGTCAAATGCAGCAGGCCGCGCGCCTCGTCCGGTCCGACGACGCGCGCGCCGAGGCGTTCGACGATTTCGACGGCGCGCTCGACCAGCATGCCGTTACTCGCGAGCACGCCCTTGTCGAGGTAGATATTGTCCTCGAGGCCGACGCGCACGTTGCCGCCGAGCAGCACCGCCTGCGCGACCATCGGCATCTGCATTCGCGAGATGCCGAAGCCGGCCCAGATCGCGTCCGGCGGCAACGCCTGCTTCATCGCGGTCATCGTCTCGGTGTCGGCGCCGGCGCCCCACGGGATACCGAGGCACAGCTGGAACAGCGGCGGACGGTCGATCAGGCCGTCGTCGATCAGGCTGCGCGCGAGCCGAATCTGGCCGAGATCGAAGACTTCGAGTTCGGGCTTGACCTTCAGGTCCTGCACGACCTCGGCCATCCGCCGCAGGAATGGCGCGGTGTTGATGTAAGCAAAATCGCCGGCAAAGTTCATCGTCCCGCAATCGAGGCTGCAGATGTCGGGTTGGCATTCGACGACGTGCACGAGACGCTCGTCGGGCCCGATCATGTCGCTGCCGGGCCCCGGCAACGACGGATCCTCGTCGCTCGGCACCCAGTCGCCACCCATGCCGGCGGTCAGGTTGATGATGACATCGGTATCGCTCGCGCGAATCAGGTCGACGGTTTCCCGAAACAGCGCCGGGTCGCGCGAACCCTGTCCGCTTTCCGGGTCGCGCACGTGCACGTGCACGACCGCGGCGCCCGCTTTCGCCGCCTCGATGGCGGCATCGGCGATTTGCCGTGGCGTGACCGGCACCAGGTCGCTGCGGCCGGTGGTGTCGCCGGCACCGGTCACGGCACAGGTAATGACGACGTCGTAATTCATGCTCGGTCCCCTCCCGGTTTCTTTATTCGCTTTCGGTCGCAAGCCGCTGCCGGAGTCTCGCGATTTCGACCAGTCCCGCGTTCAGCTTGCGACTCAGGGTCGTGAAGTCTTGTCCGCGCGTCATTTCGACGCAGCCGTCGACCATCGCGGTGCGCAATTCCGGCGTCAGTTCCGGCGCTTCGAGTCGCGTCCACGGCAATTTCAGCGCCGGACCGAACTGCTCGAGGCAGTAGGCCATGCCGCCCTCGCCGCCACCGATATGGAAGATCTCGCACGGCCCCATCAGCGCCCAGCGCGGGCCCGGGCCATTGACCACCGCCTGGTCGATCTGCTCGACCGTGGCCTCGCCGTTGGCGACCATGTGCAGCGCCTCGCGCCAGATCGCTTCCTGCAGCCGCGTCGCGATAAAGCCGGGTACCTCTTTTCGCAGCACCAGCGGCGCCTTGCCGGCATGGCGGTAAAAAGCCTCGGTCCAGGCGACCGCGGCCGGATCGGTCTTCGCGCCGCCGATCATCTCGACCAGCGGCAGCAGGTACGGCGGGTTGAACGGGTGACCGACGACGGTGCGTTCGGGCGTCCTGCATTTTGCCTGGATCGCGCTCATCGACAGCCCCGACGTGCTCGACGCAATCACCACTTGCGGATCGACGAGGTCGCCGAGGGTCGCGTAAAGGTCCTGCTTCAGTTCGAGCACCTCGGGCACGCTTTCCTGAATGAATTCGGCATCGCCGACGGCCTCGGCGAGATCGGTACTCCAGGAAAAGTTGGCGCGCGACGCATTCTCGGCGAGACCGATCCGCTCGAGGCTGGCCCAGGCGGTGTCGAGCAGGCGCATCAGCGTGTCGTATTCCGACTCGGCGTGCAGGTAACTCGTGACGCGGTAGCCCCGAGACAGAAAGTACGCGGCCCAGCCGCCGCCGATCGGGCCGGCGCCGATGCAGGCGATTCGCGTGACGCGGGTCGGATCCTGGTTCAGCACGTCACTTGCCCTTGAACTTCGCGTCGCGCTTTTCGACGAAAGCGGCGACGCCTTCGCCGGCGTCGTCCGACGCCAGCATCGCCTTGTAGGTCGGCAGGTCGTCGTAGCGCATCTTGTGGAAGGCCTGCTCGAGCGGCACGCATTCGATGGCACGCAGGACTTCCTTGATCGACTCGAGCGCGAGCGGCGCGACCGCCGCCAGTCGGTCGGCCCATTCGCGCGCGGTCGGCAGCAGCTCGGCCGCCGGCACCACGCGGTTGACGAGCCCGTAGTGCGCGGCCTCGGCCGCCGGCATGCGCCGGCCGAGGTAGAGCATCTCGAGCGCGATGTTGTGCGGGATCCGGCGCGGCAGGCGCTGCACCGCGCCGGCATCCGGAATCAGGCCGAGCGGCAGTTCCGGCAGTGCGAACTCGACGTGCTCGGCGGCGATGACCAGGTCGCAGGCGAGCGCGATCTCGAAGCCGCCGCCGATGGTGAGCCCGTTGAGCGCGGCGATGACCGGCTTGTTCAGGTTCCACATCTCGGTGATGCCGGCGAAACCGCCGAGCTCCGGGTCCTCATCCTCCCACCAGTTCTCGAGCGACGTGTCGCCGGCGTCGAGCGCCTTCAGATCCCAGCCGGCGCAAAATATTTTTTCGCCGGCGCCGGTCACGATCGCGACCCTGAGTTCCGGATGGTCGCGAAAATAAACGAACGCCTCGCCGAGCTTGCGGCTCGTCGGCAGGTCGATCGCGTTGGCCTTGGGCCGATCGAGCGTGATCGTCATGATTGTCCCGTCGATGTCGACGCGGACTTCGTCGTCGCCTGGCACCATCGCCCAGCCCTCGCGTGGATTGGTCTGTCGGGACTCGGCAGTGTATTAGACTGCGCCGGCAATTGGTATATGATTGATGCCGTTTTCCGCTGCCCGGCCCGCGCGATGAACTACACCCTGACCGCCGAACAGGAACTGATCGTGCGCGCGCTGCGCGATTTTCGCGAACGGGAACTCGAGCCGCACGAAGCCGAGGTCGACCGCAGCGGCGAGGTGCCGCCCGAGCTTGGCGAGCACATCAAGGCGCGCGCGCTCGAGCAGGGTTTTTACGCGCCGAACCTGCCGGTCGAGGTCGGCGGCGGCGGGCTCGATTACAAGACGCTGGCGCTGCTCGAACGCGAGCTCGGCAAAACCAGTTACGGTCTGCACGGTTACCTTCACCGGCCATCGGAAATCCTGATGGCCTGTGCCGGCGAACAGGTCGAGCAATACCTGAAGCCTTGCGTGTCCGGCGAAAAACACGAGGTCTTCGCGCTGACCGAACCCGGCGCCGGTTCCGATATCCTGTCGATGGCGACTACGGCGAAGGCTGACGGCGACGACTGGATCATCAACGGTTCCAAACATTTCATCTCGAGCCCGGTCGAGCCCGATTTCGCAATCCTGTTCGCGTGGACCGGCGTCGAGCAGACCCGGCGCGGCGAGCGCAAGCGGGTCACCGCGTTTCTCGTCGATCGCGGCACCCCCGGCTTCGAAATCCACCGCGGCCCGCGCTGCACGGCGCAACGCGCCTACCACACCTGGCAGCTTTTTTTCCGCGATTGCCGCGTACCGTCGCGGCAGATTCTCGGCGCCGAGGGCGAGGGCTTCGCGCTCGCCGATCAGTGGCTCAAGATGGGTCGGGTCTGGGTCGCCGCGGCCGCCTGCGGGCGGATGGAGCGCCTGCTCGAACTCGCGACCCGCTATGCCGCCGAACGACGCCAGTTCGGCCAGCCGATCGGAAAGTTTCAGGGCACCTCATTCAAACTGGCCGACATGGCCACCGATCTCGACGCCGCCGACCTGCTGGTCATGAACGCCGCCGACAAGGCCGATCGCGGCGTCATGCAGGGCGAAGACGCGGCCAAGGCCAAGCTGTTTGCGTCGGAGGCGGTGGGGCGCGCCGCCGACAGCGCGATCCAGATCTACGGCGGCATGGGGCTAATGGAGGAATTGCCGCTCGAGCGGCTGTGGCGCGACTCGCGGCTCGACCGGATCTGGGACGGCACCTCGGAAATCCAGCGCCACATCATCTCGCGATCGCTGTTGCGCGACTACGAAAGCTGATGCCGGATCGGGTCGGAAACCTCGAGCGACTGCTCAAGCCGCGCAGCATCGCCTTCGTCGGTGGCGACGACGCGGCGTTTTCCGCCGCGCAATGTGCGCGGCTGTTCGACGGTCCGGTCTGGGGCGTCAATCCGAATCGTGGCGATCTCGGCGGCGTCACCTGCTATCCGTCGGTTGCCGATTTGCCCGCGGCGCCGGACGCGACATTCGTCGCGGTGCCGCGCGCCGCCGCGACCGCCGTCGTCGCCGCGCTCGCGACCCGCGGCGCCGGCGGCGTCGCGTGTTTTACCGCCGGTTACAGCGAACTCGGCGAAGCCGGCCGCCGCGCCGAAGCCGACCTCGTCGCCGCGGCCGGCGACCTGGCGCTGCTCGGCCCCAACTGCTACGGCCTCGTCAACTTCGTCTCGGGTGCGGCGTTGTGGCCGTTCGGCGCCGGGCGCGAGCGTTGCGCGCGCGGCGTCGCGCTGGTCATGCAAAGCGGCATGTTGCCCGCCAACCTGACGATGAACGCGCGCTCGTTGCCGATCAGCTACGTGATTTCGGCCGGCAATCAGGCACAACTCGCGATCGAGGACTACGTTGCGCATCTGCTCGACGACGACGCGGTGACCGCGTTCGGCATTTACATCGAGGGCATCCGTTCGGTCGTGAAGTTTGCCGCCGTCGCGCGCACGGCGCTGGAACGCGGCAAGCCGCTGGTGGTGCTGAAAGCCGGCCGCTCGGCGCGCGCGGCGGAACTCGCGATCAGCCACACCGGTTCGCTCGCCGGCGCCGACGATGCCTTCGACGCGCTGTTTGCCGAGTACGGCGTGATTCGCGTCGCCGCGCCGGCCGAACTGGTCGAAACGCTCAAGTTCCTGTCGGTTTCGGGGGCGCCGCGCGGGCGCCGCATCGCCGCCTTCACCTGTTCCGGCGGCGACGCGCTGATGGTCGCCGACCGCGCGCAGGATCTCGGCCTCGAACTCGAACCGCCGTCCGCCAGCGCGCGCGCACAGCTCGGATCGCTGCTACCCGATATCGCGACCGTATCGAACCCGCTCGATTACACGACGCCGCTGTGGGGCAACACCGAGATCATGCCGAAAGTCTTCGCGGCGATGATCGGCGACGACTACGACGCCGCGGTCGTGATCCAGGACTTTCCGCCGGCCCACATTCATGACGACCCGACGCTGTATCGCAACGACGCGCGCTCGTTCGCAGCGGCCTGCCGCGCGACCGGCGTGCCCGGGGCGGCCTGCAGCGATCTGCCGGAGAACATCGATCGCGACACGCGCGAGATGCTGCTGGCTGAAGGTATCACGCCGTTGCAGGGACTCGATACCGGGCTCGCCGCGCTCGCGCACGCCTGCGATTACGGCGCCGCGCGCGACACGCTGCGCGCCGAGGCACGCGATTTCGTTCCGCTGCCGGCGATCGCCGACGGCAACGATCGTGTCGTCGACGAATGGGAGGGCAAGCAGCGTCTGCGGCCGGCCGGCGTCGACGTTCCCGACGGCCTGCGCCTCGGGCGCGACGAGTTTCCGCTGGCGGCCTTGCCGTTGGCGGGGCCGCTGGTGCTGAAGCTCGCAAGCGCGGACCTGGCGCACAAATCCGACGTTGGCGCGGTGCGCGTCGGTCTCGCCGACGTCGAGTCGCTGAACGCGGCAATGCGGGAAATCGACAAGTCCGTAGCGCGCCTCGCGCCGGCGGTCGCGCGCGATGCCTTCATCGTCGAGGCGCAGGTCGTTGACGCATTTGCCGAGCTGCTGGTCGGCGTGCGCCGCGATCCGCAATTCGGCTTGCTGCTGGTGCTCGCGAGCGGCGGCGTGCTGGTCGAACTGCTGCGCGATACGCGCACGCTGTTACTACCGACCGGCCGCGCACGCGTGCGCGCGGCGCTCGAATCGCTCGGATGTTATCCTCTGCTCACCGGTTTTCGCGGACGACCGGCGACGAACCTCGACGCGCTCGCCGCCGACATCGTCCGCATCGCCGAGTTCGCGGTCGCGCGCGGCGAGCGGCTGGTCGAGATGGACATCAATCCGCTGCTCGTGACTCGCACCGGCGGCGTCGTCGCCGACGTCATGCTGGTCGAGCGCGAAATCGACCCCGATCGGCCCGGCGCCGATTAGACTTCGCTGGATATCGCTGGAGAACACGATGATCACCGCATTGCTGCAAACGCGCCTGCCCGCACCCGTCACCCCCGAAGAGGCGCTGGAAATGTTCCGTCGCACCGCACCGAACTACCAGGGCAAGGACGGGCTGATCCGCAAGTATTACCTGCTGACCGAGGACCGCCAGCACGTCGGCGGCGTCTATCTCTGGGAGAGTCGCGAACAGGCCGAGCAGGTCTATACCGACGACTGGCGCGAGTATGTCCGCGAAACCTTCGGCGACTACCCGTCGCTGACCTATTTCGACACGCCGATCGTCGTCGACAACCTCACCGGCGAAATCATCGAGTAGACCCGATTCCGGGCGAAACCGTATCGCGGCGACCCCCGGTACGGACGGCTCGGGGCACTTTGCTTCGGAGCGGTAAAACCGCCCCTCGACCGATCAAACGTTGGTGTTGACCCAGACGGTGATCGGCTTGGTGTACTCGTGCATGGCGTCGAGTCCGCCTTCGCGGCTCTTGCCGCTGTCGCCGAAACCGCCGATCGGCGCCATCGGCGCGCCGAGCCGGTAGGTATTGATCCACTGAATGCCGGCGCGCACCGCCTTGCTCAGGCGCAGCGCGCGGCCGAGGTTGGTCGTGAAAAACCCGGCGGCGAGACCGAACTGGGTATCGTTGGCCAGCCGGATCGCCTCGGCCTCGTCGTCGAACGGCAGCGCCACCAGCACCGGCCCGAACAGCTCGGTGCGCGCGATCGCGAGATCCTGGTCCGGAATCGTCAGGATCGTCGGCTCGAAGTAATAGCCCGTGTCGAGCCCCGGGGGGCGCCTGCCGCCGGTTTTGAGTTCGGCACCGGCCTCGATCGCCTCGGCAACGGCCTTCTCGCAGCGCTCGACCTGCGCCCGCGAGGCCAGCGGGCCCATTTGCGAATCCGGGCTGCGCGGGTCGCCGACCTCGAGTGCCTCGGCCGCGGCGACCAGGCGATCGATGAACGCATCGAAGATCGAGCGCTGGATCAGCGCGCGCGAGCCGGCGACGCAACTCTGCCCCGACGAACCCGCGAACACGCCGGCGATGACGTTTTGCACCGCGTTGTCGAGATCGGCATCGTCGAAAACGATCACCGGCGACTTGCCGCCGAGTTCGAGCGTCGTTTCGGCGAGATTGTGCGCGGTGTTGGCGACGATGTGGCGCGCGGTCTCGGGGCCGCCGGTGAACGCGACCTTGGACACCTTCGGATGACTCGTCAGCACGCGGCCGCAGGGTTCGCCCTCGCCGGTGACGAGGTTGATCACGCCGGGCGGGATCTCGGCGACCTCGTGCATCAGCCGCACGATTTCGATGATCGGCGTCGCGCACAGCTCCGACGGCTTGATTACGCAGGTATTGCCGCCGGCGATTGCCGGGCCGAGCTTCATCGACAGTAGCCACAGCGGGTTGTTCCACGGGATCACCGCGGCGACGACGCCGACCGGCACACGATGGGTGAAAGCCTGGATGCCGGGAAACGGGGTGCTGAAAGTCTGGCCCGCGACCTTGTCGGCGATCTCGCCGTAGAAGCGAAAGAAGCGCGCGCAAAAGGTCATGAAATTGGTCGATTCGGTCAGATTCTTGCCGGCATCCGAGACCTCGAATTCGGCCAGCCGCGCGGCGTGCTCGGGCAGCGCGTCGGCGAGCCGGACCAGGATCTGCCCGCGCTCGGTCGGCGCCATGTCTTTCCACGGTCCGTCGAGTGCGGCGTAGGCGGCCTCGACCGCGGCGTCGACGTCGTCCTGCTGGCAGTTCGGGATTTCGCACCAGGCTTCCTCGGTCGCCGGGTTGATCGACGCCAGCCACTTGCCGCTCGCCGGGTCGCGCCATTCGCCGTTGATCAGGACCTGGAACCGCGGCAGGTCGGAAGCAGCCATGTCGTCACTCCTCGTGCATTATCGTCATTGCCGACCGCGCGGGTCGCGAGCGCCCGGTCGGTCTGTCGTTCGGCGCCAGTATAAACCGTCGCCGCGGCGAGGGAAATTCGACCGCGACGCTCTCGCCGAAGCCCCAAAAAAAAGGGCCGTGCACAATGCACGACCCCGATTTCAGGTTTCGCAAGCAGCCGCCTAGGCGAACCACCAGCGCTCGGCGTTCTTGGCGCCGTCGAGCTCCCAGTTTGCGCCGATGACCTCGGGCACGTGCAGGCGATTGCTGTAGGCCATGACGTCGGCCTGGAACAGCGGCAGCACGACGCCGCCATCGTTGTGCACGATGCGCTGCATATCGACGTAGAGCACGCGGCGCTTGGCCGGGTCGAGTTCGGCGCGCGCCAGCAACAGCAACTGGTTGAACTTGTCGTTCTTCCAGTAGGTGTCGTTCCAGCTCGCGTCGGCGGCGTAGATTTGCGAGAAAATCCAGTCCTCGGTCGCGCGCCCACTCCAGTAACACGCACACCACGGCTTCTTCATCCAGACGTTGCTCCAGTAGCCGTCGTTGGGCTCGCGCACGACGTTGATGTCGATGCCGGCCGCGCGCGCCGAATCCGCCATCAGCAGCCCCGCGTCGATCGCGCCGCCAAAGCCGGTCTCGGCGGCGTGAAAATCGACCGCGAGCTTCGACAGCCCGGCTTTCTTCAGGTGGAACTTGGCTTTTTCCGGGTCGTATTGCCGTTGCGGCAATTCTTCCTCGGTCGCGCGGTAGATGTTGGCCGGGCCGATCGGGTTGTCGTTGCCGAGCTGGCCGTAACCGTTGACGACCTTCTTCAGCCACTGTTCGCGGTCGACGATGTGCTTGATCGCGAGCCGTACGTCGTTGTTGTCGAACGGCGGCGTGTCGGTGCGCATCGGCAGCGTGATCTGCTTGTTGCCGTAGGTCGCGCGAACGGTGACGTTCGGCACCCGCTTCATCAGGTGCGCGGTCGCGGTCGGAACGTTGTTCATGACGTCGAGCTGGCCGCCCTGCAGCGCCTGGCTGCGCGCGGTCGCATCCGCGATCTGGTTGATCTCGACCTCGTCGAAATGGGCGAAGCCGGTTTTCCAGTAATTGGGGTTACGGGTCGTGAACGAGCGCACGCCCGGATCGTGGTCTTTCAAAATATACCCGCCGGTACCGACGCCCGACTGCCAGTCGATCGTACCGTCCGGGTTGGCCGGGCAGATGTTCATGTGGTAGTCGGTGAGCAGGAACGGGAAGTCGGCATTGCCACCATTGAGCGTAACCGTGACCGCGTGCTTGCCGTCGGCCTTGACGTCGACGATGCCGCTCATGATGCCCTTGGCCGCGGACTTGGTGTCTTCGCCGCGATGGTGGTTGATCGACGCGACGACATCCTCGGAGGTCAGCGAGCGACCATTATGAAATTCCACGCCCTGGCGAATCTTGAAATGCCAGGTTGCCGCATCGGACGAGGCTTCCCAGCTTTCCGCCAGTTCCGGCGTCAGCTGGCCGTCTGCGGCAACCTCGGTGAGGCCGTTACGGACCTGGCCGAACAGCAGGTGGATCATGTACAGGTCGAGAATTTGCCCGGGATCGAGCGTGTCGGTGGTCGCACCGCCGGTAAGACCGACACGCAGGCGGCCGCCCTGCTTCGGCGTCGCCGCCTCGACCCGGTTCAACAGCGCCGACGCCGCGGTCATCGATACGCCGAGTGCGAGCGCGCCCTGCATGAAGCTGCGCCGGGTCAGCCTGCCGGATTCGAACGATTGCTGGATGTCCCTGATTTTGTCGGCGATCTCGCGATCCGCAACGCCGTCGGTCAGATCGACCGCTTTCTTGTGTTTCGATTTCACGTTACTTCCTCCTCGGGGAAAATGCGTTGGTGTTCTTCTGCGGGTCTGCGCCCGCCTGCGGTCCGGCTAGCATAGCCCAGACGATCTCGCCACTGCAAATGAGCCCGCGTCCGCGCGCGGGCCGCGCTTCAGGTCGCCGCCTGCTTGCGCCGCGCGCGCTGGCGCCGCCTGTGCGCCTCGAGCGAATTCTTGCTGCCGTCGTGCCAGCTGCCGAAGAGCTTGTCGAACGGCGTCGGCGTGTTGCCGTAATTGAAGTTGAAGTACTGGTGATGCAGCTGGTGGTACCAGTCACCGGTCGACAGGCGTAACCGGCCCGCCTTGATGAAGTCGAATCCCGAATGCGACAACGCCGGCGACAGCCCCTGAAAGAACCCGGTCAGGATGATGACGATCGGATGCACCGGCACGAACCACCACAGCACGAACACCGTGAAATAAATCGAATGCTCCAGCGGATGCATCGAAATACCGGTCCACGGGCCGGTGTTGACGTTACGATGATGCAATTCGTGGGCAACGCGGTAGACCGGGCCATAGTGCAGAAACCGGTGCACAAAGTAGAAATGCGTGGTCGACCATGCAATGACAACGTAGAACATCGCGAAGTGGAACAGCGGGTTGGCATAGTCGACGACCGGCATTCGTCCGCTGGCGTAGATCCAGTAGGTGATAGCCTCGTACGCGGTCCAAAAGCTAACGCCTGAGACCAGGCTCCAGAACATGTTGTCGCGAACCTGGTTGCCCCAGAGAAATTTATCGTCATCGGTGGCGAGCCAGCGGCGGTGGAACTTGAACTCGCCCTGCTGTGCGCGACGCATGTAGAGATACCAGTGCAGGCCGCCGGCGACCAGGCACAGCAACCCGGCGTTGCGCAGCCATAACAACGCGATCCAGCCGGGTTCGAGCGTGGCCATGGTCGCGAGACTCGGCGTCAGAAACTCCCAGGTCAGGAACGCGAGGCCGAAAAGGAAGTAACCCCACGGGAAAAGCAGGTCATAGAGCAGGTAGCGCAGCGCCGCGAGCGGGCGCGGCGGCCACGCGTAGAGTATCGGCAAGCCGATGGTTTTCGGCGGCTGATAATCGCCGGTAGCATTGTACGGCGTCGAGTCCATGGCAGCGGTCCCGCGGCGTTTTGATTTCGCAGATTCTAGCCCCGGCCGTGGCCGACGGCAAAGTGAAATTCACCGACCGGGCGTGCCGCGGCGCTGGCCTCGAGCAGCGCCCTCGGCGCGTTCGCGGCGGCGGGTGCATCGGCTCGCAAAGCTGCTTATAATCCGCCTATCCATCGCGGCGGGGTTCCGCATGAACTACCAGACGATCGAAGTCTCGCGCCAGGGTCCGGTCGGCATCCTGAGTCTCAACCGCCCGAACAAGCTCAACGCCATCAACGCCGCGATGATCGAGGAGATCAACCGCGCGCTCGACAATTTCGAAGCCAACGACGTCGTCCGCGCGATCGTCGTGCACGGCAACGGCCGTGCGTTTTGCGCCGGCTTCGACCTGCACGCCGGCCTCGAGGCCAACCGCAAGACCGAGGCCGACTGGCGCAAGGCAATCAACATCGACCTCAAGCTGATCATGCGCTTCTGGCACAGTCCGAAGCCGACGATCGCGGTCGTGCACGGCCATGCCCAGGCCGGCGGCTTCGAAATCGCGCTCGCCTGCGACATGACGATCTGCGAGGAAGGCAGCCTGTTCGGCGAACCCGAGCTCAAGTTCGGTTCGAGCATCGTCGCGCTGCTGCTGCCGTGGTACGTCAATCCGAAGCGCGCGAAGCAGATGCTGCTCGCCGGGCGCGACCGCATGAGCGCCGACGAAGCGTTTCTGTACGGCATCGTCAACGAGGTCAGCCCCTCCGGCAAGGGTCTCGATCGCGGCGTCGCGCTGGCGCGCGAAATCGCGCTGATGGATCCCGACTCGGTACGCCTGACCAAGCGTGCAATCAACCAGACCTACGCGATCATGGGGCTCGACGAGGCGCTGCGCAAGGGCGCCGACACGTCGGTCAAGATCGAAACCCTCGAAACCGAGCTGCGCCAGCGCTTCAACCAGATCCATCGCAGCGAGGGTCTCAAGGCCGCGCTCAAATGGCGCGAGGCGCGACTCGATCCGGAAGAGTGATGCCGGAGCGACGCGGGGGACCGGTCATCCGCTCGATCCGCTGCTCGCGCCGCGCAGCATCGCGCTGCTCGGCGCATCGGCGCGCGCCGACAGCCCCGGTGCGGTGCTCGCCGACATGGTTCTGCGCTCGGCCTATGCCGGCGACGTCTACCCGGTCAATCCGCGCTACGGCACAATTCACGAAAAAACCTGCTTCCCCGATCTGGCGTCGTTGCCGCAGACCGTCGAGCACGTCGTCATCGCGCTCGGCAGCGCCAACCTCGAGGCCGCGCTCGACGCGACGATTGCGCACGGCGCACGCGCCGCAACGATTTATGCGAGTGGCGCGCTCGAAGGCGATCGCGATTCCGGCCGGATCGCGCGTCTTGCGGCAAAAGCCCGGGAAGCCGGCCTCCAGGTTTGCGGACTCAACGGCATGGGTTTTTACAACCCGCCGGCAAGCCTCTATGCCGGTATTTTTCCACGACCGCGCGACGTCCCGACGGGCGGCGTCAGCTACATCGCGCAGTCGGGGTCGGCATTCACGACCCTGTGTCACAACGGACGCCGACTCGGCTTCAACCTGTGCGTATCGACCGGCAACGAGCTCGTCACGACGGTCGCCGACTACCTGGACTGGTGCCTTGCCAACGACACGACCCGCGCCATCGGCCTGTTCCTCGAAACCGTGCGCAACCCGGACGGCTTCGTCGCCGCGCTCGAGCGGGCGCGCGAGCGCGCGATCCCGGTGGTTGCGCTCAAACTCGGCAAGTCGCTGCTCGGCGCGGCGATGGCGCTGACCCATACCGGCGCGATTGCCGGTAGCCACGCCGCGTTCGAGGCCCTGTGCCGCCGCTACGGCGTGATCGAGGTCGACGACCTCGACGAAATGGCGGCGACCCTGATGCTGTTGCAGGGTGGACGCGCGGCGGCACCCGGCGGGCTCGCCGCGATGTTCGAATCAGGCGGGCTGCGCGAGCTCGTGACCGACACGGCGGAGGCGCTCGGGGTCGGGTTCGCGCCGCTCGAAGACGCGACTTGCAGCGCGTTGAAATCGCACCTCGACCCCGGCCTCGAACCCGCTAACCCGCTCGACGCCTGGGGTTCGCACGAGCGTTTCGAGGAACGTTTCACCGCCTGCCTGCACGCGCTGCTCGCCGATCCCAACGTCGGCGCCGGCGTCTTCGTCAGCAACGTCCGCGATGGTTATTACCTGTCGGAGGGGATCTATCGCGCGGTTGTCGCGGCTGCCGCAGCCAGCGACAAACCGGTCGCGCTCGGTACCTGTTTTGCCGACCTGGCCAATGACGATCTGTGCCGACGCGCCCATGCGGCCGGCGTACCGTTGCTCGACGGCATGCGCGAAACCCTGCTCGCGTTTCGCCACCTCTTCGAACTGCGCGATTTTGGCGGCCGCGCCGCGCCGTCGCCCGGGGTCCCCGACGCCGACGAAGAACGTGTCGAAACCTGGCGCGAGCGGCTGGCGCGGCATCCCCGGGCAACCCTCGGCGAAGCCGATGCGCTGGCGCTGCTCGCCGATTTCGGCCTGCCCGTGATTGCCCATCGAGTCGTCGATGACGAGTTCGCCCTGCTCGCCGCGGCCGGTACCTTCGGCTACCCCCTGGTGCTCAAGACCGCGATGCCCGGCATCGACCACAAGAGCGATCGCGGCGGCGTGTTCGTCGATATCGGCGACGAGCACGAGCTGCGCGCGCGCTACGCCGACCTCGCCGCGCGACTCGGGCCGACGGCGCTGCTCGCGCGAATGGCCGCACCCGGGGTCGAAATCGGTCTCGGCACGTTAACCGACCCGCAGTTCGGCCCGCTGGTCATGGTCGCGGCCGGCGGTGTCCTGATCGAGCTGCTGGCCGACCGTGGCGTCGCGCTGTGTCCCGTCGACGCGGTCGAGGCCCGGGCCTTGCTGGCGTCACTGGCGATCGATCCGCTGCTGCGCGGCGCGCGCGGCAGGCCTCCCGTCGACCGCGCCTGCCTGGTCGACGCAATCGTGCGCCTGTCGCAGCTGGCCGCGGCGCTGCGCGATCAGATCGAATCGATCGACGTCAACCCGGTTATCGCCGGCGCCGACGGCGTGCTCGCGGTCGACGCGCTGGTCGCGCTGCGGCGCTAGCGGCCGGCTCAGCCGAAGTCGACGATCAGAACCTCGCCGTTGACGCAACCCTCGACGGCCTTGCTGTAAGCGCGCCCGACGGCCTCGTTCGAGACGTGGTAATGGCCGCGGAAGAAACCGTCGTAACGCTCGCGCGACACCTCGAGCACTTCCGGGCTGACCGAATTGATCCGGATTCCGCGCGGCAGGTCGACCGCGGCGCCGCGGACGAAGCCGTCGAGCGCGCCATTGGCGGCCGCCGCGCTGGCGCCACCGCGAATCGGGTCGCGATTCAACACGCCGCTGGTCAGCGTAAACGAACCGCCGTCGTTGACGTGATCGAGGCCAAGCAGCACGAGATTGACCTGCGGCAAGACCTTGTGATTGATCCCCTTCATGAACTCTTCGCCGGTCATGCCGTCGACCGGGCCGAAATGACCGTGGCCGACCGCGCTGACGACGGCGTCGACCTTGCCGACCTGCGCGTACATCTGGCGGATGGCGTCCGGATCCTCGATATCGACCTGCAGGTCACCGCTCGAGCGGCCGACCGCGATGACTTCGTGACGCGGCGACAGTTCGTCGTACGCCGTTTTGCCGACGGCACCGCCGGCGCCCACGATGATTATTTTCATGCGCTACTCCGATTGATTATTGTTGACGCGGCTCACGCGCGACTG
Source organism: Gammaproteobacteria bacterium (assembly GCA_052030825.1). Taxonomy (GTDB): domain Bacteria; phylum Pseudomonadota; class Gammaproteobacteria. Next base: position 9,101 of record JBPEYE010000018.1, on the reverse strand, counting down.
CCGCCGTCGAGCACCAGCGGGTAACCGGTGACGAAAGCGGCCGCATCGCTGGCGGCGTAGAGTACCATTTGCGCGACTTCCGTGGCGCTGCAAACCCGATTCAACGGCACGCCGGCGGCCGATTCCTGCAGTCCGGTCTCGGCGTCGAGCCCGCGATCGCGGAACTCTCCGCGCAGCATCGGCGTGTCGACGTCGCCGGGGCAGATCGGCACGATGCGCACGCCGTCGCGGGCGTAATCGAGCGCCATCGCGCGGGTCATTTGCAGCACGGCGCCCTTGCTCGCGCAATACGCGGTCAGGTGATAGCTGCCCGACAATGCCGCGTCGGAAGCGATGTTGACGATCGTGCCGCGGCTCGCCCGGAGATGCGGCAGCGCCGCGCGACAGACGAAGAAAACGCTGTCGACGTTGACCGCCATCGTTTGCCGCCACTGCGCGTCGGTCGTCTGCTCGGCGGTCGCATGGTAGATCACGCCGGCGCTGTTGACGACGACGTCGAGCCCGCCGAGCCGTTCGGCCGCCCCGGTCACGACGCGATCGCAGTCTTCGCGCCGCGCCAGGTCGCCGCCGACGAACTCGATCGAGCCGGCATGGTCTCGCGCAATCGCGGCGGCGCGTTTCGCGTCGCGACCGCTGATGACGACACTCGCGCCGGCCTCGGCGAAAGCGCGCGCGGTGGCCGCGCCAATGCCCGAGGTGCCGCCGGTAACGAGCACGCGGCGGCCGCTGAAGTCGAATCGCAGCGACCCCCCGGCGATCGATTCGGCCTGGTCTGCAGCTGTCATGTCCCGTTCTCCGTCGCCCGCAATCGCACCAATGTGCCCTGCAACACGGCCGCTGACAAGCCTTGCGGCTACCGACGACTGGAAAAAACCGATATCCCCGCGGCACCCGGCTTCCTATAATCGCCAGGCCTGCCCTCGCCGGAGCGCCCGCGACCATGTTCGAGCACCGCCTGTTTCCGTATTTCCTGATCGTCGGCGCGGGCGTGCTGTGGGGGTCGACTTTTTCGCTGACGCTGATCGCGACCTCGGAAGGCGTGCATCCGCTCGGCCTGCTGACCTGGCAAATCGCGTTGACGACTCCGATTTTCCTCGGCGTGGCGCTGCTCGGTCGGATCCGCCCCTTCGCCTGGCGCAACCTGCGCCACTACGCGATCATGGCGATCGTCGGGATCACGCTGCCGACGCTGTTCTATTACTACGCGGCGCCGTACCTGTCGGCCGGCATTCTGTCGATCACGGTTTCGAGCGTGCCGCTGTTCACCTACGCGATCATGCTCGGCCTGCGCTTCGAGCCGGCCCAGGCCCGACGTCTGTTCGGTATCCTGCTCGGCATGATTGCGATATTGCTGTTGGTTTTGCCCGACCAGGGGCTCGACAGCGACGACGCAAGCTGGTGGATTTTACTGGTGGTCGGCAGCGCGCTGCTGTATTCGGTCGAAAATGTCTACATCGCCCGCGTGATCGATCCGCGCGTCGACCTGCGCGAACTGCTGTTCGGTTCCAACCTGGTGGCGTTGTTGCTCCAGGTGCCAATCGCGCTTGCCCTCGACGTGGCCGAGCCGGCGGCCTGGCTCGGCAGCCGCTCCGGCCTTGCGATCATCGGTATCACGCTGACCAGCGCGCTCGCCTACGGAATGTTTTTCCACTCGATCCGCATCGCCGGCCCGGTCTTCGCGAGCCAGTGCGCCTACGTCATTACGGTGGCGGGCGTACTCTGGGGCATCCTGTTATTCGCCGAGGTGCATACGCCGTGGGTCTGGGCCTCGGTCATCGTCATGCTCATCGGCCTGGTCATGGTCAAGCCGGACGAGAAACGGCAGAATAGCGAGATCGGCGAAGCCGAAACGGCGAGATCGACGCCATGATCATCACTTTTTTCGGCGTGCGCGGCTCGACCGCGGCACCCGGACCGCAAACCGTCAAGTACGGTGGCAACACGTCCTGCGTGCACGTCGAGCTCGACAACGGCCACGATCTCGTATTCGATGCCGGCACCGGCATCCGGATCCTCGGCAAGCAGCTCGCGAAAAAGCAAACCCCGGCAAACATCCTGATGTCGCACGGTCACTGGGACCACATCCAGGGTTACCCGTTTTTCGACCCGATTTATCAGCCCGATCGAGACATCAACATCTACATCAGTGTCGCGTCCGGACGCAAGCTGCTGTGCTCGCTGTTCGAGCAAATGGACGGCGTGACTTTCCCGGTTCATGCCGAAGACCTGCCGTCGAACAATATCTGTAAATTCAAGGGTGTCGAGAGCGAACTCTACGAGCGCGCCGGCGTCAGGGTCGTCCAGCGCGCGCTCAATCATCCGGGTGGCGGCGTCGCCTACCGCATCGACGACGCCGGCGCATCGGTTGCCTACGTGACCGACAACGAGCTCGATCCACCGGGGGAGCCGACGACGACCTTCGATCAGTGGGTCGAGTACCTGCACGGCGTCGACGTGTTGATTCACGACGCGCAGTACACCGAGGACGACATGCCGCACAAGCACGGCTGGGGACATTCGCTGATCAGCGACGTGCGGCGGCTCGCGACCGACGCCGAGGTCGGCGCGCTGGTGATGTTTCATCACGACCCCGACCGCAGCGACGGCGAACTCGACGAGATTCAGCGCGAAAACGAAATCTATCTCCGCTCCCACCGCGCGCCGGCACAAAGCGTCTGCGCCGCCGAGGGCATGCAACTGCGTCTCGAGAAGCCGGCGCTCGGCGGCAGGACGCGGATCCGCGTCGAAGGTTGACATCGCCGCATGAGTGACACCCCGTCCGATCTCGCCGCGCGCCGGCGGCAAACCCTCGGCCCGACCTATCAGAACTTCTACGACCGGCCGCTGCACCTCGTGCGCGGCGAAGGCGTGCACCTGTGGGATGTCGACGGGCGCGAATATCTCGATTGCTACAACAACGTGGTATCGGTCGGGCACTGCCATCCCCGCGTCGTCGAAGCGCTGTGTCGCCAGGCGGCGACGCTCAACACGCACACGCGCTACCTGCACGCCAGCGTCGTCGAGCTCGGCGAAAAGCTGGTCGCGCGCCTGCCGGCGGGAATCGATACCTGCGTGTTCACCTGCACCGGCAGCGAAGCCAACGATCTCGCGGTACAGATCGCGCGCGAGGTCACCGGCAACGAAGGGGTCGTCGTCACCGAGGCTTCGTACCACGGGGTCACCGCGCTGACGCGCTGGCTTTCGACCGACAGCTACCCCGTCGATCGCCGGCCGGACTGGCTCGCGGTCATCGAACCGCCGAACCGCTACCGCGGCCCCGCCGGCTACGACGACCCGGACGCGGCCGAGCGCTACCTCGAACTCGCCCGCGAAGCGCTCGATGCGCTCGAGTCACGCGGACACCGCCCCGCGGCGCTGCTGATCGATCTCGTCTGGGACTCGAACGGGCCGCTGGTCGCGCCCGACGGATACGTTGCCGCGCTCGCCGCTGAAGTCCGCCGACGCGGCGGCCTGGTCATCGCCGACGAGGTCCAGTCCGGTTACTGTCGCACCGGCACGCACTGGTGGTGCTCGGTCAACGACGAGCTTGCCCCCGATATCCTGACCTGCGGCAAACCGATGGGCGCCGGACACCCGCTCGCGCTGATGGCGACGCGGCGCCCGATCGCCGAGGCCTACGCCGAGCGATACCATTATTTCAACACTTTCGGCGGCAACCCGGTCTCGGCCGAGGTCGGCAAGGCCGTGATCGACGTCATCGAGGACGAGGGTCTGCTCGCCAACGCGGGCGACACCGGGCGCTACTTCGAGGCTGGCCTGCGCGAACTCGCGACGCGCCACGCGACGATCGGCGACGTCCAGGGCCGCGGCCTGTTCTGGGGCCTCGACCTGGTCACCGATCGCGCTCGGCGAATACCGGTCTCGCGCGCGCAAATGCGTCGTCTCGGCAGCCTGATCGTCGCCGAGGGCGTCGTCACCGGCTACTCCGGGCGCTACGGACAGATTCTCAAGCTGCGCCCGCCGCTGGTATTCGGGCGTGCCGACGCTGACCGCGCGATCGCCGCGATCGACGCGGCGCTGACCCGTTTCGAGGCCGGACCCGATGGCTGACGACGGCGCTGCCGGCCTCGACGCGGCGGGCCTCCAACGCATCGAGGCGCTGATGGAGCGCTACGTCGCCGAACGGCGCAGCGCCGGCATGCTGACGCTGGTCAGTCGCCATGGCCGCATCGAACACCTCGCCGGCCGCGGCTATGCCGACCTCGCCAGCGCGCGACCGATCCGCGACGACACGATCTTTCGGATCTACTCGATGACCAAGCCGATGACCAGCGTTGCGTTGATGACGCTGTTCGAGCGCGGCCATTTCGATCTCGACGACGCCGCCAGCCGCTTCCTGCCGGCGCTCGGCCGCCTGGTCGTCGATGGTGGCGATCCGCTCGAGCGCGATATCACGTTTCGTCATCTGCTGACGCATACGGCCGGCTTCAGCTACGGATTCGACCCGGACAACATCCCCGTCGACCGGCACTACGCCGAGGTCTGGCAGGATGCGCCGCAGGCGAAGACGATGGCCGAGGTGCTCGAAGTCCTGCTCGCGCTGCCGCTGATCGCGCAACCCGGAACGCGCTGGCACTACAGCATCGCGACCGATATCTGCGGCCATCTGGTCGAGTTGATCAGCGACATGCCGCTTTCCGACTACCTGCGGCGAACGATTCTCGATCCGCTCGGCATGTCCGATACCGCTTTCGCGGTCGCGGAGCGCGATGTCGAGCGTTTCGCGACGCTCTACGGTTTGCGCGAAGACGACGCGCTCGCGCCGCTCGAAGCGCCCGACCTCTCGCCGTTCGTTCCGTCGCGCTCGGGCGCACCGCTGCGCCTCGAATCCGGCGGTGGCGGACTGGTTTCGACCGCGCGCGACTACTGGCGCTTCGCGCAGATGATGCTCGATCGCGGCGAATACGACGGCGTGCGCATACTGAAACCCGAAACGGTCACGCTGATGACCCGCAACCATCTCGACCCGTCGCTGTTGCCGATTGCGTTCAACGGCATCGTGCCCGAACCGCATCCGGCCTATGGCTTCGGCCTCGGCTATTGTGTCAACCGGGACCCGGCGGCGGCACCGGCACGGGGTTCGCAAGGCGACTTTGGTTGGGGCGGGCTCGCCGATACCTATTGCTGGGTCGACCCCGAACGCGGGCTGGTCGCGATCCTGCTGCAGCAATTCATGCCGTCGCTGCATCACCCCGGGCGCCGCGAGTTTCGCGACGCGGTCTACGCCGCGCTCGGCTGAACCGGAGTTTCCGCGCTAGGGCACTTCGCGCAGGTAGGTTTCGTCGATTGCCTGCATGACGTCCTGGCGGCTAATCTGACCGACCAGCTTGCCGTCGTGCATGACCGGAAAGCGGCGGTAATTCGAGCGAATGAAGCGCTCGGCGGCCTCGATGATGCACATGTCGTCCGGGATGTGCTCGATCTCGGTACTCATGAATTCCTCGACCCGACCCCCCCAATCCTGGTGGTACGCGGTGGTGTAGACAATCGACAGGCAGTCCTTCTGCGAGAGGATGCCGATCATCGCACCGTTGTCGTCGAGCACCGGGGCGCCCGAAATTCGCTCTTCGAGCAAAATGCGCATCGCGTCGATGATGCAATCGTCCGGCCTGAAGCTCACGAGGTCGGTCGCCATGTACTTCTCGACGGTCGGAATCATCGCCGGCCTCCGCGCGAATCGTCACGACGCGCCCGTCGCGGTGACGGCGCCTGGTAAGTCAGCGCGAACAGGGCCAGCGCCAGGTAGGTTATCGCGAGTAGCAAGCTGAGCATCGGCAAGTCTCCCGTTTCGATTCGGATCCGGTCGCAGTCAGGCGATGTCCGGCCCGGTATGCGCCGGCCGGAGACATCGCGATCAGCCGTTGTATCGGCAGCCGGTGCCGTGAGTTGAGCCATTTTGGATCCTGCGCGCCGCAGCCGCGGCTCAGGTCGACGTTTCGGCGGCAACGAAACGCCAGGCGGCAATCAGCGCGAGCAGCGCAAATGGCAGGCAGGCGGCGAAAATCAACGGCGCCGCACTTGCTGCCACCGCCACCGTCGGCATGCGCTCGAGCCCGACGGCGTTGCCGACGATACCGATCCAGGCGGCGCCAACGGCATAGCCAAAGCGCTGGATCGTCGGCATTGCCGCGGTCGCGCGTTGACGTTCGTCGGCGCCGGCGAGCCGCGTGATCCGGCGCAGCACGAAACTCCAGCAGGCGCCAAATCCGGCGCCCTCGACGAACGCAAACACGGCGATCAGCCAGACCGGACCCTGCGCGACGCTGAACGCGAAGCCGATCACGCTAATGCAGGCGAGCGTCATGCCGAACAGGATCATGCGCCGGTCGTGACGCTCGGCGATACCGGCGATGGCGACCGCGGCGACGCTCCAGCCAATCGACGAGCAGGCGACGACGTAGCCCGCGACCAGCGCCGAGGTGCCGTGGAGCAGCGTCATCAGCAACGGACCGTAGACGCCGATCGCAATCGTTGCGGTGGTCGCGCACAGGATCATCGTGTAACCGGCGGCGAGTCGATCGCCGAAACCGATCGGCCGACGCGGCAGCAACCGGTTGCGATCGTGCCGTCCGTCGAGTCGCAGAAAGAGCAACAGGCACGCAAGGCCAATGCCGAGCGCGGCCGGTGTTGCCAGCGGTCGAATTTCGACGCCGGCCCATGCCACCGCGAGCACACCGAGCGACAACCAGCCGAGACGCCAGAACGGGAAGCGCCCCGTCGGCTCTGCCTGTCGCCGGTCAAACTCGGCGCGGCGCTGGGTCAGCAGCCAAACGACGAGCAAAGCCGCCTGCGCGGCAAAAAACCAGAACCCACCGCGCCAGTCCGCGTATTCGACAAACAGTCCGCCAACCAGCGGGCCGAGAAAAGCCGAAGTGCCCCAGACAAACGAAACCGCCGCCATCGCGCGCGGCAAGAGGCGCGACGGGAACAACAGGCCAAGGGCAACGAAGGAAACCGCAATCAACGCGCCGCCGCCTAGACCCTGCAGCTGGCGCCCGACCAGCATGATCCACATCTCCGGAGCCAACGCGCTGACCGCGCAGCCGATCCCGTAAACCGCGGCACCGAAGGCCAGCGGCACGCGCACACCGTAACGGCTGGCGAGCAATCCGCTCGCGGCGCCGGCAACGATCGAGCCCAGCTGGTAGAGCGCGACCGTCCAGGCGATCAGGTTGACCCCGCCGATGTCGGCGACGATGGCCGGGATCATCGTCGCCACCAGCAGGCTGTCCGCCGCGTGCAGCCAGACGGCGAAGCAGGTCAGCGCCAGCGACGCCGCGTGTTCGCGATTGAGGATGTCCCGCCAGCCGGCGGTGGCGGATTCCGCGCCCAGCGTCAGTGCCCGAGCGTGGCGAGCATTTCCTGCAGCGCGCGGATGTGCTCGGGACCGGTGCCGCAGCAGCCGCCGACGATTTGCACGCCGTAATCTTCGATCCAGCCGCGCACGACCGCGGTGTAGTCGACCGGCGGGTAGACTTCGTCGTAGTGAAAATCGGGCAGAATCAGGTTGCCGGTTTCGGCATAGGCCAGCATCGGGCCCGACCAGTGCTGGCCGAGCACTTTCAATGCGGGCGCGACGTGCTCGACCCGGGTGTGCATGATGCCGGCGGCCTGTGCGGCGGCGGTATCGAGTTGCTCCAGCATGTTGCCGAAATCGTGCGCGCTGGTGGTATCGTCGCGGTTCTTCCAGCGCAGGCTGCGGACGTCGGCGTCATTATCAGCCATCATCGTGCTGTAGCCGATCCAGACCGGCAGACCGGTTTCGAGCGCCGCGGCGATGACGATGCTCGCGTTTTCGACGTCGCGCATCATTTCGCAAATAATCAGGTCGACGCCGGCCTCGGCCAGCACGCCGGCCAGTTCGCGATAGCTCGCCTCGACGTGCTCGCCGGTCGCGACCTCGTAGTGGCTGGTCAGCGGCGGCATGCTCGACATCGAACCGGCGATGTAGACGTCGTCGTCGGCAACCGCGTCGCGCGCCTGCTGCGCGAGCTGTACCGATTTCAGGTTCAGCAGCTTGGCCTCGTGGCCGAGGTTGATACTCTCGAGCACGTGGCGCGCGGTCGAATAGGTATTGGCGGTAATCACCCTGGCGCCGGCGCGGATGTAATCTTCGTGCACCGCGCGGACTTCGTCCGGATGCGTCTTGGTGGTCAAACCGCTCCAGACGTTCTCGTCGAGGGCAACGCCGCGACGACGGATCTCGGTGCTGACGCCGCCGTCGAGCAGCAGTAGTTCGCGGTTCTCGAGTCGTTCGCTGAGAGAGATCATGGGGCTGCCCGGAGAATTCGACCGCGGGCCAGTTTAGCAGAGATGCCCATCGCGCGGCTCGACAAAATGGGGCGCTTTGGCTAAGTTGTTTACCCCATGCATGCCGAAATCGATTTTCGCCGTCAGCCGCGATCCAGACGCCGGTGCACCGGTTGGCTGGCCGCGCTGGTCATGCTTGCCGGCTGCGCCGGCAGTGGTCCGCCGCTCGCGCTTTCGACCGACGCGCACGAGCAACGGGTTGCGCAGCTAGCGCGCGACATTCGCGCGCTCGGCGGCGATGTCGATGCGGACGAAGCCGAACGCGCCGCGCGGCTCGCGATCGAGTACTCGCTGGTGCTGGCCGAGCGCTACGAGGTCAGCGGCTCGTCACCGGTTTACCATAACCTGCTGGTCAACCTCGGGATCAAACCGCGCGGGTTATGCGTCGACTGGACCGAGGATTTGATGCGGCGACTCAAGAAGGCGCGCTTGCGGAGTCTCGATTTGCACTGGGCGATTGCCAACTACCGCAGCGCGTTTCGGCTCGAACACAGCACCGTCGTCGTCAGCGCGCGCGGCGACTCGCTCTACGAAGGCCTCGTGCTCGACCCGTGGCGGTACTCGGGGCGCCTGTTCTGGGCGCCGGTTCGCGACGATGTCGACTATCCCTGGGAACCCCGTACGACGATCCTCGCGCTCAAGCGCGAAATCGAGGACCGAACCGACCTGCGATCCCGGCTGCGGTGAATCCCGGAGGCAATCATGACGACCCGCATCGGCCTCGTCAGTGACGTGCATTCGAGTCCGGCGCCGCTGCGCGAAGCGCTCGA
>JBPEYE010000179.1:0-2675 GCA_052030825.1 Gammaproteobacteria bacterium | reverse complement strand
CCATTTCCGGCACCGACGACAGCAGCAGCTTGGTGTAATCGGGGAAGGGCGGCGACAGGATTTCGCTCTTCATGCCCTGCTCGACGACGCGACCCTGGAACATGACGACGATCTGGTCGGATATCGCCTTGACCGTGGCGATGTCGTGGGTGATGAAAATATAGGTCAGGCCGAGTTCCCGTTGCAGTCTTAGCAACAATTCGAGAATCCCTTTTTGCACGATCTGGTCGAGCGCGGAGGTGACCTCGTCGCAAATGATCAGGTCCGGGTTGGCGGCGAGCGCGCGCGCGATGCAGATCCGTTGCTTCTGCCCACCCGACAGCTCGGCCGGCAGCCGGTCGACAAAACTCTCGTTGAGCTCGATCATCTCGAGCAGCTCGAGCAGGCGGCTATCGCGCGCCTTGCCGGACAGCCCGAGATAGAATTCGAGCGGCCGACCGATAATGTCGCGCACGGTATGGCGCGGGTTCATCGCGGTGTCGGCCATCTGGTAGATCATCTGGATCTTCTGCAGCTGTTCGAGGCTTCGCTGTTTCAGCGCCGGCGGCAGCGGCTTGCCGTTGAACAGCACCTGGCCCTTGCTCGGCGGCAACAAACCGGTGATCGCGCGCGCGGTGGTCGACTTGCCGGAGCCCGACTCGCCGACGATCGCGACCGTGTGCCCGCGCGGTACGTCGATCGTGACGTTGTCGAGTACCTTGACGCTGCCGCCGTAGCTCGCGTCGACCCCGTCGACGCGCAAAATATTGTCCTCGGACGATTCTTCCTCTTTTTCGATCGAGCGGACCGACCACAGGGACTTGGTATACGCCTTTTTCGGGCTTGCCAGCATGGTTCGCGTGTCCGCGTCCTCGATGGTTTCGCCGTAACGCAGCACCTTGATCTTGTCGGCCATTTGCGCGACCACGGCGAGATCGTGGGTAATGTAGATTGCCGCGGTGTTGTACTGGTCGACGATTTCGCGCATCGACGCCAGCACCTCGACCTGAGTGGTGACATCGAGCGCGGTGGTCGGTTCGTCGAAGATGATCAGGTCGGGCCGCGGCGACATCGCCATCGCGGTCATCACGCGCTGCAGCTGGCCGCCCGAAACCTGGTGCGGATAGCGTTCGCCGATGTTGTCCGGGTCGGGCAGCTGCAAGTCGCGGTAGAGCTTGCGCGCGTCCGCCATGGCCTCGCTTTCGGACTTGCCGAGGCGACGCACGGTCGCCTCGACGGTCTGATCGATCAGCTTGTGCGCCGGGTTGAACGACGCCGCCGCTGATTGCGCGACGTAGGCGATGCGCGAGCCGCGCAGCTTGCGTTTTTCGCTTTCCGATGCCTTCATCAGATCGATGCCGTCGAACAGGATCGTGCCGCTGGTAATCCGGCAGCCAGGGCGAGCGAAGCCCATCGCGGCGAGGCCGAGCGTCGACTTGCCGGCGCCGGACTCGCCGATCAGGCCCATGACTTCACCACGGCGCAGCGTGACGTCGACACCCTTGACGATTTCGTGCCACTGGTCGTCGCTGTAGCCATCGATGACGATGTCGCGCATCTCGAGCAGGATGTCGCCTTTCTGTCCGCGATGGGTTTGGTCGGTCATACGATTGCTCAGTCTTTCAGGCCGCTGGTCTTGTGCAGGAACCAGTCGACGACGAAGTTGACCGCCACCGTCAGCAACGCAATCGCGGCCGCCGGCAGCATCGGCGTCATCGCCGCGGTGATGTCGTATTCGGCGAACTGGATCAGGCCGGCGGTTTCGCGCACCATCGAGCCCCAGTCCGCGGTCGGCGGCTGGATACCGACGCCGAGGAACGACAACGACGCGATCGTCAGGAACACGAAGCAGAAGCGCAGGCCGAACTCGGCGACCAGCGGCGGCATGATATTGGGTAAAATCTCGCGGCGCAGGATCCAGCCGAGCTTTTCGCCACGCAGGCGCGCGGCTTCGACGTAATCCATGACGACGACGTTAAGCGAAGTCGCGCGGGCGATGCGGAACACGCGGGTCGAATCGAGCACCGCGATGATCAAAATCAAATTGATCGTGTTGGCGCCGAACATCGACAGCAGGATCAGTGCGAAAATCAGGCTCGGGATCGCCATCAGCACGTCGACCGAGCGGCTCAGCAGGTTGTCGATCCAGCCGCCGTTCCTGATCGCCGCGGCGATGCCGAGACCGCCACCGATGAAAAACGCAAGCATGGTCGTGATGAACGCGATGCCAACCGTGTTGCGTGCGCCGTAAATCAGGCGCGACAGGATGTCACGGCCGAGCTGATCGGTGCCGAGCAGGAACTCGTCGCCCCACGGGGCATATGAAAGATCGAAGATTTCGGCCTCGCCGTAGGGCGCGAGCAGCGGCGCAAACAGCGCGAACAGGATGTAAATCGTGATGACGGTTAGGCCGAACAGCGCGGTCGGCGGCGCCGATTTGAGTCCGCGCCAGACGTTCTCGGTAAACGTCCGCCGGGCGCGAATCTGGCCGACCTCGCCGGCCGCCGAGTAACCGGTCTCGGCGAGGTCGAGATCGTCGTGATGCTGGCTGGCGATCTCGGCGTCGTGGCTGGGGTGGAGTTCGTCGTCGCGGCTCATCGGGGATGCAACAGCCTCGGGTTGGTGATAATCGCGATGATGTCGGCAAACAGGTTCAGCAGGATATAGGTCGCGGCGAAAATCATCGCGCAGCCCTG
>JBPEYE010000178.1:0-3671 GCA_052030825.1 Gammaproteobacteria bacterium | reverse complement strand
GGAGTCCGCTTTGTTTTATGCGATCCGGATGGGCGTCTGCACGGCCGGGCGCCGGCAACCGGGAGGAGTCGAGATGCGCAGCTTGAAAATCGTAGTTTGCGGAGTCCTGCTCATGTTCGCGATCGTCGCGTCGGCACAGGCCGAGCAAGCCGGTCAGCGAACCGAAGTCGCGCGCGCGGACATCGAGGGTGCGCCGGGGATGGAATTCGTGTCGTCGATCAGCGAGTACCGGCCGGGAGATTCCATTCCCCGGCATTTCCATCACGGCATCGAAACCGGCTACGTGTTGCAGGGCGGCCTGATTCAGGCACCCGGAAAGGACCCGGTGGCAATCCCGACCGGCACCGTGCTCCATTTCACCCGTGGCGAACACCACGGCGGGTTCACGATTGTCGGGGACACGCCGCTGCGTATTTTCACCACCCACATCGTCGACAAGGGCAAACCGCTTTACGACTGGGTCGAATGATCCTCGCGAGGCATCCGCTGACCGGAAGCGACAGCATTCGAGTGTCATCACGGGCGTAACTCGCATGCGAGTCGTGCCGTCGGTGTGCGAATCGTCGTGATGGTGAAAAAAATACGGGTCAGAGAGCCGGGTTGCCAGGAAAAGAGTTGCTCTCTGACCCGTATCAGACGCCCCGGGTCGGGGTGTTTTTGACGGAAACTCCCGTTGTCAATCGGTTGTCAGTTGCGAGACGAAGTTCGGTCGCGGGATATCGGTCAGGTAGAAATCGACTTCGACCGAATCGAACCACGAGCGCTTCAGCATCCGGCTGACCTTGCACTCGCGGGTGCCGCCGGAACCGGCACGGCCGAGACGGCAGGCGAAGTGCTCCTCGCGGACGATCCGGCCGCTGGCATCGCGGAACTCGACGCGCGCGTTGAAGCGGGCCTTCAGTTGCGAATTGCCGTTCGAAAACATGACGTCGACGAGGCCGTGGCCAGAGCCGTCGGCGATGACCCGCAGGTAACCATAAGTCTGGTCGACCGCGGTGCCATCGACGTGACGCATCCGGGCGTCGGCGTGGTACTCGAGCGGCGTCGATGCCGCGTAGACCTGGTTGAGTCCGAGGACCGCGAGCACCGTAAACAGCGCGAGGGTCAGCTTCAGCAATATTTTGTCCATCGCTACACCTGTCAGGCTTGTCCGGTTTTCGTTCATGCGGATGTTTTACGCCGCCGCTGTGAAAAATCGGTGAAAAACGGGGGATTCGCGTGCTCGCCGAACGCGGTAGAATCCGGTTTGTGAACCAGTTCGCAAAAACCCTGATTGCGACGCTGCCGGGGCGCGCCTACACCGACGCTGCGCTCTATCGCGCCGAGCGCGACGCGGTTTTCGCCCATAGCTGGCAGTTCGTCGGCCACGGCGAGCAATTGCGCGAGCCGGGGGACTATTTCGTCTGCGAGATCGCGGGCGAGAGCCTCGTCGTGATTCGCGAGGATCCGGAGACCGTCAACGCATTGTTCAACGTTTGCGCGCACCGCGCCGCGCGCTTGCTCGACGGCGACGGGTGCAGACAGCGTATTGCCTGCCCGTATCACGGCTGGACTTACGATCGCGGCGGCCGATTGATCGCCGCGCCGAACGCGCACAATGTCGCCGGATTCGATGTCGGCGATTACCGGCTGCCGCGCTGCCGGGTCGAGTTGCATCACGGACTCGTGTTCGTCAACCTCGACGACGACGCGCCGTCGCTGGTCGCGCAGGCGCCGGAACTGCTCGCCGATCTCGTCGCCTGCGCGCCCGAGCTGCCGCGGCTGACGTTTGCCCATCGCACCGAGGCGTTGCTCGCCGCCAACTGGAAGGTTGCGGTCGAAAATTTTTCCGAGTGTTACCACTGCGAACTCCTGCATCGTGACTTTACTCGCGGCATCGTCGATCCGGGGACCTACCGGATCGAGGTGTTCGCCCACTCGCAATGTCACCGCTCGCGCGCACGAACCGACCTCGAAGCCTACCGCGCCGAGGTCGGCGCCGACGAAGAATTCGTGGTCTGGTGGCTGTGGCCGAATTTTGCCTTCCAGCGTTACCCGGGCGGGCGCGTGCATTGCTGGCGCTGGACGCCGCTCGCGGTCGACCGCACCCGGGTTACGGTCGACTGGTACCTGCCGCGCGCCGAACCCGAGGCCTGGGAGCGCGAACTGATCGAGCACCACGCACGCGCAACCTTCGCCGAGGACATCCCGATCGTCGAGCGCGTCCAGCAGGGGCTCGGCAGCCGCGGTTATGCGCCGGGCCCGCTGATGGTCGACGCCGAAAAATCGCAGTACTCGGAACACGCGGTCGCGGCGATCCAGCAGTTGTGGCGCGACGCGATGGGAACCGGCTTTGAATAGCCCGGCGTCGCCCGCCGAACGCCTCCATGCCATCGTCGAGCAGGGGCTGTGCATCGGCTGTGGGCTGTGCGAAGCGATTGCCGGCAGCGCGCGCGTACGCGTCTGCAAGACCACGAGCGGCTACGAGGCGCCGGTCGTCGTCGGCGAGCTCGACCACGCCACGGTCGACCGGATTTACGCCGCCTGCCCGGGCACGCGCATCGAGGGCTTGCCGGAGCGGCTGGTCGAAGCCGACACCCGCCTCGACAACGTCTGGGGACCGTGGCGGCGTATCGTGCGCGCCTGGGCGGCCGACCCGGAAATTCGCTTCGAGGGTTCGACCGGCGGTGTGATGACCGCGCTCGGCATTTACCTGCTCGAATCGAAGCGCGTCGATTTCATCCTCCAGGTCAGGACGCACGCAACCGAACCGAGCTTCGGCGAAGCCTGCCTGAGTTTTGGTCGCGAAGACGTGCTCGCCGCGGCGGGCTCACGCTACGGTCCGGCGGCGCCGCTGGTTGCCATCGATGCGGCGCTCGATCGTGACCAGCCGTTCGCGTTCTTCGCCAAGCCCTGCGATGTCGCCGCGTTGCGCAATTACGCGGCGCAGGATTCGCGCGTCGACCGACTCCTGCGTTACTGCGTGGTAATGGTTTGCGGCGGCTACGGCACGCCGCAGGGCACCCGCGATTTTTACCGGCGCGTCGGGATCGATCCGGACGAGGTCACCGCGTTGCGCTATCGCGGCCAGGGCTGTCCGGGACCGACGCGGGTCGAAACCGCCGCCGGTGCGCGCGAATTTCACTATCTCGACTACTGGGGCGAGGACGAGACCACCTGGACGCTGCCGTTTCGCTGCAAAATCTGCCCCGACGGGATCGGCGAGGCTGCGGATCTTGCCGTCGCCGACACCTGGATCGGCGGATCGCCGAACCGCGTCGACAGCGAAACCGATCCGGGCACCAATGCGATCGTCGCGCGCACTCGCGCCGGCGAGGCATTGCTCGCCGCCGCGGCCGCCGCCGGCGCGCTCGAGATCGAGTACGACCTGGTTCCGGACGATCTTTCGGTCTATCAGCCGCACCAGATGCACAAGAAATACGCCGCCTGGGCGCGCCACCAGGGCCTCGGCGATGCCGGCCGCATCGTGCCGCAAACCGCGCGCCTGCGGATCGAAGCGCTCGCCCGCGAACTGCCCGAGACCACCAACGAGTACCAGCGTGCCGGCACCCGCGCACGCGTCGCCGCCGGCAAGGCGACGCTGCCGACGCCGGAAATCTGGAAGCCGTGAGCGATTGGTTCACGTTCGAACCGCTGACCGGCTCGATCGGCGCGCGCGTCGTCGGCGCCGT
>JBPEYE010000177.1:0-3867 GCA_052030825.1 Gammaproteobacteria bacterium | reverse complement strand
GCCGAGTAGAGCCGGGTCAGCGCCGCGCGCGCGTGCTCGAGCTGCTCCTCGGAGTAGTTGAGCTGGCTGCGGTAGTGGCTGCTGACGATGAAGTAGCGAATTTCCTCGGCGCGATAGGTTTCGAGCACCTCGCGCAGGACGAAGAAATTGCCGAGCGACTTGGACATCTTTTCCTCGTTGACGCGAACGAAACCGTTGTGCATCCAGTAGTTGACGAACTGGCCCCCGCTGGCGGCTTCGCTTTGCGCGATTTCGTTTTCATGATGCGGAAACTGCAGGTCCTGGCCGCCGCCATGAATGTCGAAATGTTCCCCGAGCAGGCTGGTCGACATCGCCGAACACTCGATGTGCCAGCCCGGGCGCCCGTCGCCGAAGCTCGACGGCCAGCTGGGCTCGCCCGGTTTGGCCGCTTTCCACAGCACGAAGTCGAGCGGGTCGCGCTTGTTGACGTCGACCTCGACGCGTTCGCCGGCGCGCAGCTCGTCGGTTTTCTTGCCCGACAGGCGGCCGTAAGCCGGAAACTTGTCGACCGCGTAAAACACGTCGCCGTTGTCGGCCTGGTAGGCGAAGCCGCGCTCGACGAGCTGCTCGATCATCGCCAGGATCGGGCCGATGGTTTCGGTCGCGCGCGGCTCGAGGTCCGGCCGCAATACGCCGAGCGCATCGGCGTCCTCGTGCATCGCGGCGATGAAGCGCTCGGTCAGCGCGTCGACCGGCTCACCGTTCTCGTGTGCGCGCTTGATGATCTTGTCGTCGATGTCGGTGATATTGCGCACGTAGGTGACGTCGTAACCGAGCTGCCTCAGAAACCGGTAAACCACGTCGAACACGACCAGCACCCGCGCGTGGCCGATGTGACAGTAGTCGTAGACGGTCATGCCGCAAACGTACATGCGGATCTCGCCCGCGACGATAGGCTCGAAGCTTTCCTTGCGCCGAGTCAGGCTGTTGTAAATACTGAGCTTCGCGGTCATGGGACGCCGGTGACAAAATAACCGCCAGAGTTTAAAAGAAGCTTTCGGGTAGCGGAAGCCCCGGCGCACGCGCTTCCCTCGGCGACGACAAATCAGTAGAATTCGCAGGCTCGTTGCAACGGGAATGCCGATGAGACAGATCTATTTGCCCATAGCTGTCCTGATCGCAGCCTTGCTATCCCTGATTCTCTATCCCCACATCAAAGGTAATCCAACGATGAACGAAACCTCGAACGGCAACCCGACGGTCGTGATCGAAACCAGCATGGGCGGCATCACGATCGAGCTCGACATGCAAAACGCGCCGGTGAGCAGCGAGAATTTCCTCGCCTACGTCGACGACGGTTACTATGCCGGCACGACTTTTCACCGCGTGATCCCGAATTTCATGATCCAGGGCGGCGGCCTGACCGATGACATGCGCGACAAGCCCGGCGGCCGCGCGCCGATCGCGAACGAGGCGCAAAACGGCCTCAAGAACGAGCGCGGCACGCTGGCGATGGCGCGCACCAGCGATCCGCACTCCGCGACCTCGCAATTCTTCATCAATCATGTCGACAACGATTTCCTCAATTACACCAGCGAATCGATGCAGGGCTGGGGCTATGCCGTGTTCGGCCGGGTCGTCGACGGCATGGACGTGGTCGACGCGATTGCGCAGGTACCCACCGGCAACAAGGGTGGTCACCAGAACGTGCCGCTCGAGCCGATCGCAATCACCGGGGTCAGCCGGCAGTAACGACGCCCGGAGATGCACGGCGAAATCCTGTTCTTCTCCGACTGCCACCTGGATGCATCGCGACCCGAGGTGGGCGCCGCGCTGGCCGATTTTCTCGACCGGCGCGCGGCCGGCGCCGAACGGATCTACATCCTCGGCGACCTGTTCGAAGTCTGGCTCGGTGACGATACGCCGCTCGACGGACTCGAAGCGGTAATCGACGCGCTCGCGCGCCGCGCCGCCGACAGCCCGACCTACTTTCTGGCCGGCAACCGCGATTTCCTGCTTGGCCCGGCGTTCGCCGAACGGATCGGCCTCGTCCTGCTCGACGAGCCCGAACTGCTCGCCCTCGGTGACGACCGGGTCGCGCTGATTCACGGCGACACGCTGTGCACCGATGACCACGACTACCAGGCATTTCGCGCCCAGGTGCGCGACCCGGCCTGGCAGACCGAGTTTCTCGAGCAGCCGCTGGCGCAGCGCCAGCAGATCGCCGCCGGGCTGCGCGCCGACAGCGCCGCGGCGATGGCGCAAAAATCGATGCAAATCATGGACGTCAACGGGGACGCGGTGAGCCAGTGTTTTGCCACCCTCGGCGTCGACACGATCATTCACGGCCATACCCACCGGCCGGCAGCGCACGCCCACGCACCGGGGCTGACGCGCTATGTGCTCGGCGACTGGAATCCCGGTCCGAGCTACCTTAGCTATCGCCGCGATCGCGGCTACAGTCTGCACGACCCGCGCGTCTGAACGATACTCGCCGCGCGCCGCATCCCGCCACTCCGTGAACGCCGCCGCATCCTGTGGCACAATGGTCGCCAGCGGGCGCGCTCCGGCGACCGCGTCAACAACAACAACGGAGGAGTCGAAGATGTCAAATCATCGTGTATCCCTTCGTCGGTCTCTCTGTCTCCTGGCATTGTTCGGCGCAACGCTCGCGTCGTTCACCGGTATTGCGCATCAGGGCCCGAACGCGAACCACGAGATCACGTTCGCGTCCTGGCCGGGCCCCTACATGCGCAGCCAGATGCTGGGATTCGTGCGGCCCTACGAAGAAAATGCCAGGGTCCAGGTCAACGTCGCCAGCTACAACGGCGGTATCCACGAAATCCGTGATCAGGTCGAATCGGCCAACGTCGTCTGGGACGTCGTCGACCTGACCCAGGCGGATTCGCTACGCGCCTGCAACGAGGGTCTGCTAGAGCGTATCGGTGACGTCGCGCTGCCGCCCGGCAAGGACGGCACGCCGGCGCGCCAGGATTTCGTCGACGGCGCGCTCAATCCCTGCGGTGTCGGCGTGATTGTCTGGGCGACCGCCTTCGCCTACCGTAACGATGCCTACGGCAGCGCCCGACCCGCGTCGATCGAAGATTTTTTCGACGTCAAGCGCTTCCCCGGACGGCGCGCGATTCGCAAGGATCCGACGGTCATCATGGAATGGGCGCTGATGGCGGACGGCGTGCCGCGTGACGAGGTCTACGCGACGCTCGAAACCGACGCCGGGGTCAAGCGCGCGCTCGCCAAGATGGATTCGATCAGAGCCGGCCTCAAGCTGTGGCAAACCGGACGCGAGCCGGTGCGCTTGCTGAATGGCGGTGAAGTCGCGATGTCGATGGTGTGGGCAACAACCGGCGCGGTCGCGTCGCGCGAGCCCGGCGCCAATTTCTCGATGGTCTGGGACGGACGCGTGGTCGAACTCGACCTGTTCGGCATCCCCAAGGGCAGTCGTCACGTCGACGAGGCGCTCGATTTCATCCGCTTCGCCAGCTCCTCCGAGTCGCTTGCCAGCATGGTTCGCCATTTGCCCAATGGCCCGACGCGTAAATCGTCGCTGGCGCTGCTGCCCGACGACGTGCTCGAGCAGATACCGAACGGCCCGGCTTACGAGGACAAGCTGTCGATTCGAGCGGACGCGGCCTGGTGGTCGGCAAATCACGGCCGCCTCGAGGAAGCCTTTAACGCGTGGCTCGCGAAAGCGGCCCAGCAGGGCGCTTCCGGAACGGTACGCTAGGTCACAGCAGGAGTATGAACAATGAAAATTGAAACCATCTACAAGCCGGAGGACCTGGTCGCGAAATCGGGCTTCTTCTCCGGTATGAATGCCATCATGGCGATCGCGTCGATGATCATGATCCTCGCCTTCGTCGGCTTCACCATCAGCGACGTCGAATT
>JBPEYE010000176.1:0-5349 GCA_052030825.1 Gammaproteobacteria bacterium | reverse complement strand
CGATGCCGGCCGCATCGTGCCGCAAACCGCGCGCCTGCGGATCGAAGCGCTCGCCCGCGAACTGCCCGAGACCACCAACGAGTACCAGCGTGCCGGCACCCGCGCACGCGTCGCCGCCGGTAAGGCGACGCTGCCGACGCCGGAAATCTGGAAGCCGTGAGCGATTGGTTCACGTTCGAACCGCTGACCGGCTCGATCGGCGCGCGCGTCGTCGGCGCCGTAGATTGCGACCCGATCGACGATGCGGCCTTCGCGCAACTGCGCGAGGCGTTGCTGACTCACAAGGTACTGCTGCTACCGAACCAGGATTTGTCGCCGGCCGCGCAGGTCGCGCTCGGGCGCCGCTTCGGCGAACTCGTCGGACACCCCGATTACCCGACGATCGATGGTCTCGATGAGATCATGGTTATCGAGAACGGACCACTGCGGCCGCCCGACAACGAGTACTGGCACAAGGACATGACTTTTCGTCCGGATCCGCCGCACTGTTCGCTGTTGCACGCGCGCGAACTGCCGCCGCGCGGTGGCGATACGATGTTCGCCGACATGGAAGCGGTGCTCGCCGATCTGTCGCCGCCGCTGCGATCGCTGCTCGAGGGTCTGACCGTGGTCCACGATCAGCTGCACGGGTTCGAGCCGACGCTGCTCGCCAACCGCGAGTTCGAACGCCTCGAGAAGATGCGCAGCCATCCGCTCGAGTTGCGCCGCAACCTGCACCCCGCGGTGGGCACCCATCCGCTCACCGGTCGCCGGTACCTCGGCGTCGACGACTGCTTCGCGACCCATTTCGTCGAGCTCGCCGCCGCCGAGAGCGACATGCTGCTGAAGCTGCTGCGCGAGCAGCTGAAGCTGCCGCGCTACCACCTGCGCGTGCACTGGCAGGTCGATGACCTGGTCATCTGGGACAATGTCTCGACGCTGCACTACGCGGTTGGTGACTACGACGCCTATCGCAAGATGCACCGCGTCACCGTCAGCCGCTACCACCCGTAAATTCGGGTCAGCGAAGAACTTGCCGGCGAGGCCGACGACCCGAAGAATAAGTTTTACGCTGACCTGAATTTATCGGCTGGGTCAGGTGGGGGTAACGCGAGTGCCGCGCGCGTGGCGCCAGGCGGGGACGACCAGGGTCAACGTCAGCGCGGCGACGATCAACAGCAGCGCGGCGAGGTCGGCGGCACCGACGCGCTCGGCGAGAATCAGGTGGCTCGAGTAGACGCCGATCACCGGCACCAGCAAGGTGCCGATGGCGGCGATCGACGCCGGTAGTAACGTCACGCTCTTGTAGTAGGCCCACTGGCAGTAACTCATCGGGAACAGGAACAGGTAGGCCAGCGCGATCAGCGCGGCAGGACTCAGCTCGCCGAATTCGGGAAGCGGTTCGCGAGCGAGTGCGACCAGCGTCACCGGCGCCGCGCTGAACAGCAATTGCCAGGCGACGCTGGTCAGCGGCGCGATGCGCCACGCGATACGCTTGATCAGGATCGTGCCGATCGCCCAGGACACCGCCGCGCCGAGCATGAACAGCGCGCCTACCGGTGCCTGCCCGACGATGACCAGATCGGGGCCGATCAGCGCCGCGAGCCCGGCGAGGCCGAGCGCGAGGCCGATCACCTTGACCGGCGTGATGCGCTCGCCGAGCACGACCGCCGCGATCAGCGTCGCCCACAGCGGCATCGTGAAGGCGATGATCGATGCGCGCCCGGCCGGCATCAGCGACACGCCGTAGGCCGAGCAAATCATCCAGCCGAGGATCGCAAAGGTGCCGCACAGCATGACCGGGCGAATTTCGTCACCGGCCAGGCGCCAGCGGTTGCCCGACAACGCCGAAACGGACAGCAATATCACGCCGCCGACGACGAGGCACAGCGCGCGAAACCACCAGACCGTCAGCTCGTCGAGAATGATCTTCATGCCGGGCCAGTTGAGCCCCCAGAACAGCGACAGCGATCCGAGCAGCAGCACCGGCTTGAACGCGAGCGCGGGCATCAGGCCCGGATCCGCGCCTGTTTTTCGAAGCAAAACAGCGCAATCAGCACGACCGCGAAACCGGCCCACTGCGGCGGGCTGAAGTTCTCGGCGAAGATCAGCCACGCGACGAACGCCGCCAGCGCCGGTTCGAACAGCGTGAACATGCTTGCGCGGGTCGCGCCGAGGATGCCGGCACCGGCGAAGAACGCGACCCAGGAAACGCAGTAAGCGACGCCGTTGCCGAGCAGGCCGCTCCAGCCGAGCGTCGATTGCGGCCACTCGATCGTGCCGGCGAGCGCGAGCGCGACGGCGAAAATTACGAGCGTCCACAAACTCATGTAGAAATTCGCGACCAGCGAGCCGGTGGCCGCGACGACGCGGACGTTGACCACGGTCAGCACGACGGTCGCGAGCATCGCGAGCAGCGCGTAGGCGACGCCGGTGAAACTGATCGCGTCGAAGCGCACGCCGAGCATCAGCCCGAGCCCGGCGATCGCGACGACGCCGAACAGCCACTGCGCCGGGCGCAGGTGGGTCGTGCCGACGGCGTGCTCGTAGAGCGCGATGCCGAGCGGATAGAGAAACAGGATCAGCAGCGCGAGGCTGATGTTGATCGACAGGATCGCGCCGAAAATACCGTAGACGAACAGCGCGCTCGAAATCCCGACGACCAGGCTCGGCAGCAGCAGGCGGCGCGGCAGGCGGAGGGTACGGCCGACCAGCAGCGCGGCGGCAAACAGGATCAGGGTTGCGACGAGGCCGCGCGCCACCGCGACCGTCAGCACGTTACTGCCGGCTTCGAACGCGAACTTGGCGGTGGTCGGCAGAAACACGACGCCGGTCGCCGACAGCAACATGAAGCCGTAGCCCGGCAAGTCGGACCGGGTAGGGGTGGTGTCCTGCGCGCGCGCAATCAAGCTGGAATCCGAATGGCTTCGTCGAGGTTCGAAAACGCGACGATAGCACAGGCGCGCCGTACCGAATCGGCAAAGTTGTGGTGACGAACCGCTGAAACTCGAGCGCCCCGGCGAAACGTTCATTGACCGGCGTCAAGCGACGGGTCGGCGGCGGGTTTAACATCGGAATCAATCGCCCGGAGGTGTGGCATGACTATCCTGACCTGGATTATCGTCGGCGCGCTGTTGACGACGATCGGCCTGATCGGCACCGGCATCTGGTCGATGGCGCACGGGGGGCAGTTCGACCGGGAGCACTCGACCCAGCTGATGTTCGCGCGGGTCGCGATGCAGGGTATCACGGTTCTGCTGCTGCTGTTCGCGGTCTACCTCGCGAGCTGAGCGCCGCCGAGTAGCGGCCGCATTGCCCACAGGCCGAACAGCGGCCCCGGCAACAGCAGCCAGAAGAGATACTGAATCTCGACGAGCGCCAGCAGCGCCGAGAACAGCTGGATGCTGATTACGGTAATCAGAAACCCGATCGAGTTGACGATCGTCAACGCCGAACCGACGTAGGCGCGCGGCGCATGGGCGGCGTTCAGCGCCGAGAATTGCGGCGAATCTCCGACCACGGTCAATCCCCAGACCAGCACAAAGACCAGAAACAGCGCTGGCGGCGCGACGAACGCGAGCGGCGCGAGTACGCAGCAGGCACCCGAAATCGCGAGCTGAACGAACGCGACGCGGGCGCTGCCGGCGCGCGCCGAGACGATCCCGCCGAGCGCACAGCCGATGAACCCGATCGCGATGATCGCGAAGGTCCAGCGCGACACGTTGATCACGACATCGTGCTCCGCGATATAGGCCAGCAGCAATAACGGTACGAAGGCCCACAGCGCGTAGAGTTCCCACATGTGGCCGAAGTAGCCGAATGCCGAGGCGCGAAATTCGCGTGACCCGAAGATCTTGCCGAGGGCGCGCGGGTCGAACGGTGAACCGCGCGGCAGCTGCGGTCCGTCGGGTACCAGCAACAGCATCGAAAATCCGCCGAGCGTCGCCAGCGTCGACGCGCCGAGCATGACTTGTTGCCACGGCAACTCGGCGCCGACACCGCGGATCAGGTGCGGGAACGCGGTGCCGAGCACCAGCGCGCCGACGAGGTATCCGAGCGCGCGACCGAGGCCACTGGCGTACCAGCCGGCGGCGATCTTCATGCCCACCGGGTAGATGCCGGCGAGAAAGAAGCCGGTCGCGAAGCGCAGCAGCAGCAGTGACACGATACCCGGCGGCGCGAGCAGCAGCGCGAGATTGGCCACGGCGCCGAGCAGTGAGCAGACGAAAAACACGATCCGTGGCGAGAAACGATCGGCGACGACGAGGATAGCGAACAGCAGCGTACCGCTGATAAAGCCGAGCTGCACCGCCGAGGTGACGTGTCCGACCGCACTGTCGCCGAGCTCCCAGGCGCGCTGCAGGTCGAAAATCACCGCGTTGCCGGCGAACCACAGCGAGGTGCCGGCGAACTGCGTGAGCACGAGAATCGTCAGCAGATACGGCGGGCGAGAATTCGGATCCATGCGCCGCAGCATCGCGCGAACCATTCTCCGGGGCAAGCGTCACGTAAAGCGGTCCGCGCGAGCGTTGATCCACGGCTCACGCTTGTGATGCCGCGGCGATGCCGCGAGGTCGATTGTTGACCACCGAGAACCGAATGGCGTTGCCCGAACCCGGCCGAAGCTCGGCCCCGAGATCTCGCCGCGCCGGGGCCATATACCGCCGAGGTACGAATGTTTATAATTTTCGGCGGGTGACCGGGGGAAACACAACCAATCATGTCCGTACCGCGAATCGGATCCGGGCGACCAGAGACGCGCCGGTCGGCGCCGGGGTAAATCGAATTGTCGCCATCCAATGCCTCCCAGGCCGCCGTCGAGGTGCGCGAAGTCGAAAAGATTTTCGGCTCGGGATCGACCGGCGTACACGCGCTCTCGGGCGTCAGCCTCGACATCCTGGATAACGAGTTTTTCACCCTGCTGGGGCCGTCCGGCTGCGGCAAGACCACGCTGTTGCGAATCATCGCGGGCTTCGAGACGGTCACGTCGGGACGGGTCTTTTTGTTCGGCGAGGAGATCGAGGACTTGCCGCCGAACAAGCGTCCGGTCAACACCGTATTCCAGCAGTACGCGCTGTTTCCGCACATGAGCGTCGCCGATAACGTCGCCTTCGGCTTACGACGGCTGGGGCATCCGAAATCCGAGGTCGACAAACGCGTCGACGAAACGCTCGACCTGGTGCAGCTCGGCGAGTTCGCAGCGCGGCATCCGTCGCAGCTCTCCGGCGGTCAACAGCAACGCGTTGCGCTCGCCAGGGCGCTCGCGCCGCGGCCCAAGGTGCTGCTGCTCGACGAACCGCTGTCGGCGCTCGACCTCAAACTGCGCCAGGCAATGCGCGTCGAACTCAAGAGCCTGCAGGAAGAAACCGG
>JBPEYE010000175.1:0-1586 GCA_052030825.1 Gammaproteobacteria bacterium | reverse complement strand
GCGATTTCGCTGCGCGAAATCGGACTGTCCCCGATTGCGCACGATATCGGCTTCGATGGTGAGACTTCCTGAGATCTTGCTCTGTCCCCCTTGCCGCAGCGAATGCGACACCGGCGCCGCGCGAGACAGATTGCAGTGACTAGCCTTGACCGCCGCCGACTGTCATCCCGACCGAAGCTGCGGTTGCCGGCTTGACGCTCCGCGGTAAAAGTAATATGAAGAGCCCTCGTCTCAGCGCGTTGAAAAATGACTGACTCATTCGACTACATCATCGTCGGCGCGGGTTCCGCCGGCTGCGTGCTCGCCAACCGGCTGACCGAGGACCCCGATACGACCGTCGCGCTGCTCGAGTTTGGCGGCAGCGATCGCAGCATTTTTATCCAGATGCCGACCGCGCTGTCGATCCCGATGAACATGCCGAAGTACAACTGGTTCTACGAATCCGAGCCCGAACCCGGCCTCGACGGCCGGCGCATGCACTGCCCGCGCGGCAAGGTGCTCGGCGGTTCGTCGTCGATCAACGGCATGGTCTACGTGCGCGGTCACGCGCTCGACTTCGACGAATGGGAAGAACAGGGGGCGAAAGACTGGGGTTATCGTCACTGTCTGCCGTATTTCCGCAAGGCCGACGACTGGGCATTCGGCAGCGACGAATACCGTGCCCAGGGCGGTCCGCTCGCGGTCAACAACGGCAACAACATGCAAAACCCGCTGTACCGCGCTTTCATCGAGGCCGGCGAGCAGGCGGGCTACCTGAAAACCGCGGATTACAACGGCCGCCAGCAGGAAGGCTTCGGCCCGATGCACATGACGGTCAAAAACGGCGTGCGCTGGTCGACTGCCAACGCTTATCTCAAGCCGGCGCGGGCGCGGCCGAACCTGCACGTCGTCACCGGCGCGTTGACGCAGCGGGTCCGGCTCGACGGCAAGCGCGCGACCGGCGTCGAATTCACCCGCGATGGCCGCGCGCAATCCCTCTCGGCGACGCGCGAAGTGATCCTGTCGGCCGGGCCGATCGCGTCGCCGCACTTGCTGCAACTGTCGGGCATCGGTCCGGGCGAGACCCTTCAGGCGGCCGGCATTGACGTCCAGCACGACCTGCCCGGCGTCGGCGAAAACCTGCAGGATCACCTCGAGTTCTATTTCCAGTTCCGCTGCAAGGCGCCGATCACGCTCAATGCCGAACTGTCGCCGTGGCGCAAGTTCCTGATCGGCACGCGCTGGATTCTGACGCGCCAGGGGCTCGGCGCGACCAACCATTTCGAATCCTGCGCCTTCATCCGCTCGAAGCCCGGCGTCAGGTGGCCCGACATCCAGTATCACTTTTTGCCCGGCGCGATGCGTTATGACGGCAATGCCGCATTCGATGGCCACGGTTTCCAGGTTCACGTCGGCCACAACAAGCCGCGCAGCCGCGGCCACGTGCGCGCACGCTCACCGAGGGTCGAGGACAAGCCGGAAATTCTGTTCAATTACCTGCAGCACGCAGACGATATCGAGGCGTTTCGCGCCTGCGTGCGCCTGACCCGTGAAATCATCGGCCAGCGGGCGATGGATCCGTACCGCGGGCCCGAGATTCAGCCCGG
>JBPEYE010000174.1:0-1586 GCA_052030825.1 Gammaproteobacteria bacterium | reverse complement strand
TTGTCGTCGAACTGGTCGTCGAACTGCGCGTCCTCGAAATAAGTCACCGCCTCGATTGCAACATTGCCAGAAAAATCGGCGGCCGCAGGGGCCGCCGTAACAATGCACTGGAGGAGGAGGATGGGGGGGATCCAGCGCATCAATTCGTGCGTTTCAGGGTCTGCGCGCGGAAATCGGCCTCGCTC
This sequence comes from Gammaproteobacteria bacterium, assembly GCA_052030825.1. Taxonomy (GTDB): domain Bacteria; phylum Pseudomonadota; class Gammaproteobacteria. Next base: position 1,401 of record JBPEYE010000174.1, on the reverse strand, counting down.
AAGCCGGTGCGGAAACGATAGTTCGTCCATTCGAGGATCGTGCGCTTGCCGGTCTGGTGATTGACCATCTCCATGCGACCCGGGCGCCAGTAGTGATCGAGAAACTGCTGGTAGTCGCTCATCGTCAAGGTCTTCAGCAGCGCCTGCTTGCGGTCATAGAATTCGCCCTTGACCATGCGGTAGGCCTCGGTGTCGAGCCAGACGACCTGGCGCGTGTAGCCGGAATACTCGTAGGCCGGGTAACGCTCGATCACGTGGCAGGTCCACTCGCCGCAGGGCTCGTCGCGCAGGTACTTGTAGGTGTATTTCTCGACTTCCTGCGAGCCGAGGTCCTCGAAGGCGAAGGTCGAGCCCATGAACGGGCCGGACTTGTTGCGTGAGCTGATGCGCTTGACGCGTTTGAGCGCCGGCAGGTAGAGCCACTGGTCATCGGGTTCGAGTCCGTGCGAGTAGGTCAGCATCTTGGTGCCCTTGACGTCGGCCGGCTCGTCGAAGATCGACAGGCTCTTGTCGCCGTCGCTTTCGACCTCGAGCGTGCGAATGCGGATCTCGCGGGTCGACGTCTCGCCGGCCTTGTTGACCAGGATCATCTTCATGTCGGCGACGAAATCGCCGAAGCCGGCGTCGTAGGCGTCGGCCGCCTTCGCGATCTCGAGGCCTCTTTCCTCCGGGGTCGTTGCGATCACCACCGCCGGCAAGGCCAGCAGTGCCAGCGCGACCAGGGGATTCAATTTAGGCATTACTTCGCTCCTGCGGTTGGTAGCTTACCGTGCCGCCGCTGGCCGCGCGGTCGGCGGGCTTGCGCTCTCGGTCGAGCGCCATCAGCAGCGGCGGCAGCAGCAGAAAATCGGCGACGATCGCGAACACGATCGTGACCGCGGTCATGATCGCCATCTGCGAGTTCAGCACGAAGGCCGAGAACGCCAGCACGCCGAAGCCGGCGATCAGCACCAGCGAGGTCACGACCAGCGCGAGACCGACGGTGTTGAACGCGTAGCGCACCGCGTCGGGCGGCTCGAGACCTTTTTCGCGCCGTGCGCGCAGGTACTTGCTGAGGAAATGCACGGTATCGTCGACGACGATGCCGAGCGTCATGCCGGTGACGACCGACAGCGCGAGGCCGACCTGGCCGACCAGCATGCCCCAGGCGCCGAACGCGAGCGCTGCCGGAATCAGGTTCGGCACCAGGCTCAGCAAACCGATCTTGAGCGAGCGCAGCGCGAACACGAGGATCAGCGAAATCAGGATCAGCGCAACGGTGGTGCCGAGCAGCATGCTCTTGATGTTGCGCTCGCCGATGTGGCTGAACATGATCGTCGGACTCGCGCCGGAAACCTGCATGCCGGGCGGCGAATTTTCGGCGAGCCAGTCCTGCGCGCGCGCCTCGAGCGCGAGCACGGT
>JBPEYE010000173.1:0-2203 GCA_052030825.1 Gammaproteobacteria bacterium | reverse complement strand
CGCGATCTTGCGCGACGGGCGCTCGCGGCCTGCGCCGAAATTCGCCACGGCGATCGCGTCGAGGGACCCGCGCTGCGCCGTGCCGGCATCCGCTTGCTAGCGCTCGCCAGCGCGCTGCTCGCGCTCGGCGTCTGGCCGCCCGAGTTTCTGCGGCTCGGCGCGCCGGCGCTGCTCATGCCGTGGACCAGCGCCGCCGAGTACTCGCCGTACCGGCTCGAGCTGAGTCCCGGTGATGTCGAAATTCCGCGCGGTGGCGATCAGCTCGTCAGCCTGCGAATTCCCGGTTACGACGGCGGCGACGTCTGGTTGTTCACTTCCCCCGATGGCGGCGTTTCGTGGACCCAAACGACGATGGCCGCCGGCGATACCGGCGGACTCTACGAAACCTTCCTCTTCGACGTCGCCCGCGACGTCGATTACTTCGTCCGCGCCGCTGGCCAGCAGACGCCGACTTACCGCATCAGCGTCGCCGATATCCCGGTCATCGAAAACCTGCGGTTGCGATTCCGCTACCCGGCCTATACCCGCCTTCAACCCGAAATCTTCGAGGGCAGCGGCGACATCACCGCGCTGGTCGGCACCCGCGTCGACGTGCTGGTCACGCCGAGTAGCCCGATTCCGGGCGGCGCGCTGCTGCTCGACGACGGCAATCGCATTGCCCTCGACGCCGGAACCGACGGCGCGTGGGCCGGCACGATCGAGATCGCGCGCGACGGCGCCTACCGCATCCAGTTCGCACGTGCCGGCGGCGTGGCGGCCGACGCGTCTCCCGAGTATCGAATCACCGCGCTCGACGACCGTCGGCCGGGTGTCTCGATTTTAAGCCCGGGGCGCGACGTCAAGGTCAGCATGGTCGAAGAACCGGTCATGCGGGTACGCGCCGACGACGACCAGGGTGTCGCCCGACTCGATCTCGTGCTCTCGGTCAACGGCGAACCCGAACAGCGCATCTCCTTGCTGACCGAAACCGGCGGGGAATCCGAGCGTGTCGTCAGCGCCGACCACGTATTGTTTCTCGAAGAACTCGATCTCGCGCCCGGTGACCTGATCTCGTATTACGTGCAGGCCGAGGATCGCGGCCCCGACGGCGCCGCTCGCACCGCGACCAGCGATATCTTTTTTTACCAGGTTCGACCGTTCAGCCTGAACTACCGCAGCGCGCAGCAACAGGGCGGCGGTGGTGGCGGCGCCCAGGGCGGCCAGCAGCAACAGGGCTTCCTGTCCGAACAGCAAAAGCAGTTCGTGGTCGCGACCTTCAAGATGATCCGCGACCGCGACCAGTACGACGACGACGGCTATCGCGACAACCTCGAACTGCTGGCGAAGGCGCAGGCGCGAATCCGCGATCGGGTCGAAGCCATCATTCGCCGCATCAATCGCCGGCCAATGACCCAGCTCGACGAACATTACAAGATCATTACCGCCGAATTGCCGCGTGCCGCCGCGGCAATGCGTGAAGTCGAAACCCAACTCAAGGCAAGCGAGATCGAGCCCGCACTCACCGACGCACAGATCGCGCTCAAGCACCTGCAGCGCGCCGACGCCGCGTTTCGCGACATCAACGTCGCGCTCGGCAACCAGAACGGCGGCGGCGACAGCAGCTCGAACCTCGAGGATCTCGCCAACCTGTTTCAACTCGAGATGGACAAGCTGCGCAACCAGTACGACAGCGTGCAGCACGCCCAGCAGCAATCGCCCGAACAGCTGATCGACGAAACCCTCAAACGATTGCAGGAGCTTGCGCGGCGACAGCAGCGCGAACTCGAGCGCAGCCTGCGCCAGCTCGGCGGTAATCCCGACAGCAGCAATGCCGAGCGTCAGCGCGCGCTGGCCGAGGAACTCGAGGAAATGGCGCGCCGCCTCGAACGCCTGACGCGCAACGAACCGAACGCGCAAATGCAACAATCGATCCAGCAAATGCGCGACGCCGCCGAAGCGATGCGCCGCGCCGCCGACGCCGCCGGCGGCGGCAGCGGCCAAAGCGCCGAACAGGCGCGCGAGGCCGCCGAGCGGTTGCGACAGGCGCAGCGGCTACTCGATCAGAGCCGCGTCGCGCAATTCAGCGACGAGGTTGAGCGCACGCTGCGACGCGCCGAGCTCGCCGAAAAGCGCCAGCAGGCGATTCGCGAGCAGGTCGAGAACCTCGAGCGCCAGTGGGGCGATCGCAAGAAAGCGCAATTGCGCCAGATCGACGAGCGCAAGC
>JBPEYE010000172.1:0-6206 GCA_052030825.1 Gammaproteobacteria bacterium | reverse complement strand
CGGCCGACGGTCGAACCGTGCACGCGGTAGTAAGTCGACACGACGGTTTCGTCGAGATCGGCGATGACGTTGCCGAGTTCGGCCTCGACGCGATCCATGAAACGGTCGACGACCGCCTCGCTGGTGCCGGAAACGAAGCGAACGTTGGCGTAGACCGTCGTCGATTCGGGCGACGGAAAGAATTGCCAGCCGGTGCGGCCGCCGAAGAACAGGCCCGCGGCGATGATCAGGAAAGCCAGCGCGGTCGCGACCGTGGTCCAGCGAAACTCGATCGCGAGCCTGACCAGGCGGCGGAAATAGACGTCGCGCAGGTGTTCGAAACCGCGGTTGAGCCGGCGCCGCAGCCGCGTTTCGGTATGCCCGCCGCGGACGAAAGCGTGGCGCAGGTGACCGGGCAGAATCAGGAAGCTTTCGATCAGCGAAGCGACGATGACGCAGATAATGACGAGCGGAATCGACATCATGATGTTGCCCATGTGGCCGCCGATCAGCATCAGCGGCAAGAAGGCCGCGATCGTCGTCAGCGACGAAGCCAGCACCGGTGCCAGCATGCGCCGCGCGCCGCCCTCGGAAGCCATCAGCGGGTCTTCGCCCATGTCGAAATGCGCCTGCGCGTCCTCGCCGACGACGATCGCGTCGTCGACGATGATGCCGAGCGCCATGATCAGTGCGAACAGCGTAATCATGTTGATCGAGCCGCCGGCGAGATAAAGTACCGCGAGCGTCGCCATGAACGAGACCGGGATGCCGACCGCGACCCAGAACGCGACCCGCGCCGACAGAAACAGGTACAGAATGACGAGTAACAGCGCGAGACCGCCGACGCCGTTTTTGACCAGCAGCAGGATGCGATCCTTGATCAATTGCCAGCGTTCGTTGAAGACCTCGATCTCGATGTTCGGCGGCAGCCGCGGGCGCGCCTCGTCGAGCCAGGTTTGCAGCACCCGTGCGGCGTCGAGCGAATCGCCGCTTTCATTGCGTCTGAGCACCAGCACGACCGCGTTGTTGCGGTTACGGCTGATCGTCGACGCGCCGGGCTGATCGGCCAGTTCGATGCGCGCGAGATCGCCGAGGCGCACGCGCGCATCGGCCGACGTGACGATGGCGAGATCGGCAAAATCCTGCGGCGATCGGCGCTGGTTCTGGCCGCGAATTTCGCGGGTCCCGTCGTCCTCGCCGATCAGGCCGGCCGGCAAGTCCTGGCTCTCGGCGTCGATTCGTCGCGCGAGTTCATCGAGGCCGATCCCGAGCCGCTGCAGTTGCTCGGCGGCGAGCTCGATCTGGATCTGGCGCTCGGGCAGGCCGACGATGTCGACCTTGTCGATGCCGGCCGCGATCAGCTCGCGTTCGAACTGGCGCACCAGCCCGCGCATTTCGTCGGTCCGGGCCGTGCCGGTCACGAGCAGGCGGGCGACCGACTCGTAGCGCACCGCCTGGGCAACCTCGGGTTTTTCGGCGTCGGCCGGCAGATTGGTGAAGTTGTCTACCTGTTTCTTGACCTCCTCGAGGGCGAACACCATGTTGCTGTCTTCCTCGAATTCGAGGGTGATGCCGGAAACGCCGCTGGCCGAGGTCGAGGTCATCTCCTTGAGCCGGTCGATGCTCCGCAGGCGTTGCTCGAGCGGGATCGTGATCGCGCTTTCGACGTCCTCGGCGCTGGCGCCGCTCCAGACCGTCGACACCGTGATCTGGTCGAGCTCGAAGTTGGGGAAGAACTGCACGTTGAGTTTCTGCAACGCGATCACACCGGCCAGCAGCATCATCGCCATCAGTAAATTGGCGGCGACGCGGTGTCGCGCGAAGACGCCGAGCAGGCTAGTCGCCATCGGTTCGGACCCTGAGGCCGGTGACCGCGTTCGGCAGGTGGGTGACCGCGATCCGGTCGCCCGGCGCGATCCGGTCGCTGCGGATCAACACCCGCGTGTCGCCGTCGGCATCGCGATTCTGGCCGACGGTGACGACATCGAGCGCCTGCAGCCGATCGTCGACAACTCGATAAATCCGTGAATTGCCGTAAATGGCCTGGTACGGCAAGGCATAGACACCATCCTCGCTCGGCAGCTCGAGGTCCAGCGCCAGCAGTTCGCCGGGGCGCAGGCGCTCGCCGGAGGCGCTGGCATCGAAGTAGATATCGATACCGGTTGCCTCGGCCTCGCCGGCCAGGCGCAGCAGCGCGAAGCGGCGGCGCTCGCCGCCCCGGTTGACGACCGCCTCGAGCGACTGGTCGGCCCCGAGCGCGCGGCGCACCGTGTCCATGTACTTGAGTGGCAGGTGGGCGCGAATCTCGAGGCTGTCGAGTGGAAACAACTCGAGCAACACCTGGCCGGTGGCAACGCGATCACCGGCGGCGACCGCAACCCGGCTGACGATGGCATCGAACGGCGCCGAGATTTCGGCGCGGGTAAGCGCGAGGCGGTCCTGGTCGACCCGCGCCCGCGCGCGATCGCGTCGCGCTTCGAACGCCTTGAGCCGCGCGGGGAAGCTGTCGACATCGAGCTCGCGCGACAGCACCGCGAGGCGGCGCCGCTCGAGTTCGCTGCGCGCCGCGTTGAGCGCGGTATCGGCGCTGAGATTTTGCCGTTGCAGCTTGGCCAGGCGCTCGACCTCGGCCTCGGCGAGGGTCATCAATTCACGTTCGGTAGCGAGCGCACTGCGGTCGGCGCGATGGCGGATCTGCAGCTCGTCGAGCTGATTTTCGATGTCGCGCAGATCGGCTTCGGACTGGCGCAGCGCGGCCTCGAAATCGCGGGGATCGAGTCGAGCCAGCAGCTGCCCGCGCGGCACGCGCGAGCCGTTGCGAACGAAAACCCGTTCGACGACGCCGGCGCCGGGAGCGCCGGCCTGCAGGCGTTCCGGCGACTCGATTCGCCCGTAGAGGGTGACGCTCGGCGCGAGCGATTGCGGCTCGGCCCTGATGGTCTCGATTTGCCAGACCTTTTCCGCGAGTTGCGGTTTCGGTCGTTCGCTCTTGCTGGCAAGCAGCGCGTGGTATACGACGGCCGCGATGCCGATGACCAGCAGCGGCAACAGTATCCGGGCCTTGCTACGCATCGTCATCGTCGTTCCGTCGGCGTCGGGCCGCGTGGCGCGGGGTTCAATCGGCAAGCGGCTCGAAGCGGCCGCGTTCGCGATTCTTGCGCACCCGGTCGGGCGCGAAAATCTGACCGTTCATCGCCAGGTGCACACCGGGCGGCAACAATTGCACCGCCGCGGTGGCGACACCGAGATTGTACATCGCGTCGGTGTAACGCATCCGAGCCGGCTGCATCGCGCCGAACAGGACGATCGTCTTGTCGTCGATGCCGGCAAGGACGCGAGCGGTTTCGACCATCGTGTCGGTACCGTGGGTAATGAGGATCCTGTCCTCGTCTACGCGTTCGACCGCGCCACGGATCAGCTCGCGGTCGGCGTCGTCGAGGTCGAGACTGTCTTTTTGCAGCAGCGTCTCGACCTCGTAGGCGAAATTGACATTGGCCTCGACGAGCAAATCGCCGACTACCGTATCGCCGAATCTGAACTCGCTCAAGGCGTCGAAGTACACCTTGTCGAAGGTTCCGCCGGTGGTGAAGATCCTGATCGTCAAGCAACAAATCCTCGCAGATCGTGGCGCATCGGCCAAAGCGTTATTGTAAACTCCCGGGGCTGCCACGACTAACCCGATTGGATCGCGCATGAGCGCCGTATCGAGCGTAAAAAACCGGATCCCGCTGATCGCGATCAGCTGCGCCTGCCTGATCGCGCTGCTCGGCTTCGGTCCCCGCTCGGCCATGGGTTTCTACCAGTTGCCGATGCTCGAGACCCATGGCTGGGACCGCGCGACCTTCGGTCTCGCGATGGCGTTGCAAAACCTGTTCTGGGGCTTCGGCCAACCGCTGTTCGGCGTCGTCGCCGACAAGTTCGGCACCTGGAGGGTGCTGACGATCGGTGCGATCCTGTACGCGCTCGGGCTCGCGGTCATGGCGATGGCGCCGAGCCCGTTATGGCTGCACATCGGTGGCGGCATCCTCGTTGGTCTCGGCGTCGCGGCCTGTTCCTTCGGCGTCATTCTTGCGGCGATCGCCCGCCGCGTCAGCGCCGAGCGGCGCTCGTTTGCGTTCGGTCTCGGCACCGCATCGGGCTCGGCCGGCATGTTCGTATTTGCGCCGATCTCGCAGGGGCTGATCGATACGCTCGGCTGGTCCGACAGCCTGATCGCGATCAGCGCGATCATGCTCGTGATTCCGCTGCTCGCGATCCCGCTGCGCGGCAACTCGGCGACGTCGGCGATCGCCAGCGCGGAATTCGAGCAAAGCGTCGGCGAGGCGCTGCGCGAGGCGCTCGCGACACGGGGTTATATCCTGCTGACCTCGGGATTTTTCGTTTGCGGTTTCCAGGTTGCGTTCATTACCGCCCATTTTCCGGCCTACATCAGCGATCTCGGCATCGCGTCACGCTGGGCGGTCGTCGCGATCGGACTGATCGGGTTTTTCAACATCATCGGTTCGCTGGCGTCGGGCGTCATCGGCCAGCGCTACTCGAAACCGATTTTTCTCGCCTGGATCTACATCGGGCGTTCGATCGCGGTCACGCTGTTCTTGCTGGTTCCGGCGAGCCCGCTGACGGTCACCGTGTTCTCGATCGTCATCGGTATCCTGTGGCTTTCGACCGTCGCGCCGACCAACGGCCTGGTCGCGGTCATGTTCGGCACCCGCTACCTGGGCATGCTCGGCGGCATCGTCTTCTTTTCGCACCAGTTGGGATCCTTCCTCGGCGTCTGGCTCGGCGGCGAGCTCTACGACCTGACCGGCAGCTACGACGCAATCTGGTGGATCGGCGTTGCGCTAGGGATCTTCGCCGCGATCGTTCACTGGCCGATCCGCGAGGAGCCGGTACGGCGCCCGGCCTTCGAACCCGCCGGTTAGCGAGCTGAATAAACCGGCCGTCTGACTCAGACCAGTGGGGGTTCCTCGACGCCTTTCTCGTCGTCGCTTGGCGCGAGCTGCTCGTGGTAAGCCTCGATGTGGCCGGAAACCTTGTCCGGCGCCTCGTAGGCGGCGATGTTGAAAATCGCCTCGCCGGCGAACACCAGCGGCAGGTTGGTCTTGCCGATGACGATGCCGTCGAGCGTGCTGGTGATCTCGCACAGGTTATCGCCCAGCGAATCGTTGACATAGGCGACGACCTCGCCCTCCTTGACGTGCGTGCCGGTCGCGCACAGCGAGCGCAGGATGCCGCTTTGCGGCGCGCGCAGCCAGCGACTGGTGTTGGCGACCATGGTTTTGGGAGAACGTGGTGCTTTCGTCAACACGCGCATCTCGAGCGCGGTCATGACGTTGAGCACGCCGCGTACGCCGGCGCGGATCGCAAGCTCGTCGAAGCGCAGCGCCTCGCCGGCCTCGTAGAGAATTACCGGTACGCCCTGTTCGTTACAGGCGGCGCGGAATGAACCTTCGAGCAATCCGGCATCGAGGATAACCGGCACACCGAAAGCGCGTGCGAGTCGCTCGATCTCGGGCTCACCCTTGAGCTTGGCGCGAATCTGCGGCAAGTTTTCGCGGTATACCGCGCCGGTGTGCAGGTCGACGATGTGGGTGCAGTGGACGATGATTTGTTGCATCAGCACGTGCGCGAGCCGCGACGCCATCGAGCCGGTTTCGCTGCCCGGGAACGATCGATTCAGATCCCTGCGGTCCGGCAGGTAGCGCGATTTCGACACAAAACCGTAAACGTTGACCACCGGGATTGCGATCAGCGTGCCGCGCAGGCGGTTCATCGCGCGGTGCGCAAGCAGGCGGCGTACAACCTCGGTGCCGTTGATCTCGTCGCCGTGGATCGCCGCGCAGACCAACAGCACCGGACCCGGCTTGCGCCCGTGGACGACGTGCACCGGCATGTTGACGCTGCTGTGGGTATAAAAGCTCGGCAGCGGGATGTCTATCGACTGCCGCGTCCCCGGCGCGACCCTGACACCGGCGATTTCGATCGCCGGGCGCGGTTTAGCCTTTACCACGGGTTGTCGTCTTTCCGGGAGTCAGCTTCTCGAGATTACCGATGATCATGCCGGCGATGTCCTTGTTGGTTGCGCCTTCGATGCCCTCGAGGCCCGGGCTGGAATTGACTTCCATGACCACCGGGCCGTGATTCGAGCGCAGCAGGTCGACGCCGGCGACGTTGAGGCCCATGATCTTGGCCGCACGCACCGCGGTCGAGCGCTCCTCTGGGGTGAT
>JBPEYE010000171.1:0-8782 GCA_052030825.1 Gammaproteobacteria bacterium | reverse complement strand
GCGTTCTCGGCGATGTTCATCGCGAAGCTGGTCTTGCCCATCGACGGGCGGCCGGCGACGATGATCAGGTCCGATTTCTGCAGCCCCGAGGTCTTGTCGTCGAACAGGCTGAAGCCGGTGGCGATGCCGGTGATCGCCTCCTTGTTGCGGTACATCTCCTCGACCCTTTTTACCGCGCGACCGAGCAGGTCGTTGATCGCCTCAAATCCCTCGCGGTTGCCGGCGCTGTGCTCGGCGATCGCGAAGACTTTACGCTCCGCCTCGTCGAGTAATTCCTTGCTCGGGCGGCCGTCGGCGTTGTAGGCGCTGGCCGAGATCTCGTTACCGATCTGGATCAGACTGCGCAGTACCGAGTATTCGCGCACGATGCCGGCATAAGCCTTGATATTGACCGCGGTCGGCGTGTCATTGGCGAGGATGCTGAGGTATGCCAACCCGCCGATGTTATCGAGCTCGCCGCGGGCGCCCAGCCACTCGGAGACGGTGACCACGTCGTAAGGCTTGTCTTCCTCGGCCAGCGCGCCGATCGCGCGGAATATCAGGCTGTGATCGTGACGATAAAAGTCGTTTTCGTTGATGATGTCGGCAATGTAGTCCCAGGCGCGATTGTCGAGCATCAGGCCGCCGATGACCGATTGTTCGGCCTCGAGCGAATGCGGCGGCACCTTGAGGTCGTCGACGCGCTGGCTCAGCTCCGCGACCCGGGAAGTGATATCAGACATCGTGTGGGTTCGGCGAGATCGGCATGGACCGACAATGATAAACCAACTGCCGGCAGGCCGGAAACAAAAAGGCCGCCGAAGCGGCGGCCTGCGAAATATTCACACCGGTGGCGGCGAAAAGCGCTACTCCTCGCCGACGATATTGACCGTTACTTGCGTTTCGACGTCGGTATACAAATGGATGTCGATGACGTGTTCGCCAACCGTGCGCAGCGCTCCTTCCGGCATCCGCACCTCTCGCTTTTCGATCGTAACGCCGAGCGCCTCGGCCGCGTCGCAGATATCGCCAACCCCGATCGAGCCGAACAGTTTGCCTTCGGAGCCGACGCGCGCGCTGATTTCGATCACGTCCATGGCCTCGATCGCGGCCTTGCGCTGCTCGGCTTCCGCCAGCGCCTCGGCGGCGGCGCGCTCGAGCTCGGCGCGACGCGCTTCGAACTCGGCGAGATTTTCGGCGGTTGCGAGCTTGGCCTTGCCGTGCGGCACCAGGTAATTTCGGGCGAAACCGGACTTGACGCTGACCTTGTCGCCGACCGAGCCCAGGTTTTCAATGTTTTCCAGTAAGATCACTTCCATCGGATTGCCTCTCAGTCTGTTTCATTTTCGTCGTCTTCGGACGCCGGGCCGCGGCGGAAAACGATCCAGTTATCGATCATGCCCGTGATCGCGGTCAGGGCCACGACCTGGGGAAATATCAACAGCAGCGCGTAAAACAGGCCCAGCCAGACCCCGCCCTGCCGCTTCGGCGCAAGTTTGGCGTGGACGATCGCGATGCCCTGGAACATGAACGCAAGGACGATCATGAACACCAGGCTGCTCAGCCATGCCTGCTGCACCCAGAAACTCGCCAGCATCAGCACCAGCGCCACCGCGGCCGCGGGCTTGCCCAGCGACAGTGCGCGAAACTCGGTGCCGAAACCTTTCGATTCGGCCAGCGCCGCCTGCAGGTAACGTGCGATCAGCACGACCACGATGAACAGCAGGTACGCGGTCGCAACCAGCGCCAGCACGAACAGTCGGACGAGCTGCAGGTTACGCTCGACCGCCTGGTCGTCGAGTGGCTGCACCTGCTCCATACGCTGCATCGCCAGTGCAATCCACTCCCGCTCGAGATCGGTCCAGACCAGGTATTGCGCGGTAATTCCGATTGCACCGAGACCGAGTCCGACGAGCAGCGTCAGCGCCAGCGAATTGCTGCTGCGCAGCGTCTGCGCCAGCAGGATGATCGGCATCCACTGTACCAGCGCGGTCCACAGACCGAGTTCGGCCCGGCCGATCGAGATCCAGCCGACCAGCGTGATGCCGACGACCGCGACGCCGATCGCCTGCAGCCCCGACAAGGTCCCCTGGGTCAAGATGATCAGGCCGACCAGGATGCACGAGATCAGCATACAGACGGCGCCCAACACGACCCCGAAACCCGCCGTCGGCGCCAGCGACGGGATGAACACCGCCAGCACGGCGAGCAATCCGACGACCGCCGCGGCGTGGTACGGGCTTCTGAGCGTCAGCCTCGCCAGCGCCAGCATCGCGCTACCCCGCCCGGCTTATCTCAGTTTGTGCTGATCGGTATACGGCAACAGCGACAGGAAACGGGCGCGCTTGATCGCGGTGGCGAGCTGGCGCTGGTACTTGGCCTTGGTGCCGGTCACCCGGCTCGGCACGATCTTGCCGGTCTCGGTAACGTATTCCTTGAGCGTCTCCAGATCCTTGTAATCGATCTGCTCGATGCCTTCGGCGGTGAACTTGCAATAACGCTTGCGGCGAAAATAACGGGACATCTCAATCTACCTCCGCGGCGGCGGGTGCGTTCTCGGCGGATTTCTCCTCGGCCGGCTGCTCGCCTTCGGCCCTGACCTTGTCGCTGTCGGCCTCGGCCTTGTTGCTGTCGGCCTCGGCCTTGTCGCTGTCGGCTTCGGCCTTGTCACGGTCGGTTTCGGCCTTGTCGCCGTCGGCCTTGTTGCCGGTCTTGTCGTCGGCGCCCCTGGCACCGCCTCCCGATTTACGGTCACCGGACTTGGCCGACTCTTCACGCTCGACCGCCTTCATCATCGTCGATTTCTCGGAAATCGCCTCGGTGCACTTGATCGTCAAATGTCGCAGCACCGCATCGTTGAATCGAAACGCCGATTCGAGTTCGGCGAGCGCATCCTGGCCGCACTCGATGTTCATCAGCACGTAGTGCGCCTTGTGAATTTTCTTGATCGGAAACTCGAGCTGGCGTCGACCCCAGTCTTCCTCGCGGTGAATCTTGCCGCCGGAACCGGTGATCATATTGCGATAGCGCTCGACCATCGCGGGTACCTGCTCGCTCTGGTCAGGGTGGACCAGAAACACGATTTCGTAATGTCGCATCAATCTCCTCGTGGATATCGCCCCCGGGTCGATGCCCGTGGAGCAAGGAGTGATTCGGTCGCGGCCGCAGCCCGCCGAATCGGGGAGCGCGGATTGTACCCGAGCCCCTGTTCCCCTGCAAGCGCCGCGTCAGGCGTCGAAATCGCCGCGCGCGCGTCGAATTTCGTACAGGCAGATGCCGGTCGCGACCGACACGTTGAGGCTCTCCACGCGACCGCGCATCGGCAGTCGCAGAATCCGGTCGCAGGCTTCGCGCGTCAACCGCCGGAGCCCCTTGCCCTCGCCGCCCATGACGAGCGCGACCGGACCGTCGAAGTCCTGTACAAACAGGCTGTCCGCGGCATCCTCGGCGGCACCGTAAATCCAGGCGCCGGCATCCTTGAGGGCGCGCAGCGCGCGCGCGAGGTTGGTGACCTCGATCAGCGGCATCGATTCGGCGGCGCCGGCAGCGACCTTGCGCACGGTCGCGTTGAGCCTGACGCTGCGATTGCGCGGAATGATGACCGCATCGGCGCCGCAGGCATCGGCCACGCGCAGGCAGGCGCCGAGATTATGCGGATCCTGCACGCCATCGAGCACCAGCAACAGCGAATCCGGCCGGATCGAGGCAACGCAGGCGGCGAAATCGGGCGCCGGCCCGTCTGCCGTCAGCAGCAACACGCAACCCTGGTGTTTGTCGCTACCGGCCAGGCGCGTCAGCGCGTCACGCTCGGCGAAGCGCAGCGGCACGCCGGCCGCGCGCGCGAGCTCGGTCAGTTCGAGCAGGCGCGGATTACGCCCCTCGGCACAGACGAGTTCGCCACAGCGGCCTGGATCCTGCCGCAGGCAGCGACCCACAGCGTGAAAACCGTAGGCAACCGGCGCGCTCATCGCCGCTCGCGTTTTTTCTTCTTTTTGCGCCGCTGCGGCTTGATGTCGCGCTCGCCACCGAACTCGGCGACCAAATCGAAGTCGATCTTGCGCGACTCCATGTCGACGCCGATGACCTCGACCCGCAGCCGGTCGCCGAGCCGGTATTCGCGCCCGGACAGTTCGCCGACGAGCCGATGATGTGCGGGGTCGAACTGGTAGTAGTCGCGTTTGAGCGCGGTGACGTGCACCAGCCCGTCGATCATCAGGTCATCGAGTTGAACGAACAGGCCGAAGCTGGTAACGCCGGTGACGAGGCCGTCGAAGGAATCGCCGATGTGCTTTTGCAGGTATTCGCACTTGAGCCAGTCGGCAGCATCGCGGGTCGCATCCTCGGCGCGGCGTTCGTAGCGCGAACAGGATTCGCCGAGCTCGGTCATTCGCGCGAAATCGTAGGCGTAGCCCGCTTTCGATTCGTACGCGAGCCAGTGCTTGATCGCGCGGTGCACGAGCAGGTCGGGGTAGCGGCGAATCGGCGACGTGAAATGGGCATAATCCTCGAGCGCAAGGCCGAAATGCCCGAGCTTCGGGTTGGGGCTGTAGCTTGCCTGCAGAAGCGAGCGCAGCACGACGGTCTGGATCATGTCCGACTCGGGGCGATTGCGCGCCGCGGCGACGACCTCGGCGTAGTCGCGCGGGGTCGGGTTCTCGGCGCGAAGCGGGATCCCGAAACTGGCGAGAAACTCGATCAGGTTGGGCAACTTGTCGGGGTTCGCGCCTTCGTGGATACGAAACAGCGCCGGCAGCTTGCGCTTTTTGAGGAATTGCGCGGCGCAGATGTTGGCCGCGATCATGCATTCCTCGATCAGCATATGCGCCTCGTTGCGGGCATAAGGCAAGATCGCCTCGATCTTGCGCTGCGCATTGAATTGAAACGTCACTTCGCGGGTCTCGAACTCGATCGCGTGCCGCCGGCGGCGCGCCTTCGCCAGCGCGCGATAAACCCGTCTGAGCGGCTCCAGGTCGTCGCGCAGGCGCGCAAGCGTTCGGCTTCGAGGTTTGCCGCCGTCGAACAGCACCGCGGCAACGTCGCTGTAAATCAACCGCGCCTGCGAGTGAATCACGCCTTCGAAAAATTCGAAATTGCCGATCTTGCCATTGGCGCCGATATCCATCCGGCAAACCACGCACAGGCGATCGACTTCGGGGTTGAGCGAGCACAGCCCATTGGACAGCACCTCCGGCAGCATCGGCACGACTTCGCTCGGGAAATAGACCGACGTGCCGCGACGCTGCGCCTCGGCGTCGAGCGGCGAATCGATGGCGACGTAGTGCGCGACATCGGCGATCGCGACGTAAAGCCGGAAATCGTCACCCCGCGCCTCGCAAAAGACCGCGTCGTCGAAATCGCGCGCATCGGCGCCGTCGATGGTGACGAACGGCAGTTCGCGCAAATCGCGGCGACCGCGCTTATCGTCGGCGTCGACCTTGTCGCCGAGACCGGCGATCGATTCGAGCACGTCCTCGTTCCAGCGATGCGGTATCTGATGCGCATTGAGCGCAATCGTGACCTCGATTCCGGGCGTCTGTTCGCGGCCGAGCACGCGCTCGATCACGCCGACCGGCTGGCTGTGGTGTGACGGATACTCGGTAATGCGCACGAGGACGATATCCCCCGCTTCGGCGGCATGGCCGACGTCGCGGTTGAGCAGCACGTCCTGCACCAGCCGCTTGTCGTCGGGCACGACGAAGTCGATGCCACTTTCGCGGTAGTAGCGTCCGACCAGGGTTTCGTGGGCGCGCTCGAGCACCGCGATCATCGCGCCTTCGGCGCGCCCGCCGTCGCGCGCGGTGACCTTGGCGGCGACGCGGTCGCCGTCCATGACCGTGCGCATCTCGCGCGCCGGCAGAAAGACATCGTCGCCGCCGCCCTCGGGGCGGACGAAGCCGAAGCCGTCGGGGTGCGACTGCACCCGGCCCTTGACGAGGTCGCGGTGGTCGAAACCGAGGTAACCGCCGCGGCGGTTGCGAAACAGCTGTCCATCGCGCACCATCGCCTGCAGGCGCCGCCGCAGCGCTTCGCGCGAATCGTCGTCGGCGTAACCGAGGAGCGCTTCGAGCTGCTCCTGCGGCACCGGCGCCCTCTCCGCCGCGATCAGTTCGAGCAGGTATTCGCGGCTGGCGATGGGGCTGTCGTAGTTGGCTTTTTCGCGCGCCCGGTGGGGATCGCGGGAGCGCCTGGAGGAATTTTTTGGCATATGGGGTCCGTTGGCAGCGCGAGTATATAGAAACATTTGCCCGCGAACTACCGACTGGTGTATATTCCCGCGCCATGCCCAGGTGGCGGAATTGGTAGACGCGCTAGCTTCAGGTGCTAGTGGCCGTAAGGTCGTGGGAGTTCAAGTCTCCCCCTGGGCACCACCGCAAACGTCAACCAAGGAACAGCCCGCCCTGCGCCTGCCGCCGATGAAAAATTCACTCAGCCTTACCGTTTTCTGCAGCCTGCTGCTGGCCTGCACGTCGGCATCGAATCGGCTCGATCCCCAGGCGCAAAAACTGAAATGGCTGGATGCCGCCGACCCGCAGGTCGACGCGCGACAGGCGATCGCGCAAAACGATTTACGCCTGTTGGGATTACCGATGCGTGCCGTGTCGATCCCGGGGGTGGCCGACGACGAAATGCCGGCCTACGAGCAGGCTTGCGGCGTGCGTTTGATCGACGGCGTATCCGATGTCGTGCGCAGCCAGGAGCATTTGCGCCTGATGCAGGCGGCGCGCGCCTACGCGCTCAGTTACAACGCGATCATCAAGACTCAGTGCCGGCCGTAACGGCGCCAGCACCGGATTCCGACGAGCAGCAATAACAGCCCGACGATGCGCGGATCCAGCGCGGTCGCGTCGTTGCGATTGCTCTCCGGGTCGAATTCGCATTCCTCGAGCTGCGCCGCGGTTGGCGGCAGCCCGGCGAAAACGTCGATCAGTTCCGCGCCGGCCGAGGCGACGGCTGGCAGCGCGGTCGGTGCCGGCCGGCTCACGGTCAACCCGCCGCTGTTGAAAAACGTCGCGAAGGTGTTGTCGGTATACAGAGTCGCGCTGGTACCGGTGACGTCCAGATCCGCATCCGAGATGTCGTAGAAAACGTTGGTCGAACATTTGACGCGAATGCGCGCCCGGGGATGCGAGTTGGCCAGCGGTACCCCGGCGAACGAGCCGTTATTCGGGACGCCGACGGCGATCGAGTGGATGTCGTGATTGGTGTAACTGGCATCGTCGAACGTGAACAGGTCGATATCCACGGTGGCGCAGCTGACCGGCGGATTCTGTGAATTCGCCGTGGCCCAGGTAATGGTATAGGCGGCCGTCGTGTCCAGCGGCCCCGCGGTCGTCTGTGACGTCACCCGAAACCCGGTGCCGGCGACGACCGTAAGTCTGATGTCGTCCGTGGTCTGGCCGCTGGCGCCATCGCGCACGGTGGCGCGGAAATCGATCGTCCGCGCGGTCGTCGGCAAGGCCTCGGCGAGATCGGTCTGGCCAAGAACCTGGGTGCCGAGAGCCGGAAAATCGCGCCACGATGTCGCCTGCGGCACGTAGGTGCGAAACAGCGGGTTGTTGCCGAGATCCAGTCCGAAAGTTCCGGCCGTCGTTGCGTCGCCCGAATCGAGCTGGTCCCACTGGTAGCTGAGCGTATCCAGATCGAGGTCGCTGGCGCTGATGTCGAGGCGAAACGGCGTGTTGGCCGGGATCGTCCGGTTCACCAGCGGCGTCGATACCGACGGATCGTTATTGCCGTTGTTTACCAGGCCGAAGCAATTTCCGGCGCCACCGGTGAACAGGTCGATCACCTCGATGCTGCCGGCGTGAAAGGTCGCGTCGCTGTTGATCTGCAGATTCTCGGCGCCGCAGATGCCCGAATAAGACATGATGGTCGAACCGCTGCCGGGTTCGAAGGCCGACACGCCGGCCCGATTGCCGTTGCAGGCCCCGGTGGTGCCGTTGAAGCTGTGATTCGCGTTCATCTGGTGGCCGATCTCGTGGGCGACGAAATCGATATAGAATGGATCGCCAGTCGGATTGGTGAGGGTGGTGACGCCGAACGCCTTGGCGCCGGTCTGGCAGGTGCTGCCGAGGGCGGCGACCCCGCCCAAACCGGTGCCGAAAACGTGGCCGATGTCATAAGCCGCATCACCGATGCGCTCGTCAATCCAGACCTGGTTCTCGAGGAGCATCGCCAACACGTCGCCGTTACTGAAACAGTCGTCGGAATCGGATTCGATGAGCGTGCCGTCGTTGGCGACCAGCAGCAGGCGAATGCCGAGGTCGCGTTCATAGATCTGGTTGACCCGGTTGATCGCGGTCGTGATTCCGGCGAGCGCGTTGCCGACGGCGGCGACATATTCGCTGGTCGCCGCTACCGCAAGTCGGTAGGTTTGATAATTCATGGCCTGACGGTTGGATAACTTCGACGGAAACTTCGCGCCACCGGGTGTTCCGGTCTCAAGGTGATGAACTCCGCACGCAAATTTCTGTCCCGAGGAACCGCGCCGATCCAACGAGCGATAGATGCCGGCCTGCCCCGGTCCCGTCGCCGGATCGATGAGAACGACACCTTTCGAGGTATGTAGCATCGCGCTAAAGCCGTTCGACGTGATGTCAGCGCGGCCGCTGGCCACGGGATCGTCGATGCCCGTCAATTTATACGTCTTTACGTGGGGAAATCTCGCGGCGAGTTCCGGCACCATGATCGGCGAATCGACGACGACGAAATGTTGCCGGGTACCGTCGGGCATCGGCAATTCAACGGTCAGCGAGTCATCGAGCAACGCCTCGTGCGGCGCCAGTGCCAGCAGATTGCGCAG
>JBPEYE010000170.1:0-5016 GCA_052030825.1 Gammaproteobacteria bacterium | reverse complement strand
AGCGGCCGCCGCGGTCGACACCGAGCCAGGTACCGCCGGCCTCGAGGTCGCGCCCGGCGAAGATCGGCGCGTCGTCCCACCAGTGCGCGTCGCGACTCGGCCGCGCGTAGTATTCGTCGCGGTTGGCGATGACGACGAGCGGGTAGTCGGGATGATGGCGATGCGCGAACAGGATCAGGCACATGGGCGCAAAGTATAAAGGAATCGCGCGGTGGCGCTGATATAATCCGGCGCTTCATAGTGCCGAAATGCAACTCGCGGGCGCAACGCGTGTCTGCTCCGGAACACAAGAGACGAGGCCCATAATGTTCAGATCCTTCTTTCTGAGCCGCAACTGGCTGCACTGGTCGCTGCTCGGCTCGATCGCGATCCTGTGGTCGATCTGGTACCAGGTCGAACTCAACGTGCAGATCAACGACTGGTACGGCGAATTCTACGACATGATACAGAAGGCGCTGACGGCGCCCGATCAAATTACGCTGGGCGAGTATTTCAGCGTCATGATCGGGTTTCTCAAGCTCGCGTCATTGTGGATTGTGATCCAGGTCGGCACCGCGTTTTTCACCAGCCACTACGTGTTCCGCTGGCGCACCGCAATGAACAATTTCTACGTCAGCCACTGGCCCAAGCTGCGCAACGTCGAAGGCGCCGCGCAGCGGGTGCAGGAAGACACGATGCGTTTCGCCGGCATCGTCGAGAACCTCGGCGTGCACTTCGTGCGCTCGATACTGACGCTGATCGCGTTCATGCCGATTCTCGTCGAGCTGAGCGTAAACATCACCGCGCTGCCGTGGATCGGCCCGGTCGAGCATTCGCTGGTCTACATCGCGATCCTGTCGGCGCTGTTCGGCACGGTGCTGGTCGCGCTGGTCGGCATCAAGCTGCCCGGGCTCGAGTTCAACAACCAGCTGGTCGAAGCCGCGTTCCGCAAGGAGCTGGTCTACGGCGAGGACCACGACGATCGCGCCGAGCCGGTCGCGCTGGCCGAGCTGTTCGACAATGTGCGCAGGAACTACTACCGACTCTACCTGCACTACGGCTATTTCAATTTCGCCCGCTTCGCCTATATCCAGGGCAGCGTGCTGTTGCCGCTGATCGCAATGGGACCGACGATCGTCGCCGGCGCAATCACCTTCGGCATCTTCCGCCAGATCCTGCACGTATTCGAGCAGGTCGAGAGTTCGTTCCAGTACCTCGTCCACTCGTGGTCGACGATCGTCGAGCTGATCTCGATCTACAAGCGCCTGGCCAAGTTCGAGTCCAACATCAAAACCGCGCGGCTGGCCGAGGCGCCAGCCTAGGCTTTGGCGTTGGACTAGTCCAGGTGCGGCGTGACCAGCTGGCGCATCAGTTCGATGTGATCGCTGCGGTCATTGAGCGCGCGAATGTAGCCGAAGTCGGTGCCCCCCAGCGCGAGAAACTCGCGCCGATACTCGACCTCGATTTCGTCGAGCGTCTCGAGGCAGTCGGCGGAAAATCCCGGGCAGACGACGTCGACCGCGCGAATCCCGCGCCCGACCAGGGATTCGAGCACGTCCGACGTATACGGCTGTATCCAGGCCTGCCTGCCGAAGCGCGACTGGTAACCGATCGACCAGTCCGATGCCGCCAGCCCCAGCGCCGCGGCGAGCAGCGTGGCGGTCTTCTGGCATTGTGCCTGGTAGGGGTCGCCGCGGTCGACGTTGGCCTGCGGCAGGCCGTGGAACGACATCAGTAAATGCCGCGGCCCCTGCTGTCGCCAATGCTCGCGCACCGACGCCGCCAGCGCCGCGATGTAGGCCGGGTGGTCGGGGTAATAGCCGATGAACTCGATTTGCGGCGCATATTCGAGCGCGTTCAGGGTTCGTTTGAGATGCTTGTAGCTGGTCGCGGTGGTCGTGACCGAGTACTGCGGGTAGAGCGGCAGCACGACGAACCGTTCGACCCCGGCCTGCTGTTGCCGCTGTAGCGTCGATTCGAACGACGGGTTGCCGTAACGCATCGCCAGTTCGACGTGGGCACGTTCGAGCAGTTTTTGCTGCAGCGCGTCGCGTTGGCGCCGTGCGATCGCGAGCAACGGCGAGCCGTCCTCGGTCCAGACCCGGCGATAGGCTTCCAGCGTCTTGCCGCTGCGGATCGGCAAAATGACGCCGTAAAGCAGCGGCAGCCACAGCGCTCGCGGCAGCCGCACCACCAGCGGGTCGGACAGGAATTCGCGCAGAAAGCGCTTGACCGCATCGCGCTCGAGGGCTTCGGGCGTGCCCAGATTGGTCAGTAAAACGGTGGTGCGAGCGGGCATTGCGTGACGTCGGTGGCCAAAAAAACGCGGCCAGTTTAATCGGCCCGCCGGGGAAAGTCACCGCGGTGGCGCCATGCGCATTTTTTGATCAAAACCGACATAGCTCGGATCAATAGAAAAGACTGTGGGAATAGAAAAAATCAAGCAAAAAAACAATTCGCCCTACTTGACAGGGCGAAGATATGCACACGCCGCGGCGACGTCAAAACTCTGACCCTTTTTTTGCGATGCGCGAGCGGTCAAAAATTGATCAACATGTGTAACTTGCTGATTTTGAGGAAAAAATAAAATCGCTGAAAATTTGAACAATCTAAACCATCACCAACGGGGGCGCGGCTCGCAGCCAGTTTTTTGCGTTTCATGCACAGACTTATCCACAGAAAATGTGGATAAGCACAATTGTCATGGTTTCTTAATCATTTAGCATTTACTTGCTAGAAATCACTTTAACGATCGACGCTAACTGATTTCGGCTTCGGGTCCGTTTCGACGGCTGAGGCGTCCGTCTGATTCGAGTATGATTCAGCTTTCCGCCCGAGCCATCCGCGTGCCCTCGACCCGATACGCTTCTTTCGCCCTCGCGTTACCGGTTTACCAGGTATTCACCTACGCGCTCGACGACGATCAAGCGCGGGCCGGCACCCGCTACCGCCTGCCGTTTGCAGGCCGGACCCGGACCGGCCTGTTGCTCGATCCCGACGCGCGCGGCGACATCGATCCGGCACGGATCAAGCCGGTCGATGCCCGCCTCGACGAGGCGCCGGTCATCGATGCGCATATGCTCGCACTCGCGCGCTGGCTTGCCGACTACTACCTGCAACCGCTTGGCGAGGTCCTGTTTCTGTGCCTGCCGGGCTATTTGCGCGGCGCACGGCCACAGCGCTCGCTCGAGGTGAGTCGTTACCGGCTCGCCGATACCGACGCGGAGACGCTCGACGCGCTCGCGCGGCGCGCTCCGAAGCAGTGGCAGATTTGCCAGGCGCTGGCGGCCAGCGATACCGGCCTGACCGCGGCCGGGCTGCGGCAGGTCAATCCGAACTGGCACGCCGCGGTGCGCGCGCTCGAAGCGCGCGGGCTCGTCGTTCGTGACCGGGGCGCGCCGCGACCGGCAATCGCCACCGCTACCGAGCTGCCGTCGCCGAGCGCCGAGCAGAGATCGATCCTGGAGGCAATCGGCGCGCGCGGCGACGCTTTCGGGATCCACCTGCTCGACGGAATCACCGGCAGCGGCAAGACCGAAATCTACCTGCGCCTGATCGGCGACGCGCTTGCCGCCGGCCGCCAGGTCATCTACCTGGTGCCCGAGATCGGCCTGACCCGGCAACTGATCGAGCGCGTCGGCGAACGCTTCGGCGAAGCCTTCGTATTGTCGCATTCGGCGCTGACCGAGCTGCAGCGCTACCGCGCCTGGGAACGATTCCGGCGCGGCGAGGCCGCGATCATGCTCGGCACGCGTTCGAGCCTGTTTGCGCAGGGCGAGCGCCTCGGCCTCATCATCGTCGACGAGGAGCATGATGCCTCCTACCGGCAGGACGATGGCGTGCGCTACCATGCGCGCGACGTCGCGATCAAGCGCGCGCAAATGCTCGGGATCCCGGTCGTCCTCGGCTCGGCGACGCCGGCGCTCGAAACCTTGCACAACTGCGACCGCGAGAACTGGTTCCGCTACCGTCTCGACGAGCGTCCGACCGCGTTTCCACCGCCGCCGATTCAACTCGTCGACCTGCGCCAGGCGCGCCTTGAATATGGCCTGTGCGCGCGATCGTTCGGCCGCATCGAGCATCACCTCGATTGCGGCGGGCAGGTGTTGATTTACCTGAATCGCCGCGGTTACGCCCCGGTCGTGATGTGCCACGAATGCGGCTGGCAGGCACGCTGCGACCAGTGCGACGCGCGTCTGACGCTGCACCAGTCGGTGCAGTCGCTGTTGTGCCATCACTGCGGTCATTCCCGCGCGGTGCCGGCGGCCTGTCCCGATTGCGGTCACGGCGAAATTCGCCACCACGGCGTCGGTACCGAACAGCTCGAGCGTGGCCTCGCGCAGCGTTATGCCGGTTACCCGGTGCTGCGCGTCGATCGCGACGTCATCGGGTCGCGCGAAGTGCTCGAGTCGCGGCTCGAGCAACTGCAAAGTGGCGCGCCGTGCCTGCTGGTCGGCACCCAAATGATTGCCAAGGGCCACGATTATCCGGCGATTACGCTGGCGGTCATCCTCGACGCCGATCAGGCGTTGTTCAGCGCCTCGTTTCGTGCCGGCGAGCGCCTCGCGCAAACCCTGTTTCAGGTCGCCGGACGTTCCGGCCGCGGCGACCGTGCCGGCGAGGCGCTGGTGCAGACGCGCTTCCCGGAACACCCGTTGATGCGCGCGCTCGCGTCCGAGGATTACCGCGCCATCGCCGCCCGCCTGCTCGACGAGCGCCGTGCCTACGGCTTGCCGCCGTTCTCGCGCGTCGTCCTGTTTCGCGCCGACGCGGTCGAACTCGACGCCGCGCTCGAGCGCCTCGGCCGGGTTGCCGAGCTGTTGCGCGGCGCAAGCGCCATCGAGGCAGCGAGCCTGGTCGGGCCGATGCCGGCATTGATGACCCGACGCATCGGCCGCTTCCGCGCCCAGCTTTGCCTGATGTCGGCGGACTATCGCGCGCTGCGCGCAATCCTGCGCGAATCGCTGCCGGCAATCACCGAACTGCCGTCGAGCGCGCGCGTCAACCTGACGATCGACGTCGACGCACTCGATTTCT
>JBPEYE010000017.1:0-5400 GCA_052030825.1 Gammaproteobacteria bacterium | reverse complement strand
CGCTCGGCAGCCTGATCGCGCTCTACGAGCACAAAATTTTCTGCCAGGGCATCATCTGGCAGGTCTGTTCTTTCGATCAGTGGGGGGTCGAGCTCGGCAAGCAGCTCGCCGGCCGGATGCTGCCGCAGATCCAGGGCGCGACGGCGGATTTGTCGCTCGACGCGTCGAGTGCGGGATTGCTCGCGCAGTTGCGCGCGTGGCGCAGCTAGGCTGCATCCGGCGCGATAGCGCTCAGCGCGTCTCGCGCACGAATTCCTCGAAGATTTCGCGAAACGCCGTGCCGAGCTCGGGGTGGCTCAGGCCGAAGCGGATATTGGCACGCAGGAAGCCGAGCTTGTCGCCGCAGTCGTAGGTCTTGCCCTGCAGGCTGTACGCCTTCATCGGCGATTCGGCGAGCAGTTTCTGCATCGCGTCGGTGAGCTGGATTTCGCCGCCGGCGCCGGGTTCGGTCTCGCGCAGCAGCTCGAGCGTGCGCGCCGGCAGGATGTAGCGGCCGATAATCGACAGGTTCGACGGTGCTTCGGATACCTTCGGTTTCTCGACCATGCCAACAATATCCATCGTCTTGCCGGGCTCGGCCGGTTCGCCGTTGCAGTCGACGATGCCGTACTGGTCGACCCGCTCCCGCGGCACCGGTTCGACCATGAACAAGGCGGCGCCGGTCGTCTGGTACTCGCGCACCAGCGCTTTCAGGTCCTTGCTGTGTTCGCCGCTCGGGTGGTAGATCAGCACGTCGGGCAGGCTGACGGCGAAGGCTTCGTCGCCGATCAGCGGCGCCGCGCACCGCACCGCGTGGCCGAGGCCGAGCGGGTGATGCTGGCGCACGCTCGAAATCGTCACGTCGGGCGGCACGATGTCGCGAATCGATTCGATCAAATGCGACTTGCCCTTGCGCTCGAGCGTGACCTCGAGTTCGAAGTGGGCGTCGAAGTGATCCTCGATCGCCGACTTGCCGTCGCTGGTAACGAGGATGATCTGCCTGAAGCCGGCATCGACCGCCTCCTCGACGACGTACTGGATCACCGGGCGGTCGACCACGGTCAGCATTTCCTTGGGGATGACCTTGGAGGCCGGCAGCACCCGGGTGCCGAGGCCGGCCACCGGAATGACGATCTTGGTCAGTTCTGTCATGCGTTTATCGAGATGGGCTTGAGCGAGCCGACATTCTAGCGGAATTCGATGCCGGAAACGTGCTCGATATCGCAATGCGACGCAATCGGCCGGCCATCATGATCGTTGCATCGCGTTGACCGATAGCGAAGACATGCCGATATAATCGGACCCATGGCCGAGCCGAAACACTTGCTGATCGTTGCGCACAATCCGTCGCCGAACACGCAAAAGCTGTGCGAGGCGACGCTGCGCGGCGCGCGCCACCCCGAGATCGAAGGCGTCGAGGCGAAGCACATACCACCGCTTCAGGCCGGGCCTGACGACGTGCTCTGGGCCGACGCGATCATCCTCGGCACGACCGAGAACTTCGGCTACATGAGCGGCGCGCTGAAGGATTTCTTCGACCGGATCTACTACCCGTGCCTCGAACACACCGAGGCGCTGCCGTTCGCGGCGTGGATCCGCGCCGGGCTCGACGGCACCGGGACCCGGATCGCGATCGACAAGATCACCACCGGGCTCAAGTGGAAACCGGTGCAGGAAACGATCGTCCTGCACGGCGAGTACCGCGACGAATTCGAAGCCCAATGCGAGGAGCTCGGCACGCTGATGGCCGCCTCTCTCGAGTCCGGCATCATCTGATCCCGCTTGATTCGGGGGACAGTATACCTATTTGCCGTGGTGCTGCCCCGTCGTTGCGCAGAGGACGGGTCGACTGGTAGTCGTCCGTCTAATCTGGATGCAGGACATGCGGATATACTGTCCCCGTTTTTGCCCGTATTTGCGGATTGTTCCTATGGATTGATGTAGCGTCGAAGTGCCTGCTCGACGCCGTCGGACCAGATCGCGTTCAGTGCCGCGGTGAACGCAACGGCGAAGCGCTCGTCGCGGCCGACGTCGCCGTAGACGTCGTCCATCGCGAGCCACGCGCGCGGATCGTCGCGGGCTGCGCGCGCTGCGGCCTTAAGCCGCTCCCAGTTAGGGTCGTTGGCCGCGATTTCGGTACCGCTTTCGGTGGTACCGAAGCAATAGCGACACCACAGCGCCGATACCAGCGCGAGGCCGTCGACGCCGGCGCCGGCATCGAGTCGGTCGGCGATCGGCGGGATGATGAACTTGGGCTGGCGGTTGAAGCCGTCGAAGCACAGCCGGCGTATCGTGTCGGCGATTTTCGGATTGGCGAATCGCCGGGCGATGAGGGCGTAGTATTCGCCAAGGTCGGTGTCGGGAACCGGCGGCACGGCCGGGATGATTTCATCCTGCTCGACCTTGTCGAGGAAGGCGCGCACCAGCGGATGCACCATCGCCTCGTGGACATACTCGATGTCGAGCAGACCGGCGAGGTAGGCGAGGCTCGCGTGGCCGCCGTTCAGGATGCGGATCTTCATATGTTCGTACGGCGTGACGTCGTCGACGAAGGTGACGCCGACCCGCTCCAGCGCCGGCCGGCCAGCGGAGAAACGGTCTTCCAGCACCCACTGGCTGAAATCCTCGCAGAACACCGGGTGCCGGTCCTCGACGCCGAAATCCTGCGCCAGCAGCTCCCGCTCGCGCGCACCGGTCGCCGGCGTGATGCGGTCGACCATGCCGTTGGGAAACGCGACGCTGTCCTCGATCCACGCGGCTAAGGCCGGATCCGACAGCCGCGCGAGCCCAGCGACCGCGTTGCGGGTGACCACGCCGTTGTGCGGGATATTGTCGCAGGACATCACGGTAAACGGCGCGGCGCCCGCGCCGCGCCGCTTTCTCAGGCCGGCGCAAATGAAACCGAACACGGTCTTCGGGTTGTCCGGGTCGTCAGCGTCGGCGACGATCGCCGGATGATCCCGGTCGAATACTCCGGTCGACGAGTCGATGAAATAGCCACCCTCGGTAATCGTCAGCGAGACGATGCGGATTGCCGGGTCGGCCAGCGTCGCCAGCAGGCGCCCCGGCTCGGTCGGCGGGACGATATCGATCATACTGCCGACGACGCGGGCGTCGCTGCGTTCGGCCGTCTGCTCGACGACGGTACCGTAGAAATCTTGCGGCGCGAGCGCATCGTATATCGCCTGGTCGAACGGCATCACCCCGGCGCCGACGATCGCCCAGTCGAGGTCTGCGCCCTGGTTGAACAGCGCGTCGAAAAAAACTGCTTGGTGCGCGCGGTGAAAATTGCCGACGCCGATGTGAACGACGCCGGGTGTTTGCGCGTCGCGCCGGTATTCGGGTTTCGCCACCGATGGCGGCAACGAGTCCAGCGTCGCGGCATTCAGTTTGACCGTCATAGCGATCTCCGTTTAATTGGCTTGTGTCGTCGATTCGCGCCGGACTCAGCTCATCCAGTTGCCGCCGTCAACGTTATAAGTTTGCGCGACGATGTAGTCGGCTTCGGCGCTGGCGAGAAACACGGCCATGCCGGTCAGGTCCTCGGCCGTGCCCATGCGCCCGTATGGTACCGCCGCGCCGACCTGGCGTTTTTTCTCGCCGGGCGCGAGGTTCTCGTAGCGCGCGAACAGCGCGTCGACGTGATCCCAGTGCTCGCCGTCGACGACGCCAGGCGCGATCGCATTGACGTTGATGCCGTGTTCGATCAGGTTGAGCCCGGCCGACTGCGTCAGGCTGATGACCGCGGCCTTGGTGGCGCAGTAGACGGCCACCAGTGGTTCGCCCCGGCGGCCGGCCTGCGAAGCCATGTTGATGATCTTGCCGCCGTCGCCGCGTTCAATCATGTGGCGGGCAACGGCCTGCAGGGGAAACAGCGTACCGCCGACGTTGATGTCGAAAAGCTTCTGGTAATCCTCGCGCACGATTTCGACGATCGGCGCAGCGGAAAAGACCGCCGCGTTATTGACCAGGATATCGATGCCGCCGAGCCGGGCGACCGTCTCGGAAACCGCGGCATCGATACTCGCCTGTTGGGTGACGTCCATCTCGATCGCGATCGCCGCGTCGCCGATTTCGGTTGCCGAAGCGCGTGCCCGCGCGCTGTCGATGTCGGCGATCGCGACCCGCGCGCCTTCATTTACATAAGCCCGGGCGAAGGCGAGTCCGATACCGCGCGCCGCGCCCGTGATCAGTGCGTTCCTGCCCTGCAATCGCTGGGTCACTGGATTCGCAAGCCATCGTTAGCAAACTTGTGTATCTGGTCCGCGCGCGGCGACAGGTAGATGGTATCGCCGTACTTCAGGTCGACCTCGCCGCTGGCGCGTACCGTCATCGTTTCCATCATCCCGGTTTCATGGACATGGAAGAAGGTATCCGAGCCGAGGTGCTCGGCCACGCCGATGACGCCTTTCCACTCGCCTTCGCTCGTCGATACGTCGATGTGCTCGGGGCGGATACCGATCGTAGCGGCACCGTGTTTGCCGGCCTCTTCGCCGTCGATGAGATTCATTTTCGGCGAGCCGATGAAACCCGCGACGAAGGTGTTGTGCGGTCTTCGGTAAAGTTCGAGCGGCGAACCGACCTGTTCGATGACGCCGGCGTTGAGCACCACGATCTTGTCGGCCATGGTCATCGCCTCGACCTGGTCGTGGGTCACGTAAATCATCGTCGTCTCCAGGCGGCTGTGCAGTTCGGTGATTTCGATGCGCATGCCCACGCGCAGGGCCGCATCGAGATTCGACAGCGGCTCGTCGAACAGGAACGCGGCCGGCTGGCGTACGATCGCGCGGCCGATCGCGACGCGCTGGCGCTGGCCGCCGGAAAGCTGACCGGGACGCCGGTCGAGATAGTCGGCCAGGTTCAATACTTTTGCCGCGCCTTCGACCTTTTTATCGATCTCGGCCTGCTCCAGGCCGGCCATTTTCAGCGGGAAGGCGATGTTCTTGCGCACCGTCATGTGCGGGTACAGCGCGTAGGATTGAAACACCATCGCCAGCCCCCGCTTGGCCGGGCGCAAATCGGTCGCGTCCTGGCCGTCGATTCTGATCGTGCCCGAAGTGACGTCTTCGAGGCCGGCAATCAGCCGCAGCAGGGTCGACTTGCCGCAGCCCGACGGGCCGACGAAGACGACGAACTCGCCGTCTTCGATATCGAGGTCGAGCGGAGGAATGACGTTGACGTCGCCGAAGCTCTTGGTTACTTGACTGAGATTGATATTTCCCATGGTTCGATCCTCATTGAATTACTTGACGGCGCCGAAGGTAAGCCCGCGCACCAGCTGCTTCTGGCTGAACCAGCCCATGATCAGGATCGGTGCGATGGCCATCGTCGACGCGGCCGACAACTTGGCGTAGAACAGCCCCTCGGGGCTCGAGTAGCTGGCGATGAACGCGGTCAGCGGCGCGGCATCGACGGTCGTCA
>JBPEYE010000169.1:0-7245 GCA_052030825.1 Gammaproteobacteria bacterium | reverse complement strand
CGTGGCGCGCGATGTTCGACGGGTTCCACGAATGGTTGTGCAAGACCAACTTCAGCTTCCTCCACGGCGCTTCGCATCCGCGTGATCTCGTCGAGCGCGCCAATGCGCTCGGCTACGCGTCACTGTGTATCAACGACTTCGACGGCGGCTACGGGCTCGCGCGCTGCTACCGCGAACTCGATTATCTGCGCAAGATCGACCAGCATCGTGGACTCAAGCTCAATTACGGCGCCGAGATTCATCTCGCCCGCGACCACGATTTGCCGCTGATCCTGCAGGACACGCTGGTGCTGATCGCGCGCGACCGGCAAGGTTACGCCAACCTCAACCGGCTGCTGAGCCACGCGCACCGCGACGGCAAGGAAGGCGCCAACCTGCCGCTCGAGGATCTCGCAGCCTATCCGCGCGCGGGGCTCATCGCGATCAGGCCGATGCGCGGCGCGATTCGCCGTGAAGATATCGACACTCGGATCGCCGAAATCCGTGCCCTGTTCGACGGCGATTTTTATCTCGCGGTGTCCCGCCACCTGCATCCCGCCGAGGATCGCTGGATTAAGCCGACGCTGGCGCTCGCGCGCCGCCACCAGGTCGATATCCTGCCGTGCCAGGACGTGTTTTTTCATGCCCGCAGCCAGAAGTGCGTCAGCGACCTGCTGCAGGCGATCCGCACCAACCGCGTGCTCGACGATTGCCGCGAGCACCTGTTCGTCAATGCCGAGCGCTGCCTGCATTCCGCCAACGAGTTGCGTCGCCTGTTCGCGCCGATCCCGGGGATCGAGCGTGCGCTGGGGCTCGCGCGCGAACTCGACCGCGACTGTCGCTTCGATCTCGATCAGCTCGGCTACCACTACCCACGCGAAATGATTCCCGCCGGCCACGATGCGCAGTCCTACCTGTGCGAGCTCGTTGATGCCGGCGCCGAGGCGCGCTTCGGCGCGCCGCCACCGGAAAAAATCCGTCGCCAGCTCGCGCACGAACTCGAGTTGATCGACCGGCTCGGCTTCGCCGATTACTTTCTGACCGTCTGGGATATCGTCAGCTGGGCGCGTCGCCAGCGCATTCTGTGCCAGGGCCGCGGTTCGGCGGCCAATTCGAGCGTTTGCTTCGTACTCGGTATCACTTCGGTCAACCCCGACCAGTTCGACCTGCTGTTCGAGCGCTTCGTCAGCATGGAGCGCGGCGACCCGCCCGACATCGACGTCGATTTCGAGCACGAGCGGCGCGAGGAAGTCATCCAGTACGTCTACCGGCGCTACGGCCGCGAACGCGCGGCAATGGTCGCCAACGTCATTACCTTTCGCGGCAAGGGCGCGCTGCGCGCGGTCGGCAAGGCGCTCGGCGCCGACGACGCGCTGCTCGGGCAAATGTCGAAGATCGCGTCGAGCCGTTACTACCGCGGGGCCGGCACCGAGAACATCGTCCGCGCGGTGGCGCAGGATTACGCGCGCGACAATCCCGCCGCGCCGCGCGTCAACTGGGAGCTGTGGATGCAGCTGGCCGAACGGTTGCACGGCTTTCCGCGCCACCTCGGCATCCATTCGGGCGGCTTTATGTTGAGTGACCAGCCGCTCGACCGGCTGCTCGCGCAGGAACCGGCGACGATGCCGGGGCGCAGCGTGATCCAGTGGTGCAAGGAAGACATCGAGGCGCTCGGTTTCTTCAAGATCGACCTGCTGTGCCTCGGGATGCTGTCGGCGCTGCGCAAGTGCTTCGATTACGTGCACTATTATCACGGCGTCACGCTGCGGCTCGACGCGATTCCCGACGACGATACGCCGACCTACGCGATGATGCAGCGCGCCGACACCGTCGGCACCTTCCAGATCGAATCGCGCGCGCAAATGTCGATGCTGCCGCGACTCAAGCCGAAGTGCTTCTACGACGTCGTCATCGAAGTCGCGATCATCCGCCCCGGGCCGATCCAGGGCAACGTGATCCACCCCTACCTCGCGCGCCGCGACGGGCTCGAGCCGGTGACCTATCCCGACGAACGCCTGCGGCCGATCCTGAAGCGCACGCTCGGGATTCCGATTTTCCAGGAACAGGCGATGCGCATCGCGATCACGCTCGGCAACTTCACCGCCGGCGAGGCCGACGAGCTGCGCAAGAAGATCGGCGCCTGGGGGATTAAGGATTTCGACCGCGACCTGAATCCGCTGCTCGTCAAGCTCGAGCAGGGTTTGCGCGAGAACGACGTCAAGCCGAAGTTTGCCGAGCAGATCGTCGGCCAGATGAAGGGTTTCGCCGAGTACGGCTTTCCCGAGTCCCACGCGGTGTCGTTTTCATTGCTCGCCTACGCGTCGAGCTACCTCAAGTGTCACTTTCCGGCGGCATTCTATATTTCGGTGCTGAACTCACAGCCGATGGGCTTTTACTCGCCGCACGCGCTGCTGCAGTCGGCGCGCCGCGAGGATATCGAACTCCGCCCGATCTCGCTCGAGCGCTCGACCTGGGACCACCGGCTCGAGCACGACGCCAGCAGTGACGGCTACGCAATACGTCTCGGATTTCGCCTGGTCAAGGGCTTGAGCCAGCAGAGCGCCAACCGAATCGTCATCGCGCGGGCATCCGGCTTGCGCTGGGGCAGTTTCGCCGAATTTGCCGCCGCCACCGACCTCGATCGCAAGGAAATTACCGCGCTGGCCGCCTGCAACCTGTTCGAGGCCTACGGCGACTCGCGCAGCGCGGCGCTGTGGCAGGCCGAGGCGGTGCCGCTGAAGCCGCTGCTCGACGACATCGACGACGCTATCGACTGGCCCGCCGAGGGACGTTTCGAATCGATCCGCAAGGACTTCCACGCCTTCGCCACCAGCCTCGGTCCGCACCCGGCCGAGGTCATTCGCCGCGAACAGTGGCCGTATCCGGTCGCGGTCGAGCGCTTCGCGCTGGCGCGCGAACTCTACGCCCTTCCCGTCGACCGCGACGTCTTCGTGTTCGGCATGGTGCTGATCAAGCAATCGCCGGGATCGGCCAAGGGCATGGTGTTCGTGACCCTCGAAGACGAAACCGGCTTCGTCAACCTCGCGCTGACGCCGCAGGTCTACGCGCGTTATTATCGCCTCGTCGACCGGCAGGCTTTCCTTTGCGTGGTCGGTCAGCTGCAGCGCGTCAACGAATCGCACTCGGTGCTGGTCAAGCGCGTGTTCGACATCGATGATCGCGACAAACTGGTAGTCCTGCGACGAAAGGATACCGACAAGGCCAGCGATATCGAACAAACGCTCGTCGAACCACGCGCCTTCCACTGAGCTGGCGCTGGTCAGGCAATGTCGGCCGAGCGTGGTCGTTCAGCTCTGCGACTTCCTCAGTCTCCGACGGCAATCCGCTGGGCGTCAGGGCGCGATGTTCTGATTGCACCGGAAAAGGTTTTCCGGATCGTAGGCGCGCTTGATCTCGAGGAGTCGATCGTAGTTGTCACCGTAGTTGGCCCGGACTCGGTCGGTGTCGTCATCGTCCATGAAGTTGATGTATCCACCGGCCTCCGAGTGCGGTGCCATGGCATCCGAGTAATCGCGGACCCACTTGATGTTGGCCTCGTCGTCGGCCGGATCGGGCGATGCGGCAATGATCACCATCGAAAAGTTGGCGTCGCGATGACCGAACGCGGTGGCTTCCGGCGCAATCCGATGGCAGGCTCCGTCGATCGGATAAAGGTGCATTACCGAGCTTGCGTTCGGTGCTTTCGGGCCGTGTTCGACATGCGCCGCGATGGCTTCGTCCGTGAGCTCCTTGACAAAGTTGCCCTTCCAGTACTCGCGGATCCCCGTCGGGTAGAGATCGTCGAAGGCCGCGTTGATTGCCGGATAGGGGACCGGGCCCACCATCTCGGCCTTGACCTCGGCGACCTCGTGGAAGGCTCTGAACTGGCGCTCTCCCTCCGCGGGATCACCGGACCAGCAAGCCACGATCACGACAAACATGTCGCCGTGGCGGTCCTCGGGGATGAACGGCAGTGGCGGAGCGATCTGGAAGCCGGGAAAAGCGCCCATCGCTTCGGGTGCGTCCTTGATGTAATCCCGATAGAACTTGAGAATATTCTCGGTCTCCTCGACCTCGTAGAACATCGGCCCCCAATACACGTTCTGAACGGGGTGCAACTGGTATTCGAGCGAGGTGCATACGCCGAAGTTTCCGCCGCCGCCGCGAATTGCCCAGAACAGGTCGGCGTTGTCATGCTCGTTCGCGATCAGTATTTTTCCGTCCGCCGTCACCACGTCGGCCGACACCAGGTTGTCGAGCGACAATCCGATTCCCCGCGACAGATACCCGATCCCGCCGCCGAGCGTGAGGCCGCCAATCCCGGTCGTGGAAATGAGGCCCCCGGTCGTGGCGAGGCCGAATGCGTGGGTGGCGGCGTTGAAGTCGCCCCAGGTGGCGCCGCCCTCGGCCCTGGCGGTCTTCGCCGCGGGATCGACGCGGACACCCCGCATTTTCGAGAAGTCGATGACGACTCCGCCATCGTTCGTGCCGAAGCCCGGACCACTGTGGCCCCCGCCTCGGATCGACAACTCGAGGCCGTTGTCCCTGGCGTAGTTGACCGTGGCCATTACGTCGCCGGCGTTCATCACGCTGACAACCACGGCAGGGCGTTTGTCGATCATGCCGTTGTGGACCGAACGGGCTTCTTCGTAATCGGCGTCGCCTTCGACAATCACGTCACCGCGCACCAGGTCACGGAGTTCGCTGGGTGTTTTTGCACTCATGTCATCCCCCTTGTGAATTTTATTTGTGCGCTTCTGTTGGCGCTTGAAAAAACTATACCGGAATCGGGCTCGAAGAAATAAACGATTGTGCTTATGACCATCGTGAAGCCATAAAACTGACGTATCTTTGATAATCAGATTTTTAAGTGCGGTTTTTTCGCAGACTGGCCCCATGAAAACCTTTCCGGACGGCAGCCTTCAACCAATGGTTGTCATTCCGGTGAAAGCCTGCGCTGACCGACCGGAATTCAAGCCATGGTCATTGTTTGATTCAGCCAGGCTTGGCACTTAGCAAGTTTGCCCGGTCCGCAAGATGGATTGCGGCTCGGGGCCGCAATGACGGAGATGGATCGAAGGCGGACGCCGAGCTAATCAATTAAATGTGGCGGAGAACGGACATGACCGAACATACGCCAATGCCTCAGCTTAAAGTCGTACGAAAACTGCTTGTGATAGAATTTTCGAATAATTGCCAACAAGGCCATCCATGGAAAGGGATCAACTATCGAGAAAACTCGCAGTTATCCTCCATGCCGATGTGGTCGGTTCGACCTCGCTTGTCCAGCAAAACGAAACCCTGGCCCACGAACGTATCCGGTCTGCTTTCAATCGTCTCGCCGAGACCATCGATTCCTATGGTGGTCTGACACGCGAGATACGCGGCGATGCGCTCGTCGCGGAATTCGACCGGGCGTCGGATGCCGTTTCCGCCGCGCTCGCCTTCCAGGTCGATCACGCCTATCAAATTTCGCGTCTCAAAGACGACCTCCGTCCCCAGATCAGAGTCGGTATTGCGATGGGCGAGGTCGTTATAGCCGATGCCACCGTGACGGGATCGGGTGTGGTGCTGGCGCAACGGGTCGAGCAACTGGCTGATCCCGGCGGTCTTTGCATAACCGCAGCGCTTCACGAAGCATTACCGAAACACATGCCGTTCGATCTGGAGAATCTTGGCGAACAGGTTCTGCAGGGATTTGACGACCCGGTTCGAGTTTATCGGGTCGAACTGAGCCAAGGACAATCGGTTCCGGCTCCGGAACAAGTTCATCGATATGAAGCACCCTCAAGGAAATCTAATTTACTAGTAGCCGCGATGGTAATCGCGGTGGTCGCAGTGGGTGGAGCCTATTACTGGTTCGACGCACAGGCCCCGAAGGTCGAACCGGCCTCGGTAGAACGCATGGCGTACCCGCTACCCGACAAGCCGTCCATCGCGGTGCTGCCGTTTACCAACATGAGCAACGATGCCGAGCAGGATTTTTTCGCCTACGGCATGACCGACGATTTGATTACCGACATCTCCAAAATCTCCGGCCTGTTCGTCGTTTCCCGAAACTCGGTTGCAAAATACAAGGGCAAGACGGTAGACATTCGCCAGGTCGCCGAAGAGCTTGGCGTACGTTACATCATGGAAGGGAGCGTTCGCCGGGTCGGTAACGATGTCAGGATCAACGCCCAGCTGATAGACGCATTGAGCGGGGGCCACGAATGGGCGGACCGTTACGACGGATCATTAAACGACGTTTTCTCGATGCAGGACCAGATTATCGCCAGTATCGTAAGCGAACTCGAGGTCGTACTGATTGGCGACGAACAAACTGAAATAGCTGAAATTCAGACTACGAACACCGATGCCTACGATGCGTACCTGCGGGGCTGGGAGCGCTACCGCCAGGGCACGCCAGAGGATCTCGCCAAAGCCAAATCGTTTTTCGAGCATGCTATTCAACTGGATCCGGAATATGCGCAAGCTTACTCCGCCCTCGCAGCCGTCGATTGGAGTATAAATTTTAACGGGTGGGCACGGGCTATCGGGATCTATCCGTTTCAGGCCAGAAACATGTCGAGGAAATCGCTGGAGAAGGCAATGAAGAGGCCGTCGGCACTGACTTATCAGGTATCCTCGGAGATATCGAATCTCTTTTACCGCAAGCCTGACAAGGCGCTCGAGGAAGCCGGGCAGGCAATTGCATTGAGTGCCAACGACCCTGCCGGGCACCTCGCGATGGCGGCAGCCTTGTTGAAAGCAGGGGAGCCGGAAGAGGCGGCAAAGTCGGTTCGCACGGCCATGCGCCATGATCCGGAATATCCGGCGTATTATCTGAACCGGTTGGCTCAA
The DNA here is from genome assembly GCA_052030825.1 of Gammaproteobacteria bacterium. Taxonomy (GTDB): domain Bacteria; phylum Pseudomonadota; class Gammaproteobacteria. The sequence continues at coordinate 423 of JBPEYE010000169.1, read as the reverse complement.
GCGCAGTACCAGATGGGCGCGTATGCAGATGCCGTCGAAACGCTTCAAACATCTGCCAAGCGTAATCCGGATGATGACTGGACGTTTGTTTATCTCGTGGCTGCATACGGTCAACTGGGAGACAAGGAAAAAGCCAAAAAAGCCTTAGAGAGAGCAAACGAATTGAGAGCCAGAGTCGGCTGGGGAGCTTTTACGATAGTACTTGCGGCGGAACGTCGCAGCAGCTGGGAAACTCGCTATATTGTTAAATGGTTTGGCAATTTGAAGACCTTGCGCGACGGGCTGCGTAAAGCGGGAGTGCCTAATGGAAATGAATGGCGGAGCCTGCTAGCGCGAGATGATAGCGGCCCAATAGTCAAAGGTGCCAAATTAATTGGCAGTGATACTGCAAAATCACTTCACGAGCGCGGAGTTCCGTTTGTC
>JBPEYE010000168.1:0-9712 GCA_052030825.1 Gammaproteobacteria bacterium | reverse complement strand
ATTATTCGCGACCGCGGCGGCGAATGACCGACCGCGGTTCGGGTATAATTCAGTCATGCCTGCCGCCGCCGCAACCCTGACCGCGCGCCTCGCCGAGGCCCTGACCGCGCGCCGCCGCCGCGTCGCCACCGCCGAATCCTGCACCGGGGGCCTGATCGCGAAAACGCTGACCGATCTCGCGGGTTCGTCCGACTGGTTCGAACGCGGTTTCGTGACCTACAGCAACCAGGCCAAGCGCGACATGCTCGCGGTACCGGCGGCGCTGATCGACGAATACGGCGCGGTCTCCGAACCGGTTGCGCTGGCGATGGCGGCGGGTGCGCTGCGTGCCAGCGGCGCCGACTACGCGGTTGCGGTGACCGGCATCGCCGGGCCCGCCGGCGGCAGCGCCGACAAGCCGGTCGGCACGGTCTGGATCGCGATCGCGCGCGACGGTGAGCAGCGGGCCCGACGGTGTCATTTCGACGGCGACCGCGCCGCCGTGCGCGACGCGACGCTGATCGCCGCGCTCGAAGACCTGCTCGCGCTGGTCGAGGTCGACTGAAGCGCGACCGCGGTAGCCGTCAGTGGGTGGCTTTCTCGACCCGGCACAGGTGGGTCTTGAGATTGGCCTGCTGCGAAATCGGGTCGAGGCGGATCGACGTCAGGTGGTTGACGCTCGAATTCGGGTGGTACGGCTGCTGTTCGTCCCAGCCGATCGGCACGAACACGCTGCTCGGGCGAATGCCGCGATGCAGCCAGGCGCGCGCGCTGATCCGGCCGTTGACGGTTTCGATGAAGACCTGCTCGCCGTCGGCGACGCCGATGGCGGCGGCCTTGTCGGGATGCATCTGGCAGTAGAGTTCCGGCCACATTTCCTGCGCCTGCCAGAAATAATGCGTCCACGAGTGGAAGTGGGGCGCCGGCGGCCGGCCGGTGACGAGTTCGGTATCGTAGCGCGGATCGCGCGCGACGGGCGTGTCGACGATCCGGCCGGGATGCACCAGCGTGTCGCCGCCGAAGAAGGTCGATTCGACCGGCGCATCGGCGTAGTCGATGTGCGGCAGGTCGACCAGTTGCTCGGCCTCGGTGTAGAACTCGGGCAGCGCCGACAGGCCCATCGCGTTGAACTTCGCTTCCTGCGCCTCGGTCCAGAACTCGAGCTTGCCGCTCGCGGTCGGGTAGGCGAGGGCGGCATCGGGCTCGAGCCGCATCTTCTCGGTGACGTAGACCGGATCGAGTTCGCCGTCAGGGCCGTCGAAGCGCGGCAGGCGCACCGTGCGATTGGGTTGCTGTAGCAACTCGGCGGTGCTCGCCGCGGCGAGGTCGGGCGTCGCCGTGACCAGCACCTCGTCCCACAGTTTGCGCGGATCCTTGTAGTCGTCCCTGAGCACGTCGTCGAAGCCGAAGCGCTTGCCGAGTTCGATCCAGAACCAGTGATCCGAGCGCGCGTCGCCGGGCGGATCGATCAACTTGTCGTTCCAGACGATGCGGCGGTCCTCGGCGAAGCGCGTGGTGCCGCCCTTCTCGATGCCGCTCGCCATCGGCAGCACGTAGTCGGCGTAGCGCGAGGTCGCGTTCTTGAACAATTCGAGATGCACGACGAGATCGAGTGATTCGACCGCGCGCCGCGCGCGATTCTGGTTCGGCCACTGGCCGAGCGGGTTGTTGCCGGTAATCAGCGCCCGCAGAGGGTAGGGATCGCCGTCGAGCATCGCGTCCATCCACGCCGACGGGTTCTTGCCGATCGCAGGCCGCGTCGCCGGCTTACGGCCGTCCGGGATCAGCGGCGGCTGCCAGTTCATCTCGGACGACACGTTGAAATAACCGCCGCCGCGCCGCCCCCAGTTGCCCGTGATCGCTGCGATGAACATGAATACGCGGTTGGTCTGCGCCGAGTTGGTGTGCTGATTGATGCCGCGCGAGAGAAAAATCATGCAGCCGTCGGCGGCGGCGATCGTGCGCGCGAGGTCCTCGATCTGCACCGCGTCGAGATCGGTGACGCGCGCGGCCCAGTCGGACGTGTAGCCGCGTTCGATGACGAAATCGCGCCACTCGCGCCAGCCGACGATCCAGCGCTCGCAGAAGCCGGCGTCGTGCAGATGATTGTCGAACAGGTAGTGGATGATGCCGAGCCCGAGCGCGAGATCGGTGCCCGAGCGGATCGGCAGCCACGCGTCGGCCTTGCTCGCGGTCGCGGTCAGGCGCGGGTCGACGACGATCATCCGGGTGCCGTTTTTGACCCGCCAGTCGTTGACCATGCCGAAGTTGACCGGCCGGGTCTCGGCCTGGTTGTCGCCGATGTAGACGTAGGCCTCTGCGCAGCCGATGTCGTCCTCGGTGTAGACGTTGGCCATCACGCCGGTGCCCTGGGTCAGGTGCAGCGCAACGCCCTTGCCCATGTCGCAGTAGGGTTCGGTCGCGGCGACGTTGGGCGTGCCCCAGCAGCCTGCGAACAGCGGAATCGCGCCGATGATGTTGAGCACGCCGGTGCGCGAGCCCGACTGGATCGCGAGCGCTTCGCTGCCATATCGGTGGCGCACCGCGCCGAGCCGCGCGGCGATTTCGGTGAGCGCCTGATCCCAGCCGATTTCCTCGAACTTGTCACGTCCGCGCGGGCCGACGCGCTTGAGCGGCGTCGTCAGGCGCAGCGGGTTGTCGTACATCTGCAGCGTCATCTGCGATTTCGGGCAGATGCGGCCCTGGAACTGCGGATCTTCGTCGTTGCCGTAGACGTTGACGACGCGGTTGCCACGCAGGTGGTATTTGACCGGGCAGCCGTTGAAACAGATGTTGCAGCCGCCGGGCACGATGCGCTCGTCGGCGTTGGCCGCGGCAGCGGCCCTGTCGGTTTGGCGATACGAGCCGCGCGCAACCTCCGGCCACAGGCTCAGGCGCACGCGATGATCGGCCAGCAGTGCCGGCAACGAGCGCACCGGCGCGTCGCTCGGTTCGGCGTCGCGATCGCGGGGACGTTTCAGGTACAGCGTCGCCGGTTGTTGCAGGAAATGGTCGGTGTCGAGCAGCTCGCGGCCGTTGTGCTCGGCGTCGGCGAGCAGTTCGGCGCGCGTGCCGTAGCGGATCGCGCGCGTCGGGCAGACCGCGGCGCAGGCGGGGCCGAGATTGCGCGCCCGGCGCGTCGCGCACAGATCGCACTTGACCGCGTGATGCTGCTCGAAGTTGTAGCCGATTGCGCCATAGGGGCACGACACGGCGCATTCGCCGCAACCGGTGCAGCGCGCTTCGTCGATCGCAACGACGCCGGTAAGCGGATCTTTCGCGATCGCTTTCGGGTGCACCGGGCAGGCGCGCAGGCAGGCCGGGCGCTCGCACTGCTGGCAGGTCACGGTCAGGAAATCGAGCCGCGCGGCGCCGGCGGCGGTCGGCGGCGCTTGCTGTTCGTCGAACCAGAGCACGCGGTTGCGATAGCTGTGCGGGCCGAGGGCATTGGTTTGCTTGCACGCGGCCTCGCAGCTCTTGCAGCCGGTGCAGCGTTCGAGATCGATCGACAGCGCGAGTCGGGTTTGCGGATCGGTCATGATTCAGCGGCCCCAGTCGGCGATATGCCACCAGTCGATCGGCCCGTCGCCGGCGGCGTAACCGGCGAACAGCAGCACGACGACGACGTGCGCGGCAAGGCCGAGATAAAACAACCAGGCGGCGAGCAGGTGCAGCCGTCGCGACCAGCCGAGCGCGACGCCGGCCGCGGCGCGCGCGCCGACCTGACGGGCTTCGCTTTCGGCGAGCCACTGGTAGCGCAGGCTCAGCAGCGGCCGGCGCAGCCAGTGGCCGAGGGTGGGTGAAAACTGGCCTTCGTCGGCATTCGGATCGAGCCGTGCGAGCAACGCGACCTTGGCGTCGATGATCGCCGCGAGCGCAGCGGTGTCGAGCCCGGCCGGCGCGGCAAAGCCGTGCGCTGCGCCGGGCCGCGCGAACAGCAGCGCGAATCCGCGCGTCAGGAAGGCACGCACCAGGCTGCCCTGGACGACCAGGAAGACGAGCAACAGCAAGACGATGCCCGGCGGTGTCAACCAGTTGCCGGCGGCGACGTGGACGAAAATCAGCACGCTGCCGAGCATCGCCGCGAGCACGTGCGCGACGAACCACGCCGGCGGGTTGGCGCTCGCGCCCGAGCGCTTCATGATCGAAAACGCGAACGGCGCGAGCAGCAGCAGCGCGCCGAGTGCGGCGCAGGTCTGGCCCGCCGGCGAACCGGGCGCGGGTGCGCCCGGCCACAACAGGACGCCGCCGGCGACAAGGCCGGTGACGGCGAGCAGCGACAGAATCGTCGATAGCGCGAGGTCGGGACGGTTCGGGTCTGGCACGGGGTCAGCGTTGCGTTTTGCCACAGCCTATCGCCGACTCCGGGCCGGTTCAACCGGCGCTTGTCGCGAACCGGGTTGGCGCGATATTTTTCACAGGCTCACGCCATGAGCTTGTGGGTGCGGATAATGTCCTTCATCGCAGCCCGGGCCGGACGCCAATTCGGGTGACGCGCAAAAAAGTTCTCTTTATGTTCTCGTCCGGCTATGGGATAATTCGTCAACTCAAACAAACAGGTAGGTATCAATGGACGACAATAAGCAGAAAGCGCTCGCCGCGGCCCTCGGCCAGATCGAGAAGCAGTTCGGCAAGGGGTCGGTGATGCGGCTCGGCGACACCGGTATCGACATGACGATGGGCGTCGTCTCGACCGGTTCGCTGTCGCTCGACGTCGCGCTCGGCGTCGGCGGGTTGCCGCGCGGCCGCATCGTCGAGGTCTACGGACCGGAATCCTCGGGCAAGACCACGCTGGCGCTGCAGGTTGTCGCCGAATGTCAGAAAAACGGCGGCGCCGCTGCTTTCGTCGATGCCGAGCACGCGCTCGACCCGAGTTACGCGGCCAAGCTCGGCGTCGACATCGACGACCTGCTCGTGTCGCAACCCGACACCGGCGAGCAGGCGCTCGAAATCACCGACATGCTGGTGCGCTCGGGCGCGGTCGACGTCGTCGTCGTCGACTCGGTCGCGGCGCTGACGCCGAAGGCCGAAATCGAGGGCGACATGGGCGACTCGCACATGGGCCTGCAGGCGCGGCTGATGTCGCAGGCGCTGCGCAAGCTGACCGGCAACATCAAGCGCTCCAACACGATGGTTATCTTCATCAACCAGATCCGCATGAAGATCGGCGTCATGTTCGGCAACCCCGAGACCACGACCGGCGGCAACGCGCTAAAGTTCTATGCCTCCGTGCGCCTGGACATTCGGCGCATCGGGGCGATCAAGCGCGGCGACGAAGTCATCGGTAACGATACCCGGGTCAAGGTCGTCAAGAACAAGGTCGCGCCGCCATTCAAGCAGTGCGAATTCGAAATTCTCTACGGCGAAGGCTCGTCGCGCGAAGGCGAGCTGATCGATCTCGGCGTCAAGCACGGCCTGGTCGAAAAATCCGGCGCGTGGTACAGCTACAACGACGAGCGTATCGGCCAGGGCAAGGATAACGTCCGCCAGTTCCTGAAGGAAAACCCGGACATGGCCGAGGATCTCGATCGGCGCCTGCGCGAGTTGCTGCTGCCGCAGCCGAGCCAGGCGCAACCGATTGACAGCGAAGCAACTGACTCTCCAGTCGAACCCGAAACGGTGGAAATACCCTAGCCTACCTATCCCATCCACCCATGTTGCTAAGCTGGCAAGTGCCCCCGGAGCCTTCCCTCTCCGGGGGCTTTTTTTCAATTCGGGGCCGTGATCGGCGAGCCGCGCGCGGGGAAGGTGCGCACTGGCCGGTGGGCCATGTCGCCCGCCGGAAACGATTGGAGTCGATGCCCCGCCAGTTGCGGCCACGCGAAGTTCGCGGTCGGCCGAGCGGAGGTTTTTGGAGGCGAGCATGAACATCGCGGTGGACCGGCCATCGGCACGCAAGGTGTCGATGGATCTGCTCGCGCGGCGCGAGCACTCGGCGCTGGAACTTCGCCGGAAACTCGTAGCTCGCGGTTATGCCGACGACGACATCGATGCCGCGCTGGAGGGATTGCAGCGCGACCGCCTGCAATCGGACGCGCGCTTCGCCGAGGCCTATGCATACAGCCGGGTCGAGGCCGGTATGGGCCCGGTTCGCATTCGTCACGAATTGCGCGAGCGCGGCGTCGACGAAGCGCTGATCGAGTCCGCGCTCGCATGGTTCGCCGATCGCTGGGAAGCGCTGCTGGCAGCGCAGCGCGAACGCAAGTTCGGCGCGACGGTACCGGAAGATTATGCGGCGCGCATGAAGCAGGCGCGTTTTTTACAAAATAGGGGTTTTTCTGCCGATTCAGTCATGCGATTATTCCGCTGACGCCCGGAATATCCGGGCGTTGTTGGTCGCGGTGAACGCGACCCCATATAGCAGACATGACGACCAGCGCCGAGTTAAGGGACCAGTTCCTCAAGTATTTCGAAGCCAACGGCCACACGATCGTGCCGTCGAGCCCGCTGGTGCCCGGCAACGACCCGACCCTGCTGTTTACCAATTCCGGCATGGTCCAGTTCAAGGACGTGTTTCTCGGTACCGAAAAGCGCAGCTACACGCGCGCGACGACCGCGCAGCGTTGCGTGCGCGCCGGCGGCAAGCATAACGATCTCGAAAACGTCGGCTATACCGCGCGCCACCATACGTTCTTCGAAATGCTCGGTAATTTTTCGTTCGGCGAGTACTTCAAGAAAGATGCAATTCACTATGCCTGGGAATTCCTGACCGAAGTCATCGGCCTGCCCGCGGAGCGGCTCTGGGTCACGGTCTACGCCGAGGATGACGAGGCCGCCGGCATCTGGCTCGACGACATCGGCGTCGATCCCGCGCGCTTTACCCGCATCGACACTTCGGACAACTTCTGGTCGATGGGCGATACCGGCCCCTGCGGGCCGTGCAGCGAAATCTTCTACGACCACGGCCCCGAGGTCGAAGGCGGTCCGCCAGGCACTCCGGACGAGGACGGCGATCGCTACATCGAAATCTGGAACCTCGTCTTTATGCAGTTCAACCGCGACGCGGACGGCAACATGGAGCCATTGCCGAAACCGTCGGTCGATACCGGCATGGGGCTCGAGCGCCTCGCTGCGATCATGCAGAACGTGCACAACAATTACGACATCGACCTGTTCCGCGCGCTGATCGAATCGGCGGCGAAACTGACCGGTACGAAAGACCTGGAAGACAAGTCGCTGCGAGTTATCGCCGACCACATTCGTTCCTGCGCGTTTTTGATCGTCGACGGCGTGCTGCCGTCGAACGAGGGTCGCGGCTACGTGCTCCGGCGCATCATCCGGCGCGCCGCGCGTCACGGCCATCAGCTCGGCTGCCGCAAGCCCTTCTTCCACAAGCTGGTCGCGGCGCTCGACGCCGAAATGGGCGACGCCTATCCCGAGCTGCGCCAGCATCGCGCGCACGTCGAGCGGGTACTGCAAAAAGAGGAGCAGCGATTCGCCGAAACGCTCGCCCAAGGCATGCGAATTTTGGAGGACGCCATCGCCGATCTCGACGGCGACACGATCGACGGCAAAACCGTGTTCAAACTCTACGATACCTACGGATTCCCGGTCGATTTGACCGCCGACGTCGCGCGCGAGAAGAGCCTCGTGATCGACCAGGCCGGTTTCGATCGCGAGATGCAGGCGCAGCGTGAGCGCGCCCGGGCGTCGAGCCAGTTCGACGCGATCGGTAACACGCTCGAGCTCGACGCCTATCCGGCGACCGAGTTCCTCGGTTACGAACGGCACGTAGACGATGCCCGGGTACTGGCGATCCTGCAGGATGAGCAGACCGTCGATCGGCTCGATAACGGCGACCGCGCGATCCTGGTTCTCGATCGCACGCCCTTCTACGGCGAGTCCGGCGGCCAGGTCGGCGATACCGGGACGATCAGCGTCGGCGAGGAAACCGAATTCAGTGTCGTCGACACGCAGAAGCAAAGCGACGTGTACCTGCACATCGGCCGCCTCGAGCGTGGCGAGCTCGGCGTCGGCGAAACGGTCACCGCGGCGATCGACTCGAGGCGCCGGCGGGCAATCATGCTCAATCATTCCGCGACGCACCTGATGCACGCCGCGCTGCGACAGGTGCTCGGCGAGCACGTGCAGCAAAAGGGTTCGCTGGTCGACGCCGACAAGCTGCGGTTCGATTTTTCGCATTACGAGCCCCTGACGCGCGAGCAAATCGACGCCATCGAAACCCTCGTCAATGACGAAATTCGCGGCAACATCGAGACCCGCGCCGAGCTCATGGACATGACGAGCGCGAAGCAGGCCGGCGCGATCGCGCTGTTCGGCGAAAAGTACGGCGATACCGTGCGCGTTTTAAAAATAGGGTCAGACTCAATCGAGCTCTGCGGCGGAACCCATGTCGACCGTGCCGGCGATATCGGCCTGTTCAAGATTGTCATGGAAACCGGCATTGCCGCCGGCATTCGCCGGATCGAAGCGGTGACCGGCGAGACGGCGGTGCGGCGCTTCATCGAGAGCGAACGCAAGCTCGAGTTCGCGGCGCAGAAACTGAAGGCGACGCGTGACGATGTCGTGCAACGCATCGATCAGCTGCAGGCCAGCAATCGCGCGCTCGAGAAGCAGCTCGAGCGCCTCAAGTCGAAACTCGCGTCGCAAACCGGCGGTGATCTCGCGTCCCAGGCCAGGGATGTCGGCGGGATCAAGGTGCTCGCCGCCAGCCTCGACGGCGCCAATGCGAAGACGCTGCGCGAAACCGTCGACCAGCTCAAGAACAAGCTCGGCCGGGCGGCGATCGTGCTCGCCAGCGATACCGACGGCAAGGTTTCGATCATCGCCGGCGTCACCCGGGGCGAAACCGACCGGATACGCGCGGGCGATCTCGCCAACATGGTCGCCGAGCAGTGCGGCGGTCGCGGCGGTGGTCGTCCGGACATGGCCCAGGCGGGCGGCAACCAGCCCGAAAACCTCGCCGCCGCGCTCGCGTCGGTCGTGCCCTGGGTCGAACGGCAACTGCAAGCCTAGGACCGCAGCCAGCCGGTCTCCAGCACGAACTGCACCAGCAACACGATCGCGAGCACCACCAGCAGGTGACGCAGGATTCGTTGGTAGGTTGCGACGTCGATTCGCGCCTGGATGCGTTGGCCCAGCAGCAGCGCGGCGACCGCTGCCAGCGCCAGCGGTGCGGTTTCAAGCAGTAGCCGCGCGCCAACCAGGCCGGCGACGGCGAGCACGGCGAACTGCGATATCTTGCCGACGAGAAAACACGAATTGAGTGCCGCCACGAGTCTCGCCCGGGGCGTGTCGAGGGAGAGAAAATAAATCAGCAGAATTGCGACCATAACGTTGGTCGTGCCGGCGGAAAAACCGGCGACCAGGCCGAAGCCGGCCATCGCGAGCAGCGGCTGAGCCTCGAGCCAGGACCTCGATATCCGGATTCCATCCCACAAATAGAGCAGGATCAGGCCGGCGAGCAGGAGCCGAAACGGCGCGGGGTCGGTCCACGCGAGCACGGCGGCGCCGCCGATCGAGCCGATCAAGGCAAAGGTCACCAGCGGATGGAACTGCCGTGCGGTCTCGAGCGCCTGTTTGCTCGTCGCGATGCTCATGACGTTGACCGCCATCGTCGGCAGCAGCGTCACCAGGATCGCGCTGCGCACATCCATCATCGCCGCGAGCATCGGTGTTGCCACCATCGGGAATCCGAGGCCGAGGGTTCCGTGCACGAGGCCGGAGAACAGGATCGCGCCGACGATCGCAACGATGATCAGGACATCGAATT
>JBPEYE010000167.1:0-4861 GCA_052030825.1 Gammaproteobacteria bacterium | reverse complement strand
AGCGATTCGAGCAGCAACGCGCCGGCCTCGGTCAGCGTCAGGATCACGGCGACGATCGGCAGCTCGTTGAACACCCGGTTCAGATCGAAACCGAGCGAGTTGATGATCGGGCCGAGCGCGTGGCGTGCCGGATAGCGCCACAGCAGGCGGCGGCCGTAGAGACCGCGCGCCTTGGCCGCGGTCACGTAGAGCTTGCCGGTCTCGTCGAGCATCAGCGCGCGCACCGTTTGCAGCGCGAACGCGGTCGCCGACCAGCCGAGGATGAACACCGGCAACCACGCGTGCTTGAGAAAATCGATCACCCGTTCGTAGGACCAGGGCGCATCGCGGAACTCCTTCGAGAACAGCCCGGTGAGCGTATCGCCGAAGACCATCGTCGAGAACAGCATGATCATCAGCGCGAGTAAAAAGTTCGGCATTGCCAGGCCGAGGTAGGAAATCAGGCGTAGCGATCCGTTCAACCACGGGTTTTTCGACGCCGCGGCGACGATTCCGACCGGGATCGCGATCATGTAGGCGAACAGCAGCGACGTCAGGCAGATCGCGAGACTGAACAGGAACTTGTCGCCGAGTAATTGATTGATGTTGAGCCGCAGGATGCAGCTGTCGCCGAACTCGCCCTTGAACATGACGTTGCCGAGCCAGCTGCCCCAGCGGACGACGAACGGCCGGTCGAGCCCGAGGCGGCGTTCCTCGGCCTTGATGTCCTCGACCGTGATCTGCTGGCCCTGGGTATTCTTGAACGCGAGGTAGCGCTCGGCGCAGGTCCCGGGCACCAGTTCCATCAGCGTGAAGACAATCAGCGAAACCAGCACCAGCGTGAACACCGCCATAACGGCACGGGTTAACACGAACTGGATGAACTGGCCCATGGATTATCGTTATTGATGCTCGCCGGTCGTTGCGCCCTAGTTAACCGAAAATTGCCCCGAGTTGCAATAAAACGCCGGCCGGGCAAGTGCCCGACCGGCAACAGGTTTCAGGCCCGACGCCTTACTCGGTCAGGTACCACTGCGTCGCACGGTACGGGTAGGTCCGGTAGTACTCGTACGAATGCGTCTGGAACTCCTTGAAGTTCTTCAGGTTGTTGTGGTGGTAGACCGGTGCCGGCGCCTGCACGACACCGATGAACAGCAGGCTTTCGGTCATGTTCTTGACCATGCGCTGGGCGATCTGCTCGGATTTCTTCGAGCCGGGCGCCTGCGACTGCAACTCGTTGATGTCGTCGATCGTCTGCATCACCCACTGCGGCGGCTTGACGCCCTTGGCGCCGTTCGAGTCGACGTACTCGGCCCAGAGCATACCGTTGCGCACGCCGAAGTAATTCTCGAACGGTGGCACCCACAACTCGTTATTGCCGAGCACGATTGCCAGCGGCTGGCTCTTGCGCCACATCGCCACGTCGAGCTGGTTCGACGATTGCGCCGAGCGGTACTCGTCCGGCGTGACCTCTTTCACCGTGGACTGGATACCGACGGTGGCCCAGTCCTGCCCGACCAGTTCGACCAGCTGCCCGGCGGCACCCTGGGTCGAGAACTGCAGGTTGACGACCAGCTTGTCGCCATTGGGCAACTCGCGGAAACCATCGCCGTCGCGATCCTTCATGCCCAGCTCGTCGAGCAGCTTGTTGGCGGTTTTCGGATCGTACTCGGTCTTGTAGCTCAGCCACTTGGCGTCGATGAAATCCGGCTTCGGCGAGAAGCCGATGTATTGCTTGGGCTGGCCGAGCTCGAAGAACACGACCTTGTTGGCTTCGTCGCGATTGATCGCAAGTGACATCGCCTCGCGAAATCGCACGTCACCGAAGACCTTGCGTTTTTCGAGGTCGGGGTGCGTCACGTTGAAGCCGAACACCGTTTGCGTGATCTCCGGCCGCAGGTCGATCTTGTAGTTACCCTTCTCCTGGTTTTCCAACAGGATCGGCGCCGACGGCAGTTGCAGCGACTGCGACTTGTAGTCGACTTCGCCATTGACCAGCTTCAGGATCCGCACCTCGTTGTCGTTGATGTAGACCTCGTCCTGCTCGCTGATGTAAGGCAGCTGGTTGCCCTGGGTGTCGACGATGTGGAAGTACGGGTTCGCCACCAGGTGGCGCCCTTCGGTCGTGTCGGTGATGTAGATATGGCTCTCGAGCGTCGGCATCGTATCGGCCGGCAGCTTGCCGACCTTGTCCGGCGAGTTCAGCATCGGCGTCGGCGTGTCGGTCCAGTCGGAGTTGCCGAAGTACGCGCTGATCACGGCGAGCCCGTTTTCGAAGCCGGCCTGCTGCGCGAGCTTGTCGGCGTCCGGGTTGATGTCCGGATGGTAGCGGCCGAGGAAGTGTTTCGGCTGGAAGCCCGGCGCGAACGAGGTCGCGAAGTGCGCCAGCAGACCCGGCTTCGGCGACGGCAGATTGAAGCGCACGGTGTGGTCGTCGACGACGTCGACAGTCATGCGCTTGCCGGCGACCAGTACGTAATCCTTAGGCTTCTCGATGACCTTGGAGTCAAGCGCCAGGTTGTCGTACCAGAACTTGACGTCATGCGCGGTGAACGGATGCCCGTCGGACCACTTGTGACCCTTGCGCAGGAAAAACGTCAGCTGCGTGAAATCGCTGTTCCACTCCCAGTCCTTGGCGATGTTCGGCACGATCGTATTCAGATCATCGAGATAGCGCACGAAGTTGACGTGGCGCACTGACAGAAAGTCCGAGGTGCCGGCCTCGGTCGCGTTCGACAGCACGTCGAGCGTGCCGCCGTACTGGCCGATGCTGTCGTAGGGTGCATAGACCAGGGGCTCCTCGGGAATCCGCTCGGACAGCGGCGGCAGCTCCGGGTTGCCGCGAATTTTCGCATTGAGCTTGGCGATATCCGGGTTCGTCGAGAAAGTCATCTTGCAACCGGCAAGCCGCTCGAATTCGGCCTTTTCGAATTGCTGTGGATATTTACCCCCGGCAACGCCTTTCGGGTCGTCGACGGTGACGGCGGGGCAGGCGCCCATCGCCGAGCCGGCGAATGCCAGCAGGCAGATGCCGGACAGGTAGCGTAGGAATTTCATCGGTTGTGTCCTCCCGAGCCCATGAGTTATTGATCATTTTTCGTATTCGCTTACCGGGCAGGCGGGCAAGCGGCTTAAAGCTATCGCACCTGTGGTCAATAATCAATCACCGGTACGTTGCCGGGAGCCTAGCACGCGAAGATGACAACCCGGTTACGCGCACGCCGCGCGCACCCGTCACGCGCTCGCTCGCAGCAATTCAACCCAGTGGCGCACCGGCACTGGACTCGCCTGGGCGAGTTGCAACTGGCAGCCGATGTTGGCGGTGACGATCAGGTCCGGGGTGTCGACGGTCAGCGCGCGGATCTTGTTCTGCTGCAGCTGGCCCGACAGTCGCGGTTGCAGCATCGAGTAGGTGCCCGCTGAACCGCAACACAGGTGGGCTTCCTCGACGCGGCAGATCTCGTAGCCGGCGGCGGCCAGCAGCAGTTCGACGCGGCCGACGATGCCGAGCCCGTGCTGCATGCTGCACGGCGTGTGCACCGCGATCCGGCGATACTCGGGCAGCGCCGCCTCGAGCGCCGCGGCCTCGGCGGCGACAATGTCGCTCAGATCGCGATACAGCGCGCTGACGCGCGCGGCCTTGTCGGCATAGTCGGGATCGCCCGCCAGCAGCCGACCGTAGTCCTTGACGCTGGTGCCGCAGCCGGTCGCGCTGACGACGATCGCCTCGGCGCCGGCTTCGACCTGCGGCCACCAGAGGTCGATCAGGCGTCGCGCCTGGTCGAGTCCGAGATCGTGCGCCGAAGTATGCATCGCCGCCGCGCCGCAGCACCCGCTTTTGGCCGGCTCGATCGCTTCGATACCGAGACCGGCGAGCAGGTCGGCGGCGCGGTGATTAGTGTTCGGCGCCAGTGTCGGCTGCACGCAGCCGCGCAGGAAGATGACCTTGCGCGCGTGCGTCGCGTCGCGTCGCGTGACCTCGCGTTCGCGCGGCGGCACCGCGCGGCGCAGCTTTGCCGGCATCGCCCAGGCGAACGCCTGGCCAGTGCGTACTGCCAACGCGAACAGCCGGCCCGAATTGATGAAGCGCACGATCAGGGCGCGGCGCGCACGATCCCACCACGGGCGCGGCAAATCGTCGGCGATCGCGTCGCGGCCGACTTCGAGCAAATGGCTGTACCTGACGCCCGACGGGCAGGTCGTTTCGCAGGCACGACAGGTCAGACAACGATCCAGATGCCGGAGCATCTCGGCGTTGGCCGGTTCGCCCTCGAAGTACTGCTTCATCTGGTAGATGCGCCCGCGCGGCCCGTCGAGTTCGTCGCCGAGCAGCTGGTAGGTCGGACAGGTCGCGTTGCAGAAACCGCAGTGCACGCACTTGCGCAACACCGCTTCCGCCACCGTGCCGGCGGCCGTGTCGCGAAATCGTTCGGCAAGACTGGTTTGCATGCTACAGCCCCGGGTAGAGGCGGCCGGGGTTGAAGATGCCGGCCGGATCGAAGCCCGACTTGAGGTTGCGCTGCAGCCGCAGCTGGGCCTCGGGCAGCGGCTGGAATACACCGGTGCCGGGCGCGTGGCCGCGAAAGGCGCAGACGTTGCCGCCGAGGGCCGCGGCTTGCTCGCGCAGCGCCGCGAGGTCGATCGCTCCGCGCAACCAGCGCTGGGCACCGCCCCACTCGATCAACTGCGGCGCGCCGACGCCGAGGTCGGCGGTCGTCGGCGGCAGCGCGACGCGGGTCAGCGGTTCGTCGCCGGCGAAAAAGTCGTCCGTTTGCTCGCGCAGCGCAGACCAGTCGAAGGCGAGCGCGTCGCCACCGAGCTCGGTGGCGGCCTGGTTCACGCCCTGCTCGCTGCCCGACAGGCGCAGGCGGCTGGTGCCGGC
>JBPEYE010000166.1:0-1965 GCA_052030825.1 Gammaproteobacteria bacterium | reverse complement strand
CGCTCGCGCGCGAGCGTCTACGAGAATCCCCTGCACATCATGCGGCTGTGCGAAGCCTTTCAGTACGCGATCGACAGTCTCAATCTCGCGGTCAATTACAAGATCGCGCTCTACCGGCTGTTTGCGGATCGCTTCATCGAAGCGCTTGGCCCGCTCTACCGGCGGGTGGACCGGTTCCTGTTCGCAAACGGCATGCTGACCGAGTTGCCGCCGGCGCGAATTCAGCTGCGACCGCTCGACGGCCAGTCCGAGTCAAATCCGCCCGAATCCTTCACGCCCGACCAGAGTGCCAGCCTGTTGATGCTGTTGCAGCGCTTCAAGGAAAAATCGCGACAGTCGACGGCGCAGTACCAGAATCTGTTTCCCGAACTGAAGCAGCGATTCGCGCGCTATGGTATCGCCCGGCACGACGAGCAAATCGACCAGCTGAACCTGATCTTCAAGCTGATCTTCGAGGATGAAGATTTGCCGGCGCCGGTCAAGCAGCAACTGGCGAGACTGCAGATCTACGTTTTCATCACCGCGATCCAGGAAGACGGCTTCCTGCGTCGTTCGAGCAACCCGGCGCGCCGCCTGATCGACGGCATCATCGCCAGCGAAGTCGAGATCGCGCGCCAGGGCAAACCCGAGCTTTCCGGCGCGAAGTTCCTTCGCGATTACATCGACGAGCTCGCCAGCCGACAATTCATCACGATTGAAAGCTACAGCGAAATGCTCGCCGGCTATCAGAATTTCCTCAAGCGCAGCGAGGCCGCTACCCGCACGGCGCGCCGCGCCGAAGCCGCGCGCAAGGTCATGCCGCTGGTTAGGTCACGGCTCGCCGAAATCACGCAACCGTTGCGCCTCCAGGGCACGTCGATGATCCTGTTCGAAAAGGTCTGGCTGCCGCTGATGGTGCAAATCGCGCTGCATAAAGGCATGGATTCAGACGCCTGGCATCAGACCAACGCGATGATCACCAAACAGGTCTGGACGCAGATACCGAAGTCGACCGAGGACGAGCGAAAGAAGCTGCTCAAGGCACTGCCACAGGTCGCGCACTCGCTGCACCGCGCAATGCGCAGCCTCAAGCTCGCCGATTCGCTGCAGCAATCGCTGCGCGATTACCTCAAGCTCGAGCAGCAGAACGTCGTCGACAAGACCGTGGAAAACATCGCCGCGGCCCGACGTCGCAGCCGTTCGCTGTCCGCGCAGTCCCTCGAGGCGATGCACGAGGAAGACACGACCGAATTCGACGAGATGATGCAGACCGGCGTATTCCAGGTACCGAAGGACATGATCGAAGCCTTCAACTCGGCCAAATCGTCAAAGCCCAAGAAGATCAACCAGGTCGAGGCGCTCGTCATCGGCGACTGGTTGCAATTGAAACAGGACGGCAAGGGCAAACTCGGCAAGCTCGCGTGGAAAGCCGAGGATGCCAATCTGTTCATCTTCGTCGATCGCGACGGTAGTCGAATCTGCGAAGTCGACGCCGAGCGGCTCGGCCAGATGTTCGAGAGCGGCGACGCGTCCTTGATGGAAGGCGCCTCGACCGACGCCGACAAGACCCAGTTCAGCATCATGAAGTCGCTTTAGCGGCGACCCCCGGCCCGGCTGCGTCGCCCGGACCCTTTCCGCGTCGACTTCAGACGCCCAGCAACAACCTTGCCGGATCCTCGAGCACGTTTTTGATCGTGACCAGGAACTGGACCGCCTCGCGGCCGTCGATGATGCGGTGATCGTAGGTCAGCGCGACGTACATCATCGGCCGAACGACGATGTCGCCATCGATGACGACCGGCCGCTGCTGAATCGCGTGCATGCCCAGGATCGCCGACTGCGGCGGATTCAGGATCGGCGTCGACAGCATCGAACCGAAGATCCCGCCGTTGGTGATGCTGAAAGTACCGCCGGTGAGTTCCTCGATGCCGAGCTTGCCGTCGCGCGCGCGCGTGCCGAGGTCGCGGATCGCCTGCTCGATTTCGG
>JBPEYE010000165.1:0-3649 GCA_052030825.1 Gammaproteobacteria bacterium | reverse complement strand
CGGCGCATTGGGACCAACTTCGGAATTTCAACCTGCCGCTCGACGCGCAATCCGAGTAAAGCGGCCGAGCAGCGAAGTCGCACTCGAGCAAGGCCAGGCTCCCGGTAACCGACACGCTCAGCCGAACAGCGCGTCGACTCGCGCGAGCACGTGATCCAGCAGCGTCCGCGCGATGACCTCGCCCTTGGCCGCGCTCGCCAGTGTCGCCTGGCCGTAGACGCCCGACGGCGAATGGATGCCGCTGCCGGGGGTGCGCGTGAGCAGACCGTCGCCAGCGGCACCATCGTCGACCGCGCGCGCGAAATCGACGACGTCGGGCGCGATGTGCAGCATCAGCGAGGTCTCGACTTCGTCGGCATGCGAGCCCCAGGTTTGCGCGCACAGGTTCGCCGGCAACCGCGCCAACGCCTCGTCGAGATTCAAAAAGTCGAAGCGAAGCGAATCGCCGAGCGCGTCGCGCGCCGCGGCCAGCGGCCCGAGCGTCGAAATCCCGGTGTTGAGCACGTAGAAGCGCGACGCGCCGAACGATGCGAGGCTGTTGCAGGTATCGACGATCAGGTCGCGCGCGGTTCCGGCGCGCAGGCTGATCGAACCCGGGTACTCGACGAAGGCGGGATAGTAGGACGCATTGACCAGCGGCGCGACCACGACCGGCAGGCGCTCGCGAACCGCTTCGGCGAGCCAGTTGGCGATGATCGCGTCGTTACCGAGCGGCAGATGCGGACCATGCTCCTTGGCCGCGGCGCCGAGCGGAATCGCGACCACGGGGTCGTCGGCGAGGCATTGCTCGGCCTCGATCCAGGTCAGTTGTTCGAGATACACTCCGCTCGGCACGCGCGTAATCCCGCCAGACGAATGGAACCGATGATACCGCCTGGCGGCGCGCGCGGCGAGCGGATGCAATGGCGGATGCGCTGGGCTACACTGCCGGCGATGCTAAGGAGGTCCCGGATGAGCGACGCAATCAACGGCAGCTGCCTGTGCGGCGGCGTAACTTACCGCTTCCGCGGCCCCGAGTACGTGTTCCAGTACTGCCACTGTTCGCGTTGCCGCAAGTTCACCGGCAGCGCGCACGCGTCCAACATCCTGGTCAAGCCGGAAAACTTCGAGTGGCTCAGCGGCGACGATCTCGTCGGTCGCTACGAATTACCCGACGCGAGGCATTTCGCGACCTGTTTCTGCACCCGCTGCGGCTCGTCGCTGCCGTGGCTGTCGCAAAGCGGCGGTGCGGTCATCGTTCCCGCCGGCACGCTCGACGAGGACCCCGGCATCCGTCCCACGCAAAACATATTCTTCGCGTCACAGGCGCCGTGGCGCGTCGAGGTCGACTCGATCGTGCAGTATGACGAACTGCAGCCGCGCAAGCTGGCCGACGACTAGGTCTGGACGCTTCCTCGCCGCGCTGCCGGGCTTTTCCCCGGCCGGATCCTCTTAATCCTGTACCAGGTCTCAAAATTTCCGATCGCTTTCGTGGACAATCTGGTTTCCGAGAGCACAAGGCGTATTCCCGCGCGAGCGGGTTTCATGAGTAATTACCCTGACGCCTTGTTTCCCATCCTGGCGGGCTTCGCCGCCCGCCGGGATGGCTTTTTAGAATAAATCCTGCTGCTGGCGCGTGATTGCGTCCATCGAGCCGCCGAGCGCGTGCAGAATCGTATCGGCAATCGGCGTCAACTGCTTGTCGACGTAATGATCGTAATCGAGCCGCGCATTGCGGCATTCGAGCGTCTGCGCGCCGGCCACCGTGATCACGTATTCGATCCAGCTGCGATTGCGGTAGCGCGACGGCTCGCCGCGCGCGCGCAGCTCGGCCTCCGCCTTGATCGCGGCCTGCGCGTGCGGCGGCACGTTCTTGCGGTACTCGGCCAGCTTCTTGCGCAACCGTTTGCGGTAGACGAGCAAATCGTCGAGCTTGCCGGCGTGGAGGTCGGCGACGGTCTGGCGAATGTAGTCGGCGTAGGCTTCGCCGTCGAAGACTCGCCGGTAAAGCTCCTGCTGAAATTGCCGCGCGAGTTCGGTCCAGTCGGTACGCACCGTTTCGAGCCCCTTGAAGACGATGCGGCGGTTGCCGGCCTCGTCGTCGATTACGCCGGCGTAACGTTTCTTGCTGCCCTGCTCGGAGCCGCGCATCGTCGGCATGAAAAACTGCCGGAAATGGGTTTCGAACTCCATTTCGAGGAACGACTCGATGCCGTAATCGCGCGCCAGTGAATCGCGCCAGTGCGCGTTGATGCGCGCGGCCAGCTCGTGGCCGATCTCCGCCGCGCGCGCATTGTCGTGCGGCGCGCCGAGCGCGACGAAGACCGAGTCGGTGTCGCCGTAAATCACCGCATAGCCGGACTGCTCGATCAGTTCGACGGTTTTCAGGATCAGGTCGTGACCGCGCTTCGTGATCGAACTCGTCAGCCGCGAGTCGTGCAAGCGGCAGCCGGCGGTGCCGAGCACGCCGTAGAACGAATTCATGATGATCTTGATCGCCTGCGACAGCGGCGCGTTACCGTCGCGCTTGGCCTCGTCACGCGCCGCCCACAGCTGTTCGATGATCTGCGGCAGGATGTGTTCGTGCTTGTGAAACGACGCGCCGTCGTACCCGGGCACGACGTCGGCGGGAGCGGCGCCCGCGGCGGCGACGCGCGCGTAGGGATCGACGCAAAAGCTGCGGATGATGCTCGGATAAAGGCTCTTGTAATCGAGCACCAGGACCGAATCGTGCAGTCCCGGCTTCGAGTCCATCACGTAGCCACCGGGTGCGCTGAGTTCGCCGGCGAAATCGCCGATGTTCGGCGCCACGTAACCCTTGCGGTGGAGCCGCGGCAGGTAGAGATTGTCGAAGGCGGCGACCGAACCGCCGATGCGGTCGAGCTCGAGACCGGTGAGCTGCGCGCGCTCGATGGCGAAATGGACCAGGTCGGCGTGTTCGAAAATGTCCCAGACGAGCTGGCAGTCCTCGAGGTTGTAGGCGGCGAGCGCGGGCTTGTCGTGCTCGAACTGGCGGCGGATTTCCTTCGCCTTGTAAAGCGGATCCGAATGCCGCGAATCGTGAATCAGCTTGCCGCGCCCGAGCATCGACTGCGCCACCGATTCGAGCGCGAAGCTGGCAAAATTCCAGGTCGCGGTCCGCAGCGTGTCGATGCCGTCGAGCACGACACGGCCCGGGATCAGCACGAAATACTGGCCGCTGTCGCCCTGCGCCTGGCGCCACTGCGGCAGCGCGCCGCCGCGACCGAGCGCGAGCGGCACGCCGAGTGCCTGGGCTTTCTGCTGCAACAGGCGCAGGTCGAAGTTGATGACGTTCCAGCCGATGAACACGTCGGGATCGAGGCGCTCGACCCAGGCCAGGAACCGCTCGAGCAGCGCGCGCTCGTCATCGACATACTCCACCTCGGCACCGTCGACACCGTCGCCGATCATCAGCACGCGGCGCGTATCGCCGGCAACGAAACCGATCGAGAACAGCGCGTCGCTCTGGTAGTCCGACTCGATGTCGAACGACATCAGCGCCAGACGCGGCCGGTAGGCGCCCGGCGCGAGACGCACGTTGTGCAACTCGGCTTCGCTGCGATCGCTGTCGATGTCGATCGCGGCGGTAATGAAGCGCTCGGTCAGGAAGCGTTCGGGGGGGCGAATATCGGCCTCGTAGCAGGCGATG
>JBPEYE010000164.1:0-5300 GCA_052030825.1 Gammaproteobacteria bacterium | reverse complement strand
ACTCGAGCCCGACCTTGCCGGCCTCGAGGCGCGAAAAATCGAGGATGTCGTTGATAATCGTCAGCAGCGATTCGCTCGAATCGATGATGATTTGGACGTATTCGTGTTGCTTGCGGTCGAGCTTGGTGCTCGCCAGCAATTCGCTCATGCCGAGCACGCCGTTCATCGGCGTGCGCAGTTCGTGGGTCATGGTCGCGAGGAACTGGCTTTTGGCCTCGCTCGCCGATTCGGCGCGTTGGCGCGCAAGCGCGGCCTCTTCGCGCGTCGATTCGAGCTCCCGCACGGTCGTTTGCAGCTTCGCGATCGCGTCGCGGATGGTGCGCTCGAGCGGGCGAAAGATCAGCAGGCCGATCAGCAACAGCACGATCATCGCGCCGACCCAGATCAGGTGCACGAGGTACTCGATCGCGAGCATCGCCTCGCGGCTGATCGCCTGGTACTGCGCGACCGCGCTTTCGAGCAACGGCTCGAGTTCCAGCGGACCGGTGGTGGCGACGTAATTGAGCGCCGGCGATGCGCCGAGCACGATGCCCGGCCGGCTCGCCTGCACCTCGCGCGCGGCGCCGATGAAGCGCTGCATGCCCGCGTCGAGACCGACTCGTTCGCTGCGGTAAATGGTTTCGAGAACGTCGTTGGTCAGTAGCGGAACGCCGCTCGCGGGCGAACCTTCGAGCAGCAGCCGGTGGGCGCGCTCGATCTCGTCGAGCGAGTTGCCGAGCTGGACGCGCGCCGCCTCGAAGGCCTGCGGGTTGCTGGCCGAGGCCATCAGGCGCGAGAAATGCGCGATCCGGTGGACGAGGCCGGCCTGGTGCCCGGCGAGATTGACGACCGCGACATGGTCGCGCTGGGCGGCGATGACCTGCTGGATCGTCAGGTGCGACGCGCTCACGAGCAGCGCGATGAGGCTCAGCCCGACGAGGTAGCGGATTCTCAGTATCCTGACTGCGGATTGTTTTTCCATGCCCGCTGGTAATGACTCCGGAAATACGAATGGGTACGCGACGCGCGCCTTCCCGTGCCCGGTTTATCGGCAGGCCGCGCGAAAAATTGACGGTGGCGGTGGCGAAATCCATCGCCGGCAAGCGGCCGCGGCGACAAGCCGGGTACGATTCTGGTAAGGTTGCCGCCTGATTCGACGAGGGACGACGTCATCGCGATCCATCCTGCCGCAGGGCGCACCGAAAAAGAGCACGCCGACCGCGCCGACTGGGCCAATGTCCGCGCGATGCTGCCGTACATCTGGGAGTACCGCGGCCGCGTGCTGCTTGCGCTCGCCTGCCTCGTGATCTCGAAGCTGGCGATGGTCGGCGTGCCGGTCGTCCTCAAGTACATCGTCGATGCGCTAGACGCCGACGCCGACGACCTGGTGGTGCTGCCGATCGTGCTGCTGCTCGCCTACGGCGTGCTGCGCTTCGTCAATTCCGGTTTCAACGAGCTGCGTGACGGCATTTTCGCGCGGGTCCGCTACCACGCGATGAGCCGGCTGTCCGTGACCGTCCTGACCCATCTGCACGAGCTGTCGCTGCGCTACCACCTGGAGCGCAATACCGGCGGCATCTCGCGCGATCTCGAGCGCGGCACGCAAAGCGTCAGCTCGATCATGAACTATCTGGTGTTCAACATCGTGCCGACCGCGGCCGAGTTCATCCTGGTCGCGGTGATCCTGCTGGTGCAGTACGACAGCCTGTTCGCCGGCGTGATCTTCCTCACGGTGCTGCTCTATATCGGCTTCACCCTGCTCGTGACCGAGTGGCGCATGCATTTCCGCCACGAGATGAACCGCCTCGATTCGGATGCCAACGGCCGCGCGATGGACAGCCTGATGAACTACGAGACGGTCAAGTACTTCAATAACG
Source organism: Gammaproteobacteria bacterium (assembly GCA_052030825.1). Lineage (GTDB taxonomy): Bacteria > Pseudomonadota > Gammaproteobacteria. Next base: position 3,444 of record JBPEYE010000164.1, on the reverse strand, counting down.
ACCGTCACGAAATCGATCGCTACCGCGGCACGATGGAATCCTGGGAAGAGGCCGCGGTCAAGAGCCAGACGACGATGTCGATGCTGAACTTCGGCCAGGCGTCGATCATCGCGATCGGCGTGACCGGGATCATGATCATGGCCGCGCGTGGCGTCGTCGCCGGGCAGCTCACGCTCGGCGACCTGGTGCTGATCAACACGATGATGCTGCAGCTGTTCCTGCCGCTCAATTTTCTCGGCATCATCTATCGCTCGCTGAAGTACGCACTCGCCGACATGGACATGGTGGTCAAGCTGTTGCAACACCCGGTCGAGGTGACCGACCGGCCCGGCGCCAGGCCGCTCGTGATTCGCGAGGCCAGCGTCGAGTTCCGCGACGTGGGCTTTCATTACCACGAGGACCGGCGCATCCTCGAAAACGTCAGCTTCCGCCTCGACGAGGGCGAAAAACTCGCGATCGTCGGACCGTCGGGCGCCGGCAAGTCGACAATTGCGCGCCTGCTGTTTCGCTTCTACGACGTGACCTCGGGCCAGATTTTCGTCAGCGGCGAGGATATTGCCGGCGTGACCCGCGCCAGCCTGCGCGACGCGATCGGCATCGTGCCGCAGGACACGGTGCTGTTCAACGACACGATCGGCTACAACCTGCGCTACGCGCGACCCGACGCGAGCGATGCCGAGCTGCGCGAGGTCGCGCGGCTGGCCGACATCGACACCTTCATCGAATCCCTGCCGCAGGGCTACGAGACGGTCGTCGGCGAGCGCGGGCTCAAGCTTTCGGGCGGCGAGAAACAGCGCGTCGCGATCGCGCGCGTGCTGCTCAAGGACCCACCGATCCTGGTGTTCGACGAAGCCACGTCGAGCCTCGACAGCCAGTCGGAGAAGAACATTCTCGGCGCGCTTGCGCGCATCTCGCGAAACAAGACGACGCTGGTGATCGCGCACCGGTTGTCGACGGTCATCGACGCCGACCGGATCCTGGTGCTCGAACACGGTCGCGTGCGCGAGCAGGGCAATCACGATTCGTTGCTGGCCGCCGACGGGCTTTACGCGCAGTTGTGGCGGATGCAGCAGAAGCGAACCGCGGAGGTGGCGTGAACGAAATCGGCCATTGCAGTGCCAACGAAGCCTTCGCGCTGCGCGTGATCGGCGACGACATGGCGCCCGAGTTTCGCGACGGCCAGGTCGTCATCGTCGAGCCCGCCGGGCGGGTCTCGTCGGGTTGTTTCGTCGTCGCGCGGCTCGATGACGGCGTGATCCTGCGCCAGCTCGTGATCGAAGGCGACACCTGTCGACTGCGGGCGCTGAAACCGGGGTTACCCGAAATCGAGCTCGAAGCCGGCCTCGCAGCGCTGGTTGGCGTGATCAGCCAGCGCGCCGGCCGCCGCCGCCGCGAACACAAGCGCTACGACGTCTAGGCGGAATCCACGGAGTCGACCGGAAGTGTTTCGGCGCGCGCTTGTTCTTCCGGATTCGCCGTTTTCAGAATATAAACTGCCCGCCCAGGTTGAGCACCGAAATCGATTCGTCATCGGCGAAATCCTCGACGTCGAACAGGTTGTAGGCCTCGGCCTTGAGACTGAAGTGACGATTGAGCATGACTTCGACGCCGGCGGCGAGTAAAAACCCGTTGCTGTTTTCGCTCACGCTGTCGAACGGCCCGGTCAGGGTGGTATCGGCAAAGTAAATGCCGCCCTGGCCGAACAGGTTCAGCCGCGAGCGGTGATTTCTCGAGCTGTTGACCGTCAGCACGAGATTGACCGTTTCGACCTGCAGGTCGATACCGGTCAGGCTCGTGACCTCGGCGTCACCCGAATCGAAAAACGACAACTCGTAGCCGAGACGGCTGTTTTCGGGCCGGTAGCCGATGCGGACGATCGACGCGTCGCCGTCGTCGATATCGTCGTAATCGAAAGCCGAATCGCCGACGGTCACGCCCAGGTAAACAGACCCGGCCCGGCGATAAATACGTGTCGAGCGGGCGTATCCGGAGGAAACGGGGTAATCCCGGGAATAGTCCCGATAAGGGTAGCGGTGGTGATAATGATGATGGTGCAGGTGCCGCTCATCATCGTCATCGGCGTCGTTTCCCGGCGTCGTAATCTGCTCGTATTCGGGCGTCTGCTTGATGATGTCGCCGTATTCCGAGCCCGACGCGGCGCAGACAGAAAAACCGAGTATCGCGATGACGCAGGGCGCCACGTAGCTTGTGTCGACCGCCTTCATGAGGCCGTTTCTCTCCTGCGGGGAAGCCCCGCCGGGTGAGAGCGGTCATCATATCAGGCGGCCGGATACTTTTAAACGCGGCCGACGCAAACGGTGACGCAGCTGGCGCGACGATCGACGCGCGCGGCCGGCGAATGCGCGCCGCGGGGGTCAACGAAGCCCACGCTGGTTTTCTAGCTACAGTTTCTTGATCGGCAGATCGAGATACACGCCGAATGGCGATTTTCTGAAAAACCCGACGCGCTTGCCGCCGCTGATGATCGCCCGGCAGGAGACGATGATTCCCTCCAGATCGACTTGCTCCAACCTCGCCCGGTAGCGTTTCGAATCGTCGTGCGACAGGTAACCGACCGTTTTCCCGGACACGACGACCCGGATCGCGTAGTCGTCGTTCGGGTTACTGTACTCGTAGTGTAATTTCGCGATGAACTCGGTATCGATGCCGCGCTTCGACGCGCTTCGCGTCAGCAAGCCGAGACAATCCTGGTAGTCGGACGAGCCGACGAGATCGACATCGAAGCACCGGTCGCCTTCGATAAAAACTTCCTCGATATCGGCTTCGAACTCTGAATAGACGCCCATCGGTTGGTCTCATCCTTTTTATTATTGTTAGACAATAATCTTACACCTTTGGGCCGATATTGGATACGTTTTGTATCAATCCGGTTAAAGAATCTACGCTCTCGAAGCGACGCAGGAAAAGGGAGCCGTTATTTATCGCAATCGGGCAGCGCTGATATCACGGGTACGAAGCCTGTCCGTACTCGCTATTGCTGAACTTGGTGGAGGCGCTAGACGCAGCCGGTGGGTTTGGGCAGGCCGGCGTAGCGACAGGCCTGTTTTGCCGGGCCGGACGGAAAGAGCTGGTAGAGATAGCGCGTGCTCGCCTTGTCGGGCCCGAAGCGTTCGCCGACTTTGCGCTTCAGCACCCGCATGGCCGGCGCGATGCGGTAGTCGAGATAGTATTCGCGCAGAAACAGGATGACTTCCCAGTGCTCGTCCTCGAGCTCGACGCCGTCCCGGCGGGCCATTTCCTCGGCGACCCCGCGGGTCCAGTCGGCGAGGTTCTGTAAAAAGCCACCTTCGTCGACCTCGTACTCGATGCCGTTGATTTCCAACAGGAAATTGGTGTCGATCTGCGCGTACACGAGCCCCCCGCTGCAAGATCGCCCATTCTAGCCGATTTCGCGGTCGCCGAAAATAACGATTGGGTTCTAAT
>JBPEYE010000163.1:0-10821 GCA_052030825.1 Gammaproteobacteria bacterium | reverse complement strand
GGCCGGCATCCGGCCGGCCCCGCGCCCCGTTTCAGGTCGAAGTGGTGGTGAACTCCGGGTAGGCTTCCATGCCGCACTCGGCGAGATCGACGCCGTCGTACTCTTCTTCCTCGCCGATGCGGATGCCGAGCGTTGCCTTGAGCGCGAACCAGACGACGAAGCTCGCGACGAATACCCAGGCGAAGATCGTCAGCGCGCCGACGATTTGGCCGCCGAAGCTGACCTCCCCGTTGGTCACCGGCACCAGCAACAGGCCGAGCAGACCGACCGTCCCGTGCACCGAAATGGCGCCGACCGGGTCGTCGATCTTGAGCTTGTCGAGAGTGACGATGCTGAACACGACGAGGATGCCGCCGAGCCCGCCAAACAGGGTCGCCAGCAGCGGCGTCGGTGTCGACGGTTCGGCGGTAATCGCGACCAGGCCGGCGAGCGCGCCGTTCAGCGCCATCGTCAGGTCGGCCTTGCCGAACATCAGCCGCGCAAGAATCAACGCCGCGATCAGCCCGCCCGCAGCCGCTGCGTTGGTGTTCATGAATACCACCGCGACCGCATTGGCGCTCTCCACCGACGCCGTCGCCAGCACCGAACCACCGTTGAAGCCGAACCAGCCGAGCCACAGGATGAAAGTGCCGAGCGTCGCCAGCGGCAGGTTGGCGCCCGGGATCGCGTAGACCTGGCCCTGCTTGCCGTACTTGCCCTTGCGCGGGCCGAGCAGAATTACTCCGGCGAGCGCCGCGGCGGCACCGGCCATGTGCACGATGCCCGAGCCGGCGAAGTCGGAAAAGCCGAGGTCACCGAGCGTATACAGGCCGAACACCGCATCGCCGCCCCAGGTCCAGCTACCCTCGAGCGGGTAGATGACGCCGGTCATGAAAACGGCGAAGATCAGGAACGCCCACAGCTTCATGCGTTCGGCAACCGCACCGGAGACGATCGACATCGCGGTCGCGACGAACACGACCTGGAAGTAGAAATCGGCCGACGGCGCGTAGGTCGCCGGCTCTTCCGCGCCGCTGACACCGTCGCCGGTGATGCCGGACAGGAACAGCGTAAAATCGCCGCCGCCGTACATGATCGAATAGCCGCAAACCATGTACATCGTGCACGCGACCGCGTACAGCGAGACGTTCTTGGTCAGGATTTCGGTCGTGTTCTTGGCGCGCACGAGGCCGGCCTCGAGCATCGAAAAACCGGCCGCCATCCACATGACGAGCGCGCCGCAGACGAGAAAGTAAAAAGTATCGAGCGCGTACTGCAACTGAAAAATCTGGTCGTCCATACGGCCCTCCTAAAGCGCCGCCGAACCGGATTCGCCCGTGCGGATACGGACGACCTGTTCGAGGGGGGTGATGAAGATCTTGCCGTCACCGATCTTGCCGGTGTTGGCGCTATTGCTGATCGCCTCGATCGCGCGATCGACGAGATCGTCGTCGATGGCAATCTCGAGTTTGACCTTGGGCAGGAAGTCGACGACGTACTCGGCGCCGCGATAGAGCTCGGTATGGCCTTTTTGCCGGCCGAAACCCTTGACCTCGGATACGGTCAGCCCCTGCACCCCGATTTCGCCGAGCGCTTCGCGCACGTCATCGAGCTTGAACGGCTTGATGATCGCGGTAATGATTTTCATGACGTGGTCTCCGAAAAAATCAGGGGCCGATTGTGGCGACTCTGGGCAAGCGCGCAAATCGAGCGTAGAATTGGCGCAATGCAGCACTGATTTGCACCCCAATAGTGCGATTATCCGCAAGCCTGCACTAATTTGGTGATTATTGATGATCGACAACCAGACCCTGAACCGCCTCTCCGACCGCATCGCCGAACTGCTGCCGCCCGGATTACAGCAGGTCAAGCGCGACTTCGATGTTCGCCTCAAGCAGTTGCTGCAAGAACAGCTCGCGAACTACGAAATGGTCAGCCGCGAAGAATTCGACCTGCAAGCGCGCGTGCTCGCGCGCACTCGCGCGAAGCTCGAAACGCTGGAATCCCGCATCGCCGAACTCGAACAGGCACTCGCCGCCGAATCCGACTGAGTCCCGCAACCCATGGCTCGAGCCATCGCTCGGAGCAACATTGGGCGAAACCCGCAGTCGCCTGGGGGTCGCCCAGAGCAATCATTATGCGAAAGGTCTGCCGCGCGTAGCTCGATCTCCGGGTGCGCGTCGTACAGCGACGATCACCTCCGCCCCGCGACCGGATACAGCGGCGCGAGCCGAGTCGAGGACGACGCACGACGCTGCGGCCATGGCAGGATTTCGGCCCGCAGCGCGCGCCACAGCGGCTCGCCTTGCCAGCGCCCGGGTACCGGCGCGTAGAGCGCCGCATCGAGACGCGCCAGCTCGGCGATCAGCGTCGGCGTGCGCAGCCACCGTTGCAGCTGCCACAGGCCGACGGCTCGCGCTTGCGGCCAGCGGCAGCGGGCCCACTCGAGTAATGCCTGGCGCGCCGCGGCGGGATCCGCGGCGCGGCAGGCCGCCCGCAGGCGCCACAGTCGAACCCCGGCAGCCGGCCAGCCGCGTCGAACGGCGAACAACGCGAGCACGGCGAATGCCGACAGGCCGAGCGCCACTGACCCGACCCATCCCGACGTCGCGCCGCGCTGGTTGCCGGCGCCGGCTGCCGCGGGACTCGGCGCGGCGGCGACGACCAGCGTCTTGCCGGGGAGCGTGAGTTCACGCTGCCGGTCGGCATCGACATCCCACCAGGCGAGGCGCAATGGCGGAATTTCGACGCTGCCGGTGCGGGTCAGGACGACCGCGAACGGTTGCTCGAGGCGCGCGACCAGGTCGCGCCCGACGAATTCGTGTCGCCGCCGCGCCTGATCGGGATAGACGCGGTAGGCCTCGTTCTCGGCGATAAAGAGATCGGCCGGCAACGCGTCGGCCGGCAAGCCGCGCGCCTCCAGCGTCACGATCCGCCGCAACGAGTCGCCGACGCGGTAGTCGCCGGGCGGCAGTTCCCAGCGCTGCGATGCCTCGAGTGCGCGCGCCGGTAACCACGGGCCATCGCCAAACTGGGCCGGAACCGCGCGCAGCTCGATCGCGAGCGGCTGGCTGCGGCGATAGATTCGCCGCGCACCGACCGCGACGCCGTCGTCGGTGCGCCAGGCGCCGATGCGACCGCGGAAACTCGCCGCCGGAATCTCGAGGCGCCCGGGCGCGCGCGCGAAGAACGCCATTACCCGCTCGTTGACGTCAAATCCGTCGTTGCGGCGGTAATCGATCTCGTCGACGCCGCGAAAGGTCAGCACGTCGGCGATGCGCGGCTCCACCCAGTAGGCCTGGCTGACCGGGGTGTTGTGCAGCACGCGCAGCTGCAGATTGATTTGCTGGCCGACGTAGGGGGCCGGGGGCTCGGCCTCGATCTCGAGGTCGACCTGCTGGGCCGCGCGCAGCGCCGCGGGAATGGGCAACACCGACAGTTCGAGCACCGGCGTGCGCCAGTCGCCAATCGCGAGCCGCGGCAGGCGCAAGCTGCCAACGCGGCGCGGCACCAGCTCGATTTCCCACTGCATGCGATTGACGTAACCGTCGTCGGCAATGGCGCGCGACGTGCGCGAGTCGACCTGGAGTACCTCGAAGTCGCGCTCCAGCGGCCGGGTATCGAGGGCGTACAGCGACGGAATTTCGTTGCGGTACTCGATCGACAGTCGCACCAGATCGCCGCTGTAAACCGTTTGCGGCTCGAGCCGAATCGCCTGCGCCTGCGCGCCTGGCACGATCAATGCCTGGCCCAGTAGCAGACCGATGCAGCCGGTGCGTACCAATCGGGTCATCGCTCCTGCCTGATCTGGCGCTGGTAATCGCGCAGGAACTTGCGCCGAAACAGGTCGTGCGACGATTCCGGCAGTGCCCTGAGCCACGCCTCGAGCGCCTCGGCGCCGCGCGCATCGAGCGATTCATCGGCGCGCAGAATGAACTGTTCGAGGGTCGGGTCGCTACCGTCGTAGCTTTCGACGAAGTCGAACGGCGAAGCGTCCGGCGTGGCGCCGAAGCCGGCGCCGGCCTGGTTCTCGTCACCCGGATTCTGCCCCGACTGGCCGGCAACGCCGATGCGCGGCTGGGCGCCGCCCAGCTCGCCCGTCTCGGGCGCGCTGTCGGACTCGTCGGCATCCGCGTCCGCGCCGGCATCGGTCGTCTGGCGCTCGAGGAATGCCTGCAGCAGGCGCCGGTTGTAACGCGCGGCGTCGTGCTCCGGATCGAGTTCGAGCGCACGCGCATAGGCTTGCATTGCCTCCGGAAAACGCGCGAGCTGCGCCTCGGCATTGCCGCGGTTATACCAGGCATCGGCACCGGACGCGCGGCTGAACTCGTCGCGCGCGAGCGCGTAGCGCTGCTCGCGATAATGGATCGCGCCGCGCAGCATCGGCGCCGACGACAGCGCCAGTGCCCGGGCCAGGTCGCCTTGCAGGTAAGCCGCGTAGGCGCGGTGCTCGGCGTGTCGCCACGACCCGACGCGATCGATCGCGGGGCTTCGATCCGCCGCCAGTGCGCCCGGATCCCACGGCGTCACCATTGCCAGCAGCGCGACCCACAGCAGGTTGCGGCGAAACAGCAGCAACGCCAGCGGCAGCGCCAGCCAGACCAGGCCGACGCCGTCGTTGGCGCGCGGCCGCCAGGTCGCGGCCGGATCGTCGTCGGCGGCGATCAGCGCGTCGCGATCGAAGGCGGAAACGGCCCGACCGAAAACCTCGGCGCCGTCGCGCAGCGACTGGAAGGCGCCATTACCGATGCGCGCGATGCGCTCGAGGTTGTCGAAGTCGGGGCGCGACAGCCGGTATTCGCCGCGCGCGTCGCGCGCCAGCCCGCCGGCACGATCGCGCAGCGGCCCGCCGGCGGCGGTGCCGATCGCGAGGACCGAGACCCGATGGCCGGCTTCGGCCGCGGCCAGCGCCGCGCGAACCGCCGCCTCGGTCTCGTCGACGCCGTCGCTGAGCAACAGGATCTGCCCGTAGCCGGCCACCGAGGCGCGCAACAGGTCCGCCGCGGCCTCGATGCCGAGATCGGCACGGCTGCCGTCGAGCGGCATCGTCTCGGGCGACAGCGCATCGAGGAACGCGTCCAGCGTGCGGACATCGCCGGTTAGCGGCGCGACGACGAAGGCGGCGCCGGCAAATACGACGAGCCCGGTTTCGCCGTCGAAGTCGGCGGCGACGATGTCGCGCGCGGCGGCGACCGCTTGCGCGTGACGACTGGGCTTGACGTCCTCGACCCGCATCGACTGCGACAGGTCGAGCACGATGACGCGCGCCGCGAACGACATTAGCAGCGGGTGCGATTGCAGGCGCCAGCTCGGACCGGCGGCGCCGATCACGCCGAGTGTCAACACCGCTGCCAGCAGCCAGAAGATCCGGCGATGACCCCGGGCAATGCCCGATTCCGCGGCCAGATAGGAGAACAGCGATGCGTCGCAAACGCGCTGCCAGGCCGAGCGTGCGCGCAGCCGGCGCGCGAATAGCCAGGCCAGGCCCCACCCGAGCGGCAGTAGCAACAGCACCGCGGGATACAGGAAGGTGAAGCCGGCATCCGGGTTCATGCGACCGCCTCTCGCGCGCGACGCCGCATCGAGGCGACGCAGGCGAGCAACGCCAGGACGCCGAGCGCGAGCGGCAAGGCGAACAATTCGCGCCGCGGCCGGAACGACCGAAACTCGTGCTCGACCGGTTCGAGCCGGTCGAGTTCGGCATAAATGCGCTCCAGCGCGGCGCCGTCGGTGGCCCGAAAGTAACGGCCGCCGGTCACCGCGGCGATGCGCCGCAATGCCGCCTCGTTGAGCGCGGTCCCTTCCGGGATGTTTTGCGTACCGTAGGTGCGACGCAAGGTTTCCTCGTCACTGCCGACGCCGATCGTGTAAATCCTGAGCCCCTGCCGGCGCGCCGCCAGCGCCGAGGTCACCGGGTCCTCGAAGCCGGCGGTATTGCTGCCGTCGGTAACCAGGATCAGGACCCGGTGGCGCGCCTGCTGGTCGCGCATCGACTTGACCGCCAGGCCGATGGCGTCGCCGATCGCGGTGCGCCGGCCGGCAAGCCCGGTGCTGACGTCATCGAGCAACAACCGCAACGTGTCGAGGTCGAAGGTCAGCGGTACGAACGCGTAAGCGTTGGTGCCGAACAGAATCAGGCCGATGCGATCGCCGCCGCGACGCCCGATGAAGTCGTCGGCAACGAGCTTGAGCACCTCGATGCGGCTGGCGCCGCGACCGTTAATCGTCATGTCGGGCTCGCTCATGCTGCCGGAGATATCGACCGCCAGCATCAGGTCGCGGCCGCTGGTGGTGCGCGAGACGGGCGCATCGAGCCAGTACGGCCGGCTCGCGGCAACCAGCAGCAACGCCCAGAATATCCACAGGCAGCGGGCGGCCAGGTCGGTCGCCGCGGCGCCGCGTGGCGGCGCCGGCGCATCGCGGCGCTGCAGCAGCGGCACCGCGAGCGCCGCCTCGCCGCGCTCGACCGGCGGCAGCAAACGACGCAACAGTAACGGCGCGGGCAACAGCGCGAACATCCAGACGTATTCGAAACTCAGCATCGCGTGGCTTTGCTCAGTAACCGCGGCGCGAGCGCGGCGAGGTAGCGTTCGCACAACGCGAAGGTCGCGCCGGCATCGATAGTCGGAGCGGGTTGGTACTGCGGCGTACCGAAGACTCGCCCGGCGCCGCGCGAAAACGACGACTCGCCGATGACGCGATCGAGAAACGCGAGCCAGCGATCGCCGCTGAGCGCGGCGACCTCGGCTCGCGGATAGGCTTCCAGCGCGACGCGCTTCAACCAGCCACCGAGATCCCGGGCGAGCGCGTCGGGGTCGTCACGCACCGCGTGACGATGCCGAATCCGGTCGAGTTCGGCGGTTGCCGCGGCGACGCGCCGACGCACGCGCCACCGGCGTCGTCGCTGCCACAACGCCGCCAGCAGCGCGATACCCAGGCCCAGCCCGACCCATTCGACGGGTGCCAGCAGGTACCAGGGCGGTTCCGGCGGCGGCGTGATGTCCCGCAGCTGCAGCAATAATTCGTCGGCGCTCACGTCAGACCTTCAATGCCTGCTGCAGCTGCGGTGCGATCGGCTCGTTGCAGGACACCGCGAAGGCCGCCAGATTGAAACTCGATGCCAGTCGCTCGATGCGGTCGCGATGCGCGCGCTGGCAGCGGTCGATCCACGGGTCGGCCTGCCGCACGAACAGTTCGCGGGGCTCGCCGCCAAGCAGCACCGGGTAGACGCCGGCCGGCCAGGCTTCGACCTCGGTGCGATCGTGAACCCAGAACAGGTTGACATCGTTATGGCTGACCAGCGCCGACAGGTACTCCGGCGACTGCGCATCGAGGCCGACGAAATCGGAGATCAGGGTGACGATCGATCCCGGCTTGACCACCCGCTGCAGTTCGCGCAACAGGAAGTTGAGGCGATCGTTTGCGCCGCCGCCGGGGGCGCGGTTGACGCTCTCGACAAGATGGTGAAAGACTCCCATCAGACCGGTGCGGCGCCTGGCGGGACGCACCTCGTAGTGACCATCGGCGGTAACGATCAATCCGCCGATGCGCGCCCCGGTCCGATGCGCGAGCCAGCCGAGATGCGCCGCGAGGTACGCCGCGGCATGTGACTTCAAGGCGAACCGGGTACCGAAGAACGCCGTCGGCGACAAATCGATCGCGAGCAAAAAGCGACGCTCCTTTTCCTCGGCAAAGACCTTGGTATGCGCCTCGCCGGTGCGCGCCATGACTCGCCAGTCCATCGTGCGCACATCGTCACCCGGCGCGTAGGCGCGCGACTCCTCGTACTCCATGCCGCGACCGCGAACGCGGGTCTCGCGCGCGCCGGCGCGAAACGAAAGCCGCCGCCGCAGGTGCCGCAACGACAGGCCGACAAGGCTACCCTGCAGCGCGACCAGATCCTCGATCTCGACGTGGACGCCCGGAATCCTGGCGTTCGCGACCGGCATCGTCAGCTCACCGGCACCTGCTCGAGCAACGCGTCGATCACGCGATCGATCGCCACGCCATCGGCTTCGGCCTGGTAGGTCAGCAGGATGCGATGGCGCAGGGCTTCGTGCGCGAGTTGCTGCACGTCCTCGGGCGAGACGTAATCGCGACCGGCGAGCCACGCGAGCGCGCGACTGCAGCGATCCAGCGCCAGCGACGCTCGCGGGCTCGCGCCGTATTGAATCCAGCGGACGAGCGCGTCGCCGTACCGTTCGGGATAGCGACTGGCCTGCACCAGCTGCGCGATATAGCGCTCGACCTGGGTCGCGACGTGAAGGTCGAGAATCTCGCGGCGCGCATCGAGCAGGGTTTGCCGCGACACGGGCAAGGACGGCGGTCGCTCGAGTACCCCGCGGTCGCCGCGCGCCTCGGCGCGCACCCGCTGCATGATGTCGACCTCGGTATCGGCGGCGGGATAATCGATCACGATCTTGAGCAGGAAGCGGTCGAGCTGCGATTCGGGCAACGGATAGGTACCCTCCTGCTCGATCGGGTTTTGCGTCGCCATGACGAAATACGGCACCGGCAATTCGTAGGTGTTGCCGCCGACCGTGATCTGCCGTTCCTCCATCGCCTCGAGCAGCGCCGCCTGGACTTTGGCCGGCGCGCGATTGATTTCGTCGGCGACGATGACCGGGTGAAACAGCGGTCCCTGCTGGAATCGAAAGCTGCTGTCCTGCGGACGGTAGACGTCGGTCCCGGTCAGGTCGGCGGGCAGCAGGTCGGGGGTGAACTGAATCCGCTGGAAGTCGCCTTCGATACCGCTGGCCAGGGTCTTGACCGCGCGCGTCTTGGCCAGGCCGGGCGGACCCTCGACGAGGATGTGGCCATCCGCCAGCAGCGCGACGAGCATGCGCGACACCAGCCCCGGCTGACCGAGGATGCGGCCGTTCATGAATTCGACCAGGTCGGCAATCTGGTCGCGCGGCGAAATCGAGGCGGTATCTGGCATGGGCACGCTGCGGCGCGACGGTAACGTCGACCCGACCGGACACGCCGGGCAATTCGGCCGGGTACGCTCGCAGCATAATCACCCGCCGCCGGAATTACCAGCGCGGGGCGACCGCAATCGACGCCGCGCTTACGCGCCGGCCGGCGGCGAATGCGTCTAGCCGTCGCGAGCGCCGGTGTCGATGCCGAGCAGCGCGTACGGCGGGCACCAGCCGAGCAGCGCGGTGGCGAGCAACACCACGCCGATGACCAGCGCGACGATTGCGGCGGTGCCGTGCAGCAGACCGAGCGGCCAGCTGATTATCGCGACGACTCCGGCCAACGCGCGCAGGGTGCGGTCGATCTTGCCTACGTTCGGTTTCATCAGGGTCTCCGGTAGAAAGCGCGGACGAGAACGGACTGGAGCCGATGCCTGGCATCGGACAACCATCGAACCTCCAGCCTAGGGGATCGGCGCGCGGACGGCTTGACCGGGATCAGGTATCCGCGAACTCACCGCGGCGCCAGTCGTGATACACTGCGTCGTAGGGACCGGGAGTGGTCCCGAAACCGCACCGAGGAAAGGAATCCGCCATGCCGCTAACCCAACTTCAAACCCGTGCCCAGATCGGAATCGAAGCCCCCGAAGTCCGCGTCGAGGTGCATCTTTCCGGCGGTCTGCCGGCTTTCAACGTCGTCGGCGTACCGGAAACGGCGGTCCGCGAAGCGCGCGATCGGGTGCGTTCGGCAATTCTGAACACCGGCTTCGAATTTCCCGCGCGGCGAATCACGGTCAACCTCGCGCCGGCCGACCTGCCGAAGCGCGGGGGGCACTACGATCTGCCGATCGCGCTCGGAATCCTCGCCGCGTCGGCCCAAATCGATGGCGGTCTGCTGACCGCAATCGACTGTTACGGCGAGCTTGCGCTCTCCGGCGAATGCCGCCACGTCGAGGGCTTGATACCGGCGCTGATTGCGAGCCGGGCGGCCGGGCGCGCGGTCGTCGTACCGGCCGCCAACCGCGACGAAGCCGCGCTCGTCACCGCGCTGGACGCGCGTCTCGCCCATTCGCTGCACGCGGTTTGCGCAAGCCTCAACGGTGGCGATCCGCTGCCGCCCGTCTGCCCTTCGCTTGCGGCCGATCGCAGCGCGAGCAACCTCGACCTGGACGAAATACGCGGTCAGGCCCAGGCGCGGCGGGCACTCGAGATCGCCGCCTGCGGCGGCCACCACCTGTTGCTCATCGGTCCGCCGGGCTGTGGCAAAACCATGCTCGCACAGCGCATGAACACGATCTTGCCACCGCTCGACGACGACGAGGCCCTGCAAACTGCGAGCATCCGTTCGATCTGCCGTTTGCCGGTAGACGCCGAACGCTGGCGATTGCGACCGTTTCGCGCGCCGCACCACACGGTGTCGGCCATCGCCCTGGCCGGCGGCGGCAGTCATCCGCGGCCGGGTGAAATCTCGCTCGCGCACAATGGCGTGCTGTTCCTCGACGAACTCACCGAGTTCGACCGCCGCGCGCTGGAAGTGCTGCGCGAACCGCTCGAGACCGGTCAGATTCACATCGCGCGCGCCGCGCGCCAGGCGATCTTCCCGGCGCGTTTCCAGCTCATCGCGGCAATGAATCCGTGCCCCGGCGGCTGCGCGTCGGTCGCCGCCTGCGACTGCAGTTCCGAGCAACTCGTCCGTTACCGGCACAAGCTATCGGCGCCGTGGCTCGATCGCATCGATCTGCGCGTCGAACTGGCGCCGCTCGCCCATGCCGAGATCATCGCGCCCGCCGCGGAGCCCGCCGAGAGCAGTGCACCGGTTCGCGCACGCGTCACCGCGGCGCGTCAACGTCAGCTCGATCGCCAGGGATGTGTCAACGCGCGGCTGGCGCAACGGCAGCTGGCGCGGCACTGCGCGCTCGACGCA
>JBPEYE010000162.1:0-3328 GCA_052030825.1 Gammaproteobacteria bacterium | reverse complement strand
CTGGTCAAGGATGACGAGGCCCTGCGCATCGGCGAGCGGCTGTACGCGAACTACTGCTCGACCTGCCACGGCTCCGATGCGCGCGGTGCTCGCGGCTTCCCGAACCTGCGCGATGACGACTGGCAGTGGGGCGGCGATCCGGCCAGTATCAAAGCCACGCTCCAAAATGGCCGCATCGCGGCGATGCCGCCCTGGGAAGCCGCGCTCGGCGGCGAGACCGGCGTCAACGAGGTCACCCAGTATCTGCTGCGTCTGTCCGGGCGCGCGACGATCGACGATCTGGCCGACCGGGGCAAGGCGAAGTACGACATCTTCTGTGTCGCCTGTCATGGCCCCGACGGCAAGGGCAATGCGGCGCTGGGCGCGCCCAACCTGACCGACGACGTCTGGCTTTACGGCGGTTCGATTTCGCGGATCTCCGAATCGCTGATCAAAGGGCGTAACGGGCAGATGCCGGCTTTCGGCGAATTTCTCGGCGAAGCCAAGGTGCACCTGCTGACGGCTTACGTCTACTCGCTGTCGCAGCAGCAGTAATGACGGCGCCGCTGCCGCCTGCAATGCCGCTGTCGCAACGGGCGATCGCGCTGTTGTGGCCGTCGTTCGTCACCGCAATTATCGCCAGCGGCGTGTTTTTCTCGGCCTTCCATCCGCGCGACCTGATTCCGTTCAATCTCGACGTCGAGCTGAGCCCGCTCGCGGCCTACACGATCGGCTTCTTCCTGTTCTGGCTGATCGGATTGCTGTCGAGCCTGGGCACGCTCTACCTGGCGCTGGTCAACAGCCGCACGCTGGCGCAACGCGGCCCCTAGCGCGGCCCGGCGTTAACGGCATGGACCTGCAACAGGCACAAAACCCGGGGCCGGGGCTCTACGCCGCGCACCGGAAAATCTACCCGCGCGTGGCCAAGGGTCGCTTCGCCCGCCTGCGCGTGCTGTCGTTCATCGTCCTGCTCGGCATTTACTACGGGCTGCCGCTGGTGCAATGGGACGGCCGCCAGGCGATCCTGTTCGACCTGCCGGCGCGCAAGTTTTATCTGTTCGGCCTGACGCTGTGGCCGCAGGATTTCATCTACCTCGCCGCGCTGCTGATCCTCGCCGGGTTGTCGTTGTTCTTCTTCACCGCGCTGTTCGGCCGCATCTGGTGCGGTTACGCCTGCCCGCAAACGGTCTGGACCGAGGCCTACCTGTGGATGGAACGCAAGATCGAGGGCAAGCACACGGCGCGGATGAAGCTCGACAAGGCGCCGATGTCGGTCGCCAAGTTTCGCATCAAGGCGCTCAAGCACATCGTCTGGATCGCCTTCTCGCTGTGGACGGGATTCACCTTCGTCGCCTACTTCACGCCGATGAAAGAACTCGCGCACGAACTGGTGACGCTGACACTGGGACCCTGGGAAACCTTCTGGATCCTGTTCTACAGCTTCGCGACCTACGGCAATGCCGGCTTCATGCGCGAGCAGGTCTGCAAGTATATGTGCCCCTACGCGCGCTTCCAGAGCGCGATGTTCGACGCCGACACGCTGATCGTCGCCTACCATCCCGAGCGCGGCGAGCCGCGCGGCTCGCGCCGCCGCGGCAGCGACTACCGCGCGCAGGGCCTTGGCGACTGCATCGACTGCAACGTCTGCGTGCAGGTCTGCCCGACCGGCATCGACATCCGCGACGGCCTGCAGTACGAGTGCATCGCCTGCTCGGCCTGCATCGACGGCTGCGATGAAATCATGGACAAGATGGGCTACCCGCGCGGGCTGATCCGCTACACCACCGAAAATTCTGCCCTCGGCAAAGCGCAGCACATCCTGCGTCCGCGCATCCTCGTTTACGCGGCCATCCTGCTGGTGCTGTGCGGGTTGCTGCTGACGCACGTGATACAGCGCGTGCCGCTCGACCTCGACGTGATTCGCGACCGCAACACGCTCTACCGCGAGACCCGCGACGGCCTGATCGAAAACGTCTATACCCTCAAGATTCTGAACATGGACTCGCGCCCCCACGCCTACGAACTCAGCGCCGACGGCATCGACGGCCTGCGCCTCGTGATCGACACGCCGGTGCTCGCGGTCGAGGCCGGCGAAGTCGGCCAGTTCGTCGCGCGCATCCAGGCCGACGAGTTCAATCTCGAGCAACGCAGCGTTGCGGTGCGCTTCCGCCTGCAGGCACGCGACGCCAACCACCTGACCGTCACCGAGGAAGCCCGCTTCGTCGGGCCCGGAGCAAGCCGATGAATCCGACGTCACCGCAGAACAGACCCTGGACCCGCGAGCCGCTGGTGTGGATGCTGATCGCGATTCCGGCCTCGGCCGTGATCATGGGCGTCATCATGCTGACGCTGGCGGTGCAATCCTATTCCGGGCTCGTCGTCGACGATTACTACCGCCACGGCAAGCAGATCAATCGCGTGATCGCGCGCGATCGGCTGGCCCGGGAACTCGGGCTCGAAGCCGAGTTCGCGCTGCTCGCCGACGGCACGGTCCGGGTCACATTCGTCTCCGGCGCCGACGTGCTGCCGGACGGCGAAATCGAACTGGCATTGGTGCACGCGACGCGGCCCGGCCTCGACCGCAGCCTGCGGCTTACGCGCGTCGGCCACGGGCAATACCGCGCCGGCGTCGAGCTCGCCGGCAGCGGCCGCTGGAATCTCGCGCTGCAAACGGCCGACTGGCGCCTGACCGGAACCTTGCAGCTGCCGCGGCAGTCCGCAGCTTCGCTGCAACCGAATTACCGCGCCGGAGCGGGCAATGCCGACTGAACTCGGTTTCGGCGCCGCGCTGCTGGTCGGGCTGCTCGGCTCGAGTCACTGCGTCGGCATGTGCGGCGGCATCGTCGGCGCACTCGGGCTCGGAATCGACCCGCGCCTGCAGACGCGGCCGCCATCGCTGCTGCTCTATCACCTGTGTTACAACTTCGGCCGTATCGGCAGCTACGTCCTCGTCGGCCTCGTCGCCGGCGCGCTCGGCGGCGGGTTCGTGCGACTCGGAGTCACGCCGGTCGCCGGCAAACTGTTCGCTGCCGCCTTCATGATCGCGCTGGGCTGTTATCTCGGGGGCTGGTGGCGCGGTCTCGCGGCACTCGAGCGTGCCGGGTCTCACCTGTGGCGACGCCTGCAGCCGATCGGCCAGCGGCTAATGCCGGTGCGTCGGCCCTCGCAGGCGCTGCTGCTCGGCGCATTGTGGGGCTGGCTGCCGTGCGGGCTGGTGTATGCCGCGGTCGCGTGGTCGCTGACCGCCGGCGGCGCGGTCGACGGCGCGCTGCTGATGCTCGGCTTCGGGCTCGGCACGCTGCCGGCGCTGTTGCTCGCCGGCAACGCGCTGCAACGGCTCGGCCAATGG
>JBPEYE010000161.1:0-6327 GCA_052030825.1 Gammaproteobacteria bacterium | reverse complement strand
CGTCGCCGATGCAGACCCCGACCGAGATCGCCATGCAGCGCTCGCCGGCGGAGCCGTAGGCGGCGCCCATCAGCGCGTTGGCGACGTCGTCGAGATCGGCGTCGGGCAGGATCAGCATGTGATTCTTGGCGCCGCCCATCGCCTGGCAGCGCTTGCCGTGCGCGGTCGCGGTGGCGTAGACGTACTTGGCGATCGGCGTCGAGCCGACGAAGCTGACGGCCTTGATGCGCGCGTCGGTCAACAGCGTGTCGACCGCTTCCTTGTCGCCGTTGACGACGTTGAAAACGCCGGGCGGAGCGCCGGCCTCGACGAACAGCTCGGCGAGGCGCAGCGGGCAAGAAGGATCTTTCTCCGACGGCTTGAGCACCACGGTGTTGCCGGTGATCAGCGCCATGCCGGCCATCCACAGCGGGATCATCGCCGGGAAGTTGAACGGCGTGATACCGGCGACGACGCCGAGCGGCTTGCGCATCGAGTAGATGTCGATGCCGCGTGCGACGTTGTCGGAAAATTCACCCTTTTGCGCGTGCGGCGCGCCGCAGGCGAACTCGCAGACCTCGATGCCGCGCAGCACCGAGCCCATCGCGTCCTCGAAGACCTTGCCGTGTTCCTTCGACACCAGCTCGGCGAGCTCTTCCTGGTGTTTGTAGAGCAGCTGCACGTAACGCGCCATGATGCGCGCGCGCTGCAGCACCGAGGTCGCGGCCCAGGCGGGGAAAGCCGCCTCGGCGACCGCGATCGCGGCTTCGACCTCGGACCGCGATGCCAGCGGAACCTCGCTCGCCTTGACCCCGCGGGTGGGATTGAAAACGTCGCCGAACCGGCCACTGGTGCCGGCGACGTGTTCGCCGTTGATATAGTGGGTAAGCCGGGTCACCTCGCTGGCGACGGCTGCGGCTGGCTGGCTCATGATGGCACCTGCACCGTGTCGAATCGTAAAGGAGCGATAGTATAAAGCATTCACCGGCGGCGGTTACAGTCCCCGCCGGCTCGAATCAGCGTCGTTCGCCGCGCAGCGCAAGTACGCGCGCCGCGAGCCGGTCGGGCGTCGCCTCGGCCGCGGTGACTGGACTGCCCGCGACCAGTTCGATGCGCGTATACAGGCCGCGCGGAAACAACCGCGACATCGCGCTGCCGTAGGCGCGGCTGAAGAAACTGCCCCACAGCCCGCGGAGCGCCAGCGGGATCACCGGTACCGGGTAGCGCTCGAGTATGCGCGAGACGCCGGGGCGAAAGGCGTGCATCTCACCGTCGTGGGTGATGCGGCCCTCGGGGAAAATCCCGACCAGTTCGCCGGCGCGCAGGGCCTGGTCGATACGCTCGAAAGCCTGCGCCATCATTGCGGGATCTTCGCGCGCGCCGGCAATCGGGATCGCGCCGGCGGTGCGAAAAACGAACGACAGCAGCGGCAACTCGAAAATCTTGTAGTACATGACGAATCGAATCGGTCGGCGCACGCACCCGGCCAGCACCAGCGCATCGACGAAACTGACGTGATTGCATACGAGCAATGCCGGCCCGGTCTCGGGAATCTGTTCGAGCCCGGACTTGTCGACCCGGTAGATCGTGTGAATCAGCAACCAGACCAACAGGCGCATGAGGAATTCGGGGACGAGGGTAAAGATGAACGCCGCGACCGCGACGTTCATCAGCGCGAGGATCAGGAACAGCAGCGGTATCGAGACGCCGGCGGACAGCGCGAACAGCGCGTAGAGCGACGCCGCGACCATGAACAGCGCATTGAGCAGGTTATTCGCAGCGATCACGCGTGCGCGCCTGGCCACCGCGCTGCGTTGTTGCACCAGCGCGTAAAGCGGCACGATGTAGACGCCCCCGGAGACGCCGAGCATGAACACGTCGAGGCATACCCGCAGGCTCCAGCCCTGGGCAATGAACGCGGCCGGCCCGATCAGGTCGGTCGCGATCGCAAACCCCCCGGTAAAGTAAATATCGATCCCGAACAGGCTCAGGCCGAACGCGCCGAGCGGCACCAGGCCGAGCTCGACGATACGGCCCGACAGGCGCTCGCAGAGGAACGAGCCGGCGCCGATGCCGAGCGAAAACAGCGCCAGCAGCAGCACGTAGACCTGCTCGTCGGCGCCGAGCTCGTAGCGCACGTAGTTGGGCAACTGGGTCATGTAGGTAACGCCGAGAAACCAGAACCACGAAATGCCCATGATCGAGTAGAACACGCTGCGATTCGCGCGCGCGTCGCGCAGTATGTTGACCGTCTCGCGCGCGAGATTGAAGCTGATTCGCAGCTCCGGCGCACCGGGCGCGAGGCTGGGAATCCCGCGACTGGCAAGGTATCCGGCGACTGCGACCACGACCACGGCGACGGCGAGCGCGGCGGTGCCGATACCGATGATGTAAACACCCGCGATCAGGCCGAACAGGATCGCAATGAAAGTACCGAATTCGACCATCGCGTTACCGCCGACGAGTTCGCCGGGCGCGAGCGCCTGCGGCAGCAGGCTGTACTTGACCGGGCCAAACAGGGTTGACTGTGTCCCCATTAAAAAGAGGATGGCAATCAGCAACCCCGGGCTTTGCATCAGGAATGCGGCGGCACCGAGCAGCATGATGGCGATTTCGAGCAGCTTGATGCGCCGGATCAGCATCGCCTTTTCGTACTTGTCGGCGAGTTGCCCGGCGATTGGCGAAAACAGGAAAAACGGCAGGATGAACAGGCCCGCGGCGAGATTGACGAGCCGATTGCTTTCGGCCTGACTCATGCCGGCGGCCTGGAAAGCGATGAAAATCGTCAGGCCGTTCTTGTATAAATTGTCGTTGAATGCACCGAGCAGCTGGGTCAGGAAAAACGGCCGGAAGCGGCGCGTCGTCAGCAGCTTGATCGAGTCCGGCATCAGGCGCGCACCGCGGTCGCGAGCCAATCACGTCGAGGGGCGCGTGGCTGGCTTCGACAACGCCTGTTTTCGGCGCCGACGACCACGCCGACGACCACGCCGGCGACGGCCATCGACGATGCCGCGAACGAGGCCGGATCGCGACCCCCGACGAGAGCCGAAATCCCAGTAAAACCGGCCCTTCGGGCGTTTTTTGACGGGGTCCTCAAACTGCGCGCAAACTGTGAATCAGAACAGGCATTCTGGCCTGAATAAGCTATATATCACACATTGGCTGCGTGGTATGAATAGCATCGCTTGAATGACCTTCAATAAATCCTGGTTAAAACAAGACTGGTTCATCGGCCTGGTACTGATTCTGCTTTTCCTGATTTTCGCGGAAGCCGGCATGTTCGAGACCTTCGATCGCGGCGCCTACAACCTCGGCGTCAAGCTCGCCTCTGCGCGTGATCCGCACGAGGACGTCGTGGTCGTCGCGGTCGACGACAAGTCGCTGCAGTCGCTCGGCGCCTGGCCGTGGTCGCGCGACGTGCTGGCCGAGACCACCCAGTTACTGTCCGCGGCCAAGCCCAGCGTGATCGGCTTCACGATGCCGTTCGACACGCCGCAGTACGAAGCCGGGCTGTCGTCGCTGGCCGAACTGCGCGAAACCCTGCGCAAGGAAAGAAAGCTGAGCCGGCGCGTCAACCGGGCGCTGCGCACAACCGAGGCAACGCTACACGGCGACGGCAACCTCGCCAACGCGTTTCGCAAGGGCGGGCGGATCGTGCTCGCGATGCCTTACATACCGACCGCCAGACCGATGCCGGGGCTGACCGGGTCGCTGCCCAAGTACATGCAGAAGTTCGTCCTGCCCAACGTGCGGATCAACGGCGCCGAGGGCTGGAGCCTGTCGGCGCCGAAGATTGCCCGCGCCGAGAAAATCTTTCCGCCGATCGAAAAGCTCTCGCGCCAGGTCGGTGGCGTGGGCCTCGTCGGTCATGGCGAGCAATTCAGTCGCGAACCGCTGATCATTCGCTACGGCCAGGACTTTCTGCCGTCGTTCGCGTTGATGATGACGACCCGCAGCAAGGGCCTGTCGATGCAGCATATCGAATCGCGCGCCACCTTGAGCCCGATGCTCGGCGGCAAGGATCTCGGCGCCGATCGCCACTTCCACATCTACCCGCGCTTTTACGAGGCCCGTAACGGCAAATCGGCGTTCAAGATCTACTCGCTGATCGACGTCCTCGACGGTAGCGTGTCGCCGGTCTTTTTTCGCAACAAGATCGTGCTCGTCGGCCTGACCTCGCCGCGGCTCGCGCAGCCGATGCTGACGCCGGCGGGCGACCGTATTTCGCCGACGGTCGCGACCGCGCACACGATATCGAGCCTGTTGAACGGCGAGGTCTTCCGCTTGCCGGAGTGGGCCGGCTGGGCGCTGCGCGGCCTGATCATCGGCGTGGGTCTTTACCTGATGTTCGTGCTGGGCCGCTTCCGCCCGAACACGGCTTTTTTCCTGAGCCTGTTCCTGGCCGTCATGATTCTGAACACGCACTTCGTGCTGATGAGCTCGCAGGCGTTGTGGGTGCCGATGATGACGGCAGTGGTCATGCTGTTGATCGGTCACCTGGTTCTCGGCCTGCGGCATTTCGTCGATGACCGGCTCAACCCGGTACGCGCCGAATTGTCGGTGGCGAATCGCCAGCTCGGCCAGGCGCTCCACGCGCAGGGACAGCTGGACCAGGCGTTCGAGAAATTTCGTCACTGCGAACCCGACGCCTCGCTGCTGAGCCAGACCTACAATCTCGGGCTCGACTACGAACGCAAGCGCCAGTTCAACAAGGCCGCATCGGTGTTCAAGTTCATCGAGGAGATCGATCCGAAGTTCAACGACGTCGTCGATCGCATCGAACAAAACGAGCAGGCGTCTAAGACCGTTGTACTCGGTGGCAAGAAGACCAGCGGTCCCGGAGAGACGCTGGTATCGAGCAAGGCCGGCCTGCAAAAGCCGAAGCTCGGACGCTACGAAATCGACAGCGAAATCGGCCGCGGCGCGATGGGAATGGTCTACATGGGCCACGACGACAAGATCGGGCGCAAGGTCGCGATCAAGACGATGGTCATCTCCGAGGAAATCGAGGACGACATGCGCGACGAGGTGCGCAACCGCTTCTTCCGCGAGGCCGAGGCCGCCGGCCGTCTCGACCACCCGAACATCGTCACCGTCTACGACGTCGGTGAAGAACAGGACCTCGCCTACATCGCGATGGATTATCTCAAGGGCAAGGACCTGACCGCGTATACCACGCCCAAGACGCGGCTCCCTGTCAGCGAGGTCTTCGACATCATACACAGCGTCGCGTTGGCACTCGATTACGCGCATTCGGAGCACGTCGTGCATCGCGATATCAAGCCGGCCAACATCATTTACGATCGTGACAAGGGCGTCGCCAGCCTGACCGACTTCGGCGTTGCCTGCCTGACCGACGCGAGCAAGACCAAGACCGGTACCGTGCTCGGCAGCCCGTACTACATGTCACCCGAGCAACTGGCCGGCAAGAAGGTCGACGGCCGCGCGGACCTGTTCTCGCTCGGCGTGACCCTCTACCAGCTGATTACCAGCGAGCTGCCGTTCAAGGGCGACTCGATCGCCAACCTGATGTACAACATCGCCAACGAGCAGCACCTCGACGTGCGCCGCTATCGCCGGCTGCCGACCTGCGTCGCCAACCTGGTCAACAAGGCGCTGCAAAAGGATGCCGCCAGTCGCTTTCAGTCGGGCAAGCAGATGGCGACCGCGCTGAAGCGCTGCCAGCCGCAGATTCAGGAAATGGAAGCCGCTTGAAGCGGCGCCGCTGGCCCGCAAAGGTCAACGATTTCCGGCTCCGCCCGCGCGAAGTAAAACGGCGACGATCGCGAGCTAATCGAGCCGCTTGAACCGTTCCAGCGCGCGTTCCCGCGTCGCCTTCAAGTCCAGCATCGGTTGCGGATAATCGACGCCGAGCTCGATACCGGCCGCCGCCAGCACCTCGGCTTTCGCCTCCCAGGGCTTGTGGCGGTATTTTTTCGGCAGTCCCTCGAGCTCGGGACAGTAGCGCACGAGGTAGTCACCGTCGGGATCGAACTTCTCGCTTTGCAGCACCGGGTTGAAGATCCGGAAGTAGGGCGCCGCGTCGGCGCCCGAGCCGGCGACCCACTGCCAGCTCGCGGCGTTGTTGGCGAGATCGGCATCGACCAGGCAATCCCAGAACCAGTCCTCGCCGTGGCGCCAGTGCACCAGCATGTTCTTGACCAGGAAAGACGCGACAATCATGCGCACGCGGTTGTGCATGTAGCCGGTTTGCCAGAGTTCCCGCATGCCGGCATCGACGATCGGGAATCCGGTGCGGCCGCGCTGCCAGGCCGGAATATCGGCGTCGCTGGTACGCCATTCGAAACCGTCGAACTTCGAGTTGTAATTGCGCACCGGCAGGTTCGG
>JBPEYE010000160.1:0-3405 GCA_052030825.1 Gammaproteobacteria bacterium | reverse complement strand
CGATCTTGCACGAACTCGGCTTCGATCGTTAGCTCGCCCGAATACCTGATCTGTCTTGCTTGACCCGCCGTCAGGCATCTCGCAGCGCCCGGATCGACCAGCCTGATCCCGCAGTCAATATATCTGCCGAAAACCCGTGATCTCCGGTAGCCCGCCAATCGCGCCTCGGGTAAAATCCCCGATCATTTCACCCGCCCGGGCAGTTGTTTCTTGAAACAAGTCATCCACGATCTGGTTGCGCAGGCGTTGGCCAGACTCGCGCAGACGTCGGATATCCCGTCGGATCTCGATTACGAGATCCAGATCGTGCCGTCGAAAGAGGCCAGCCAGGGAGACTATGCCTGCAACGTCGCGCTGATGCTGGCGAAACGCGCCGGCCTGGCGCCGCGCGCGCTCGCCGAGTTGATCGTCGCGCGACTCGAAGGGCATGCCGCGGTCGAACGCGTCGAGATCGCGGGACCGGGATTCATCAATTTCTTTCTCGCCCGCGACGCGAGCCACGCGGTCGTCGCGACGATCCACACCCAGGGCGACGATTTCGGTCGCGGCAATGACGGCGCCGGCCGCCGCGTCCAGGTCGAATACGTCTCGGCCAACCCGACCGGCCCGCTGCACGTCGGCCACGGTCGCGGCGCCGCTTTCGGTGCGACGCTCGCCAACCTGCTCGAGTTCGTCGGCTACGACGTGCAGCAGGAGTACTACGTCAATGACGCTGGCCGGCAGATGCACATCCTCGCCGTGTCGACCTGGTTGCGCTACCTCGAACTGTGCGGCGACGAGGTCGGGTTTCCGAGCAATGGCTATCGCGGCGATTACATCTGGGACATCGCCGCGACGCTGCACCGCGAGCATGGCGAACGTTTTCGCCGGGACCTTGCCGAGGTCTTCGCCGGCGTGCCGGCCGACGCCCCCGCGGGTGACAAGGAGAAACACGTCGATGGCCTGATCGATAATGCCCTCAAGCTGCTCGGTGAGGGTGACTATCGGGTAATCTTCGACCTCGCGCTGGTGACGCTGGTCGCCGAAATCCGCGACGATCTGAACCAGTTCGGTGTCAATTTCGACTGCTGGTTCTCGGAGCGCTCGCTCGCCGACGACGGCCTGATCGAGCGCGCGATCGAGCGTCTCGACGGTAACGGCCACCTTTATCGCAAGGACGGCGCGCTGTGGTTTCGCTCGACCGATTTCGGCGACGAGAAAGACCGCGTCGTGCGTCGCGATAACGGGCAGACGACTTACTTTGCCTCCGATATCGCCTACCACATGAACAAGTTCGAACGCGGCTTCGACCGGGTCATCAACATCTGGGGCGCCGATCATCACGGCTACGTCGCCCGGGTCAAGGCGTCGCTGGCGGCGCTCGGCTACGACCCCGACGCGCTCGAGATCCTGCTGGTGCAGTTCGCGGTGCTTTACGAGGGCGGCGAAAAGGCCCAGATGTCAACGCGCCTGGGCGAGTTCGTGACGCTGCGTGAGCTGCGCCGTGACGTCGGCCTGGATGCGGCGCGCTTTTTTTACGTCATGCGCAAGTGCGACCAGCACATGGATTTCGATCTCGACCTCGCGCGCGAGCAGTCGAACGACAACCCGGTTTACTACCTGCAGTACGCGCACGCGCGGATCTGCAGCCTCGCGCGGCAATGCGCCGAGCGCGGACTCGAGGTCGACTACGCCGCGGCCGACCTCGCGCGCCTCGACGGCGAGCACGAACTGGCGGTGATTCGCCTGCTGGGCCGATTTCCCGAGCGCGTCGCCGCGGCGGCGCACCGGCGCGAGCCGCACCAGGTGATCCATTACCTGCGCGAACTCGCCAACCAGTTTCACGCCTGGTACAACGACCAGCGCTTTCTCGTCGACGACGCCGGATTGCGCGACGCGCGCCTGACGCTGGCTGCCGCGGTCGGCCAGGTGATGAAGACCGGGCTGCGCCTGATCGGCGTCGGCGCACCGGAGCGAATGTAGCGATGGCGGCAAAGCAGGGCACCTCGCCGTGGGTCTGGGCGTTGTTGTTGCTGTTGCTGGCATCGTTCGTCGGCTTCATCCTGTTCCTCGACCGCAAGGTCGTCGACGGTGGCCGTGGCGACACGGCCGAGCGCGAGGCCGGCAGTCGCGAAAACAAGCCGAAGATCGATTTCTACTCGGTGTTGCCGAAACGCAAGGTCGAAATCCCGATTTCCGACGAGGATCGCGCCGCGATCGAAAACCCGACGCTGAACAAGGAGGCGGAGCAACGCTACGTACTGCAGGTCGGCTCGTTCCAGAGCGTCGACGAGGCCGACAGCCTGAAGGCGCAGCTCGCCTTTCTCGGCCTCGAGGCGAGGATCGAGTCCGCCGTCGTCGATGACCAGACCTGGCATCGCGTGCAGCTCGGACCCTTCGCGAGCAATAGCCAGTTGTCGCGGGCCAAGAACCTGCTGCTCGAGAACGACATCCGTTACATGCAGCGGCAACTGCCCTAGGCGTAGAGGTCGAGCAGGTACCAGTCGGGCACGAATTCGCGCGCCCGACCGAGGCGCGCATCGTGCTCGCGGTAGTTGGGGCAGTGACGTTCGACCAGTCGCCAGAAGGCGCGCGAATGGTCGAGGTGGCGCGTGTGGCAGAGTTCGTGAATCATCAGATAGTCGGCGGTCGCCGCCGGCACGAACACGAGCTGATCGTTGAGACTGATGTGGCCGTGGCGCGAGCAGCTTCCCCAGCGAGTCTTCTGACTGCGAATGCCGACCCGCGCGTATCCGAGCCCGGTGCGCGCGGCGAGCCGTTCGAGCCGCGGCGGCAGCAGCGCCTGTGCGCGCCGTCGCACCCAGGCGCGTAGCTCGCCCAGCTGCGCCTGCGGCGTGGCCGCGTCGACGCGAATGCCGGACGGCGTCGGCGCGAACAAATCGCCGGTAGTACCGCGCAGCGCCTGCGTGTAGATTACCTCGGTCGAGCTGCCGTCGAGGGGCAGGTCGATTCGCTGCGGCGGCCGAACCGCGGCGCGCGCCCGCGCCTGCTGCGCCAGCTGGCGCCGGATCCAGGATTCATGGCGGGCGACGAAAGGCGCGACCTGGGCGCGCGGGAATCGCCGCGGGATCACCACCTCGAGTCCGCCGAAAGGCCTGACCTGCAGCCGCGCGTGGCGCGCGCGCGGCGAGACGCGCAGGGTCCACTCGAGCGGCCTTGGCGAGTCGTCGAGCATGCTTACAATCCGCACATGATCTCGATCTCGGCGGCCTGGATATCTTCCGGGTTGCCTTCGACCACGAGCACGTCGTTGGGCTTGAGCTCGACTTCGGCGAGCGGCGCGTCGCTGGTTACGCCGTTGCGTCGCAGCGCGATGATCTTGACGCGCGCGAGCGATTCGAGCGCATCGAGTCGCAGGCCGTTGCCGTGGTAGCTGCCGAGCACCTCGATGCTGTGCAGGTGGTA
>JBPEYE010000016.1:0-12835 GCA_052030825.1 Gammaproteobacteria bacterium | reverse complement strand
CGCTTTCGCACGATCATCAACCACGTGACTGACATCGTTTGCATCGTCGGCGCCGAGGGCGAGATCAAGTTTCTCAACGATTCGATCGAGCGCATCCTCGGCTATCGCGTCGACGAACTCGAAAGCACCAACGCGCGCGGGCTTGCCGTCCCCGAGGATCGCGAGCGCATCGACCAGGCATCGCGCGAAGCGCTCGACAACCCGGGTCGCGTGGTGGCGGGCATCTATCACTACCAGCACAAGGACGGCAGCGTCCGCGTGCTCGACGTGACCCGCCAATGCGTGCGCGAACTCGACGGCGATACCGGTTCGAGCCTGGTCGTTCACGCGCGCGACATTACCGAACAGCATCTCGCCGAGAAGGCACTCAAGGAAAGCGAGGAGCGGTTGCGCGATTTCGCGGAAACCGGGGCCGACTGGTTCTGGGAGCAGGACGCCGAGTTTCGCTTCACCTACCTGTCCGGTAACTATCCGAATTTCTTCCAGATGGAAGCCGATCGCATGATCGGCAAGACTCGCCAGGAAGTCGTCCGCGGCGAAAACTTCCAGTCGGAAAAATGGCAGCGATTCCAGGCCCTGCTCGAGGCCCACGAGCCGTTTTACAACTTCGAGTACTCGTTTCCGCGCGCCGACGGTTCGGAGGTCGTCGTCCGTATCAGCGGCAAGCCCAAATTCGACGATAACGGCGAATTCGTCGGTTACCGCGGCACCGGCATCGACATCACCGAGTCGCACCTGCTGTCGCAGCAACTCTCTTACCAGGCTGCGCACGATCCGCTGACCGGCCTCGTCAATCGACGCGAATTCGAGCTGCGCCTCGCGCGCGTCGTCAAGAGCTGTCGCGAGGACGATAGCGAACATGCGCTGTGCTATATCGATCTCGACCAGTTCAAGGTCGTCAACGATACCTGCGGACATGATGCCGGCGACGAACTGTTGCGCCAGATTTCGGCCTTGCTGCGCGACAAGCTGCGCAAGCGCGACACCATCGCCCGTCTCGGCGGCGATGAGTTCGGCCTGCTGCTCGAGCGCTGTACGCTGCGCCAGGCGAACCGGGTCGCCGAAACCGTGCGCGAGGCGATCGACGAATTCCGCTTCATGTGGAGCGGACGTAATTTCAGGCTCGGCGCGAGTATCGGCGTGATCCCGATCGATTTCTCCAGCGGCAACGTTTCCAACGTCATGCGTTCGGCCGATGCCGCCTGCTACGCGGCCAAGGATGCCGGCCGTAACCGGATTCACGTCTACAGTGCCGACAACTTCGAGGTTGCCCAGCGCCACCAGGAGATGCAGCGCGTCGTCGAAATCAACAACGCCTTCGACGAGGACCGCTTCACTCTGTATGAGCAGACGATCAGGCCGCTGAATCCCGATTTGCCGCAGGACATATACCATTGCGAGGTGCTGGTGCGAATGATCGACGAAAACGGTTTCCCGGTACTGCCGGGCCTTTTCATGCCGACTGCCGAGCGCTTCAATCTCGCGACCCAGCTCGATATTTTCGTGGTCAACGCGACGCTCGACTGGCTCGTCGCCAACCCCGAGGTGCACTGCACGATCAACCTGTCGGGCATGTCGATTGCCAACGAGGATTTCCTGCGTTTCATCCTCGGTGCGGTCGAGAACAGCATGATCGACGCGCGGCGGATTTGTTTCGAGATCACCGAGACCGCGGCGATCGCCAACCTGACCAAGGCCACCCATTTTATCGGCCAGCTGCGCGAGCGCGGCTGCTTTTTTGCGCTCGACGATTTTGGCAGCGGCCTGTCCTCGTTTGCCTACCTCAAGACCCTGCCGGTCGATTTTCTCAAGATCGACGGTTTTTTCGTGCGCGACATGATCGCCGACCGGATCAACTTCGAACTGGTCAAGTCGATCAACGACATCGGCCACGTGATGGGCAAGCGCACGATCGCCGAGTTCGTCGAAAGCGCGGAGATACTGGAGCAGGTCAGGGCAATCGGTGTCGATTACGCGCAGGGTTACGGAATCGCGATGCCGCGGCCCGTGGTTTCCGAAAAACGCGCAGGCTCCAAAGCTTAGACAACAATCAAGTCATTGAATTCCCGCGATATTCTTCGAATATCGCGCTCACTGGCAGGTCTAACAACACGACATGGACAACACCTTGCGAGGTTTCGAGGTGACACATGAACGTGACCAGGACAGGGCTCGCCGCGTTACTTTTGGCGCTGCTCGCGAGCATGCTATCCGATCCCGCCGCTGCCCGTTACTCGATCGCGTTCGGTGAGAGCGCGCGCAGCGCCGCCGGCGCCTCCGGCGACTATCGGTTCGCCGCGCGGATGCGCGCCGAATGGTTCGAGCTGGTGCGCGAAATTCCGCTCGGGTCGGCGCTGAGCCTCGGCCTCGGGGTGCATGTCGGCGGTCCCGAAATCGAATTGCGAACGGTGGCGTCGTCCGGCGCAGGCGCCGGGCGCGACGCCGATCGGAATCGGTGGCTGGCACTCGATGCGCGGATCGAGTTCCACGATCTTCAACCCTACGTCCGCTTGCGCTATCGCGCCGGGAGAAACGACCGCGGATTCGGCATGCAGGTCGACGCCGGCCTGCGCGTGCTCAAGGTCGAAGACCTGTCGATCCGTCTCGACGGGCCGCTGGCGACCGACATCGGCGATCGCGAGCGCCGGCTCGACGAACTCGAACGGGAGTCGCGCGAGCGTCTCGACGACTACTACGCCGAACCCGTCTTCCAGCTGGCGATGAACTATCGATTCGACTAGGCGTTTTCGCCGTAGCGCGCTATCCGTTCCGGATCGTCGAACTTCGGCCGCGCGACGACGCGGCGCAATATCGGCTCGAAGAACTCGAGCGGCTCGGTCGGGTAGTCGGGGTCGAAGCAGTTCTGATCGTAGTGGTGGCAGAAATCGATCGCGTCCTGGTACCACGGATGGTCCTTGAAGCGTTCGCGCGCGTTACGGTCACCGCCGGTGTGGTGCGCGTAGTAGTACATCTGGAACAGGCCGTGGTGTTTGACGATCCAGTACAGCCGGTCCGACACGAACGGGCGCAGCACCGCGGCCGCCATCTCGCTATGCGAGAAGGGCGCCAGATCGTCGCCGATGTCGTGCAGCAGAATGGCGACGATCATCTCGTCTGGTTCGCCGGCCCGGTGTGCGCGCGTTGCGCCCTGGA
This sequence comes from Gammaproteobacteria bacterium, assembly GCA_052030825.1. GTDB lineage: Bacteria > Pseudomonadota > Gammaproteobacteria. The sequence goes on along the minus strand of JBPEYE010000016.1, from coordinate 9,682 downwards.
GGCTGTGCTGCAGGCGGTCGATCTGGTAGCCGGAGAAGCTGTGCTCGAGCCGGCGCAGACTGTCGAGAATGCGATCGGCGAGACCGGCGTTGAACTCGTCTTCCATGCGATCGAGCAGTTCGTAATCCTCGCGCGTGCCGTCTTCCATGTGAATGAATCCAACGGTTTGCATGTGTCCTCCAGGCGTCGCGGCGCTCGATCCGTCCATGGTATAGCAGGCCTAGCCGCGCAGCAACGCGTTGTCGGGGTCGTAGGCCGCCGCCATTTCGATGTGCGCGCTGCGGCTGCCGAGCGAGGTATCGACGGTCAGCTCGAGCCCGTCGCGAATCGATTCCGGCTTGAGATAGGCGAACGCCAGGCTCTTGCCGACGCGGTGGCCGAAGGCGCCGCCGGTAGTCAGGCCGATGCGCTCGCCGTTGTGGTAAACCGCCTCGTTGCCGAAACATTCGCACGGCAGTTCGTCATCGAACACGATGTAGGCGAGCTCGATCTCGAAACCGTTGTGGCGGCGTTCGAGCAGGTTGTCGCGGCCGATGAAATCGCGCTCGAGGTCGATGAAGCGGTCCATGCCGGCCTCGAGGCCGCTGATTTCCTCGGTGAACTCGTTGCCGTAGGCGCGGTACATCTTTTCCATGCGCATCGAATTGAACGCGTAGCCACCGAAATTGCGCAGCCCGAGCGGTTCGCCACGGCGCCACATCGAGTCGTAAATCGATAGTAATTGCCAGTACGGCATGTGCAGTTCATAGCCGAGTTCGCCGGCATAGGAGACGCGAATCACGCGCACCGTCGCGCTGTCGACCTGGATTTCGCGCGCCGCGAGCCAGGGAAATGCCCCGTTGGACAGGTCTGCTTCGGTCATCGGCTGCAGAATGTCGCGCGCCTTCGGACCGGTGAGCAGGAATCCGGCGTAGTCCTCGGTGACGTTGTCGACGGTCACGTCGTAATCGCCGCGGTTGCGCTGCATCCAGTAGAGGTCCTTGTGCTCCGATCCGATCGCCGATATCAGGTAGTAATGATTGTCGTCGAGCCGCGTGATCGACATTTCGCACATGATGCCGCCGCCCGGCGCGTGAAACAGCGACAGGCCGATGCGGCCGACGCGCGGCAGGCGGTTGCTCGACAGGCGTTCGAGAAACGCGGTCGCGTCCGGCCCGCTGATTTCGTACTTGGCCGAGCCGGAAATGTCGATGACGCCAGCGGCGTTTTGCACCGCGGCGCACTCCTCGGCGACGACCGGGTGCGCTTCGCTGTGCGCCCAGGACAGCGATTCGCGCCGCACCGCGTCGGTCTGGAACCACAGCGGCTTTTCGTAGCCCTGCACGACGCCGTGGACCGCGCCGTGCTCGAGCAGGCGCGCGTACAGGGGGCTGGTACGCAGTGGTCGGCCGTGCGGGCGGTTGTCGTTGGGCGCGCCGGTTGCGTACATCGCCTCGTAGGACTCGATCGCCTTGATGATGCAGTACTTGCGCTCGGCCCAGTCGCCGAAGCGGCGCGTGTCGAGGGGCGCCATGTTGATCTCGGTCTGGCCGTATTTCATCCACTGCGCCATGAACTTGCCGATACCGCCCTGGGCAATGCCGATGCTGGCGCCGCACAGGTTCCAGAAATTATTGAGCCCGGCAACGGGGCCGGCGAGGATGTTGTCGTCAGGGGTGTGCGTGATCGGGCCGTTGACGACCGACTTGACGCCGACCTCCTCGAAGCGCGGCGTCAACTCGAAGCAGCGCTCGAGAAACGGCATCAGCACCTCGAGGTTGGGCTCGAACAGTTCGCGGTCAAAGTTCCAGTCCATGCCGTCGAGCGCCCACGGCCGCGAACCCCACATTTCGTACGGGCCGACGAGGAAACCCTTGCCTTCCTGGCGGATGTAGGCCGAGCTCCAGGAATCGCGACAGACCGGCAGCTCGAAATCCAGTGCCTCGATATCGGGATGCGATTCGGTGACGAGATACTGGTGCTCGAGGTTCACCAGCGGCACGTTGGCACCGACCATCGCGCCCACCTCCCGGGCGAAGCAGCCGGCCGCGTTGACGACGTGCTCGGTCGTGATCGTACCCTTGTCGGTGACGACCTCCCACTCGCCGTTGCGCTGCTCGTTGATCGCGGTGACCCGGGTATTTCGATATATCTCGGCGCCGGCCTGGCGCGCGAGCTTCGCCAGCGGCATGACTACCGAGGTCGGGTCGACGTGCCCGTCATTGGGCGTGCTCGCGATCACCCGCGCCTTGTCGAAGTTCATGAACGGGTTGAGTTGCTGCGCTTCCGCCTTCGACACGATATTGAACTCGAAGCCAATGCTCTTCGAGCGGCTCTCCAGGTTGCGGAACCACTGCGCCTCGACCTCGGAAAAACCCTGGCGAACGCTGCCGGTCTGGTGAAACACCGAAGGTTCGCCGGTTTCCTCGGGCAGTATCTCGTTGTACAGCCGGATCGTGTAGTTGTGGATGTGCGCGACCGTGTGATTGCCGATGAAGTTAGAGCACAGGCCGGCCGCGTGCCAGGTCGAGCCGCTGGTCAGCTCGCCCTTTTCGACCAGCACGACGTCGTCCCAGCCTTCGCGCGTGAGATGATAGAGCAGGTTGACCCCGAGCGAACCGCCGCCGATGATGACGACCCTGGCATGACTTTTCATAGGAATTCCCGTTGGTTTCCGGCGTACTCGCGTCAGGCGCTGCGCCCGAAAGCCTCGCGCGGCAGGTGAATGTTGAAGCGTTGACGGATCTGCCGGTCGACCTCGTCGCTGACGTGTGCCGGAAAGTGGCTGGCAAGGATTTCCTCTTTCGCGCTGACCGCCTTGTCGAGCAGTACCGGCTTGCCCTGCTCGGCCCACTCGTTGGGGCTCAGGCGGTTACCGAATTCCGGGTAGATATACTCGGTTTGCATGACTTCGAGGGTTTGGCCGGCACCGAGATAATGCCCCTTGTTGCCGAGGCAGACATCCCTGATCACGTCGAAGCTGAGCGTTTTGTCGTTGACTTCGATGCCGCGCGTGATTCGCAGCGCCGCGCCGAGCACGTCATTGTCGATCAACAGCGACTCGGGGCAGGCGGACAGCAGGCTCGCGTACATGCCGGCGGATTCGTAGACCAGATTGGCGCCCGCGATCGCGGCGCAGGAGAGCGTATAGGCGCGCTCGGCGCCGGCCTGGAAATCGGGCAGCTTGGCATCGGTCATGCCGCATGCGGTGCCGGTCGGCAGGCCGAAGTATTGACCCATTTGCGCGCAGGCCGACGACAGGATTGCCTGTTCCGGCGAGCCGCCGCTCATCGCGCCGGTGCGCAGATCCGAGACGAACGGCCAGGTACCGAGTATCGCCGGCGCACCCGGTTTGATCGCGTTGACGTAGGCCAGCCCGCCGAGGCATTCGGCCCAGGCCTGGGCGACGGCACCGGCGAGGCAGGCCGGCGCGGTCGCGCCCGACTGGCCGGCAGATAGCAGCAACACCGGCATACCGCCCTCGACCGCGACCTTGATACAGCCGAGTGCTTCCTCGGTGAACTTCATCGGCGGTACCACGTGGCAGCAGGAAATGCTCATGAACGGCCGCGCGCGCCACGCGTCTTCGCCACCGGCGACCAGATGCAGCATTTCCAGCGTGTCCTCGAGATGATGCGCCTCGGTCCAGCTCGAACCGATGTGCTTGGTCGTGCCCATGATCGAGTTGTAGGCCGTGTTGATGTCCATGTCATGGTTGTCGGCGATGTCGCGAATCACGCACATGCGCTGAAACATGTGGATGTGCTCGCAGCGGTCGGCGAGACGCGCCAGGTCATAGAGATCCTGCGCGGTCGATTCGCGGTATTCGTTTTTGACCGGGTCGGCAATCATGACCGCCGCGCCGGCGGTCGAGAAATGCACCCGCGAGCCGGTCAGGCGCAGGTCGTGTTTGGGATCCTGACCGTGCAGCGTCAACTCGCGGCAACAGCGTTCGAGGGTCTGGTCGATCAGCGCGCGCGGGAAGCGCAGGCGGCCGTCGTCGCCGTGCACGGCACCCGCGGCAACACAGGTTTCGATGCAATGCGCGGTGGCGTCGGCAAATCCGACTTCTTCGAGAATACGGTAGATCGTCGTCTCGATCCGGGCGATGTCGTCGTCCTTGAGCGGCCGGTACCAGCCGCCGGTTTCGCCCGGATGCACCGGTTTCAGGTTTTCGGCGAGCGCAGCCTTGCGCAGCGCGATTTTGGCTTCGCGGGCACTGGATCGTCGAGCCATGCGGATTTCCTCGATTGTCGCCGGGCGAGAGGCTTGCCGGTAGCGACGATTGTCGAAGCGGATCGCGATGGATTCAAACGATTATTTTTTATAGCATGCATTAGATTTTATAATTAATAGGAATGATCATGGCGCGCCGGTTACCGCCGTTGAACAGTCTGAAATGCTTCGAGGCCGCCGGGCGATTGCTCAGTTTCACCGCCGCCGCGCGCGAACTGAACGTCACCCAGGCCGCGATCAGCCACCAGATCAAGGTCATCGAAAAGTATCTCGGGGTTTCGCTGTTCGACCGCTACCCGCGTCGGCTCGCGCTGACCGAGCAGGGCAAGGTGCTGCTGCCGGAGGTCACCGAGGCTTTCGATCGCGTGTCGGCGGCAATCGGCGCGCTTGGCCAGGAACGCTACTCGAGCCAGATCAGCGTGCGCCTCGGGCCGTCGTTCGCCGCGCGCTGGCTGTCGCCCCGGCTCAAGTATTTCTGGTTGCAGTATCCCGAAATCGACCTGTGCCTGTTTCACGTCGCCAACGCGCCCACCGATTTCGCCCGCGAAGACATCGACATCGCGGTCACTTACGGCGATGGATCGTGGCCGGGGGTGGTTGCGGAACGCCTCCTCGGCCTCGACTTTTTCCCGATCTGCGCGCCCGGATTCCTGCACAACGACAAACCGTTGACCGAAATTGGCAACCTGCGCTACTACACGCTGCTGCACGATGCCGACTACGCGAACTGGCGCGACTGGCTGGCGCTGGCCGGCGTCGATGGCATCAAGGCCGAAGCGGGCAACATCATCGACGACACCAACGTGCTGATCCAGGCGGCGGTCGACGGCCAGGGCATCGCGCTCGGCTCGAGCGCCTTCGTCCAGGACCTGCTCGACGCCGGTCGTCTGATCCGGCCTTTCGATATCACGCTGCAAAGTGAGTCTGCCTACTACGTCGTCTGTCCCGAGGCGCACCTGCAAAACCCGGCAGTGCGCGCGTTCAAGAACTGGCTACTCAGCCTGGTCGAGAGCGGGTAAGATGCCCCGAACACCGGTTCGATCCGAACGATGACGACCAGCGACGACATTCGCCGGCGCAACCGCGCGTTGCGCGCCGAACTCGATACCGATTCGCGCGCGCGCGCGGCGACGGCGCTGTGCGCGCGCCTGGTGGAACTACCGGCCTACCGCGCGGCGCAGCGGCTCGCGGCTTATTACGCGGTCAATGGCGAGATCGATTTGGCGCCGCTGATCGAGCGTGCACTCGACGCCGGAAAACAGGTCTACCTGCCCAATCTGGATCGCGAAACCCTGCGCTTCTCGCCGTATTTCCGCGAGCAGAAGATGCGCATCAATCGCTACCGCCTGCCGGAACCCGACGTCGGCGATGACGAGATGCTCGAACCGCGCGAACTCGATCTGGTGCTTGCGCCGCTGGTCGCGTTCGACGCCGCACGCAACCGCATCGGCATGGGGGGCGGGTTCTACGATCGCAGCTTCGCGTTCCGCCGTGAACCCGGCTGCGACCGGCCGCTGCTGATTGGCGTCGCCCATGAACTGCAGCGCGTCGACGCGCTGGTTCCGGAACCCTGGGACGTGCGCCTCGACATGGTCGTGACCGACCAGGCGATATACGACTAGCCGCAGCAGCCGCCGACCTGGCGGCGCGCGAGCAGGTCGTAAACCTGCGCCCGGGTCAGCCCGAATCGCCGCGCGATCTGCTCGCAGGATTGCCGCCGGTAACTGTGCAGCATGACCATCAGGTAGACATCGTCGTGGGTGATGCCGGGCGGCAGCTCGGGATGGCGACTGGAACGGTCGAATTGCGCGTTGCGCGCCGTCATCGACTAGTAATCGAACTTGGCGGCGGAGTAAAGGCGCGCGGCCTTTTCCCACACGGGCCCGGGCTTGCCGTCGCCGACCGGCTTGCCGTCGAGTTTGACCACCGGCACGACTTCCTTGCTCGAGCTCGAGATCCAGACCTCGTCGGCGTTCCAGACCTCGTCCATTTTGATCACGCGCTCCTCGACCGGAATGCTGCCGTCGGCGCGCAGAATCTTGAGCAGGATCTGGCGCGTGATGCCGGGCAGGATCTGGTGGTCGAGCGGCGGCGTCGCGACGACGCCGTCCTTGACGACGTAGGCGTTGCAGGCACCGCATTCGGTCAGCTCGTCGTTTTCGTTGTAAAGCAGAATTTCGCCGTCGCCCTGGCTATGGCCTTGCTGGTAGTGCAGCACGTTGCCGAGCAGCGACGTCGACTTGATATTGCAGCGATGCCAGCGCATGTCGCGACCCGTCGAACAGGTAAACGGCGTGACCTTGTCGCGATCGGGTTCCGGCGGCGGCGGAATTTCGAAGGCGTAACCGAATACGGTCGGCGAAATACCTTCCGGATAGGCATGGTTGCGCCGGGTGTCGGCGCCGCGGCTCACGTGCAGGTAGATGCCGAGATTGCCGTTGCCATTCTCTTTCATCAGCCGGGAGCAGACCTCGCGCCACTGGTCCTGGCTCCAGCCGAGCCTGATTTCGACCGCATCGAGGCCGTTTTGCATGCGCTCGATATGCGGACCGAAACCGACCATGCGGCCGTCGTAGGAGGGGATGACCTCGTAAATGCCATCGCCGAACAGAAAGCCGCGATCCATCGGCGATATCCGGGCTTCCTCGAGCGGCAGGTAGTCTCCGTTCAAAAATGCAGTGGTCATAACTCTCTCCCGGCCGGCCGATGCGGCCACACGGCGCGCAGCTTAAGCAGAACCCAAGAATATCTCAATCCCGGCGTTATGGAAATTTCCCGATCCCGCAAATCGGAGTCCGATCGTGCGTTATCGGAACCGGGTCGGGTTCAGCCGAAACCGCAGGCTTCTCGTAGCTGGCGGATGACCGCCTCGCCCTCGCTCGGATCGAGGCTGTCCTCGGTCAACTCGTTGACGCGGGTCACGCCGTCGACGCTGCCGAGCTCGGAGACGTAGCGCAACACCTCGCGAGGCTCGAATTCGTCGAGAAAATCGCGTCCGCGCCAGCGCGACAGCAGTGCGATCAGGCCGTAGGCGCCCCAGTTGGAGACGTCGGCGACGATCAGTTCGTCGCAGCTCGTGACCGACGGCACGATGTCGAGCGCGCGCAATGCCGTTGCGACCTTGCCCATGCCGATTTCGTTACCGCCGTCACCAATCGCGATCGTCGGACAGTCGCAGCGGTTGAAGAACGTGTCGAAGCAGGCGGTGAAGCGGCTGATGCGCTCGCCGCGCATGTTGTAATAGCCGCCATCGGCGGCCAGGCCCGGGCGCTCGATCGACACGATCGCGTCCGGACGGAAGTGCGCGAGCGCGTCGCGCGCCTCCTGTTCGCGCCGCTGGTGCTCGCCGACGCTGATCTCGTGCACGCGGTAGCGCTCGCCAAGTGCCGCCGATAACGGCCGGCCGCAAACGATTGTCGGCGTCGCGCCGATTTTTTCCAGTACCGCGTAAAGCGCGATCGAACCGACCGGGCCGTCGGTCTCGAAAGTCTCGACCACCGGGAAGCCGGTGCCGATCAACACGTTGCCGCGACAACGGTCGAGAATTTGCGCCGCACGCAGACAATAGCCGGGTTCGAGCTGCGCCTGCAGCGTTTGCATGCCGCGCAGATTGCGCGCGACGAGAATGTCCTCGATCCTGCGGCTCAACTCGAGTTCGGCGGCACCCGGCATCGCGTCGACCTCAACAGGGCAGCAAGCGGCCACGCTCGAAGCGCGCCTGGTCGAGGCAGTGGATATTGTGCGCCCGTTCGATGCCGATGGCCTCGAAGCGCACGCTCGCGCCCGGCGCCAGTTGCGCGAGGCGCGCGGTGTCGGCCGGGATAATGGCGCCGATCTTGGGATAGCCACCGATCGTCTGGCGGTCATTGAGCAGCACGATTGGCTGACCGTCGGCCGGGATCTGGATCGCACCGTGGCAGATTCCCTCGGACAGCATGCCGACGAGGTTCGAATGCACGCTTTCGCCTTCGAGGCGGAAGCCCATGCGATCGCAGCGGTCGGTGAGCCGGTACTCGGAATTGTAAAAGCGCCACCGGTGCACGTGGTCGAAGGCATCCTGCTGGTACCCGGGAACGACGCGCAGCACCGCTGCCTTGCCGTAGGCCGGCCGATCCGCGTCGTCGAGCCGCTGCTGTCGTTGCCGGGGTTGCGACGGGCACGGCAGCGCGTCGCCGGCGCGCAGCTTGTCGCCGTTGAGGCCGCCGATTTTCTCGCGCACGACGGTTGCGGTGCTGCCGAATGAGGGCGCGATCGCGAAGCCGCCGGCGACCGCGACGTAACAGCGCGTGCCGGCGGTTGCGAAGCCGATCTCGAGTCGACCGCCGGGGTCGATGTTGTAGCTGCGCCATTGCTCGATCGGCTCGTCGTCCAGCCTGCACGGCGCGTTCGCGCCGGTGATCGCGAACGCGGTCGCGACATCGGCTTCGAGTTCGAGCCCACCGAATCCGACCTCGATCGCGGTCGCATTGCGCGCGTTGTCGAGCAGCCGATTGGCCCAGTCGAAAGCCGGTAAATCGAGCGGCCCGCCGGTTGTAAGCCCGAGGCCGTGCGCGCCAAAGCGGCCGCGATCCTGCAGCAGGCTCAGCAATCCCGGCTGGTGAACCCTGAAGCCGCTCACGGCTCGCCTCCGAGCTCGAGATACCGGTTTTTGTCGATTGCCTCAAAGCGCACGCGGTCGCCAACCTTGACCGGCATGCTGGGGTCTTGCCCGGGGTCGAACATGCGCGTCGGGCAGCGCCCGATCAGATTCCAGCCGCCCGGTGACTCGGCCGGGTAGACCGCGGTCTGACGGTCGGCAATCGCGACCGCGCCGCGCGGCACCTTTTGTCGCGGCGTCTTGAGCCGCGGCGCGGCAATGCGCTCGTCGACCTCGCCGAGGTAAGCGAAGCCGGGCGCGAAGCCGATCGCGTAGACGCGGTATTCCTGGCTTTGATGGATATCGATGACCGCGTCAACCGAAAGGCCGGCGCGCTCGGCCAGCGCCTCGAGGTCGGGCCCGACGTCGGTGCCGTAATAGACCGGCAGCGTCACCCGTTCGCCGTCGGCAGCGGTGCCGGCGTCGAGTTTGGCGAGCGCCGCGCGCAAACGGCGCTTGACCGCGAAATGATCATCGCCATCGATGTCGAAGATCACCAGCAGCGATGCGTACGACGGTACCAGGTCGACTATGGCGTCAGCCATGCTCGCCTCGATGCGCGTAACCGCGGCCTGAATCTGCGCCGAGACCTCGGCGCTGGTCTTTTCGCCGAAGTAAACGATGAACGCGTTCTGCCCGGCGACGTCGATTCTCATGCGCCGCTCAGGAATGAATGATGGCGCGGATTTCGATGATCGCGGCGATGCCTTCTTCGTTATCGCCGTGCACGCACAGCGTGTCGGGCCTGAGTTCGAGCGTGTGGCCGCTGACCGTCGTGACCGTGCCCTCGCGGCAAATCTGCTCGACCTGGGCCAGCATCTTGTCGCGTGG
>JBPEYE010000159.1:0-2190 GCA_052030825.1 Gammaproteobacteria bacterium | reverse complement strand
CGCGTCATGTACGCGGTCAAGTGCAATCCGCACCTGACCGTGTTGAAAGCGCTCTACGAGGCCGGCATTCGCCATTTCGACACCGCGTCGCTGGCCGAAATCGCGCTGGTGCGCGAGCATTTCCCGCAGGCCGACTGTTACTTCATGCATCCGGTCAAGGCGCGCGCGTCGATCATGACCGCGCACGAGGTGTACTCGGTCGACCACTACGTCATCGATCACGAGAAGGAGCTCGCCAAGATCATCGACGTCACCGGCGGCGGCGACGGCCAGGTCGTGCTGGTGCGCATCGTCACGCCGGTGCACGATGCGCAGTACCAGCTGTCCGACAAGTTCGGCATCGCCGCCGACGCCGCGCCGGGGTTGCTGCGCAAGGTCCACGACGCCGATTTCCAGACCGGCGTCGCGTTTCACGTCGGTTCGCAGTGCCGCACGCCGCAGGCGTTTGTCGATGGTATCGAAACCGCGCTCGGCGTCATCGACGCGGCCGGCGTACCGGTGCATTACCTCGACGTCGGCGGCGGTTTCCCGGCGGTCTACCAGGATGACTACCCGCCGGCGTTGAGCGTCTATCTTTACGCGATCCAGGAAGCATTCGATCAGGCGCGGTTGCGCAAGGATTGCGTGCTGATGTGCGAACCGGGGCGGGCAATGGTCGCCAGCGGCTGTTCGCTGCTGACCCAGATCCAGCTGCGCAAGGACGACAAGCTCTACATTAACGACGGTATTTACCAGAGCCTGTCGGAGACGCTGCTCGGCAAGATGAAGCTGCCGGCGCGCCTGATCAACCCGTCACGTAAAATTGCAACCGGGATGCAGGACTACACGATCCTCGGACCGACCTGCGACAACCTCGACATCCTGCCGGAGCCGTTCCGCCTGCCGGTCGATGCCGAGGAGGGCGACTGGATCGAGATCGGCCAGACCGGCGCCTATTCGAACTCGGCGGCGACCCGCTTCAACGGTTTTTTCCCGGAGACCTTCGTCTCCGTCGACGCGCCGCCGTTACTGCCCGAGTAGTCCGGATTCTCGCCTATAATCCGAGATGATTGCCCAGCCCGCAGATTGATGGATTCGTCCCCGCTAGAACAGCAAACTACAGCGCCGTCCGGGCGGGCGACCGCGTCAGCGACGATCTTATCGAACCTGAATGCGGCGCTGCTGTGCGCCGCCGGGGGACTCGCGCTCGCGACGATAGCGATTGCCGCGCAAACCCTCAGCTTCGGCTTCGACCAGGTCAGCCTGTTCAGCATCGGCGTGCCGTTCGCGGCCGGCGGCATCGCCACCGGCTTCGGAATACTCGTCGTGCGCCGCAATCTCGCCCGCCTGCGGCGCGAGCTCGAAGCCGAATTTGCGACGCGCACGCGCGACCTGAAGCGCACCGAGGACCGGTTCGAGGAATACGGCGAGGCGTCGAGCGAGTGGTTCTGGGAAACCGATGCCGACATGCGGCTGACGTTTCTGTCGTCGCACGTGTACGCGGTCAGCGGCGCGCGGCCCGAGAACATGCTCGGCCGCCGGCGCGAGGATTTGCGGCTCGAGACCGACGATTCTTTCGAGCTCGAGCAGTGGGCGTACTACCAGGACTGCATCGCGAAACGCCTGCCGTTCAGGGACTTCCATTACCGCAGCCGGACCCGAGACGGCAGGGAAGTGGTGTACCGCACTAACGGCCGGCCGTTTTACGACGAGAACGACCACTTCCTGGGCTATCGCGGCTCGGCCTGCGACGCCACCGATGCGATCGCCGAGCGCAGGCTGCGCCAGCAAACCCATGAACTGATTTACACCGCGACGTCACTGCTCAACGACGGCTTCGTGTTGTTCGACGCCGACGAGCGGCTGGTAATGTGCAATCAGCGGTTTCGCGAGCTTCACGCCGGCCTCGAAGACCTGATCGAGCCCGGGGTGACGTTCGAAGATCTGACGCGCGCCTGGTCCAGCCGGGTCCTGGGTGTCGACGACGAAACGCAACACGAAGCCGGGGTCGCGCAACGCCTCGAAGCGTTTCGCAACCCGGGTCCGTCGCTGGACCAGCAATTTCCCGACGGCAGCTGGATCCGGATCATCGATCAGAAATTGCCGAGCGGCGGCACCGTCGGCCTGCGCATCGATATCACCGCGATCAAGCGCGCCGAGGAAGAGCTCGAGCTGGCACAGCGGATCTCCAATATCGGCAGCTACCGGATG
>JBPEYE010000158.1:0-1674 GCA_052030825.1 Gammaproteobacteria bacterium | reverse complement strand
ACTCGGACCTGGTCGATATGTGCCGCGTCGAACTCGCGGCGATGCGTATGGCGCGCGAAGCCGGCATCGAAGTGCCGGACGTGGCCCTGACCGAAACCGATCGCGGGCCGGTACTGCTGGTAGAACGCTTCGACCAGGCTCCCGACGAGCAACATCACCTGGTGTCGGTCGCGAGCCTGATCAACAAATTCGACATCACCGAAATCGATGAATCGACGATGTCCTACCCCGGCATCACCCAGCTCGGCAAGCGCATCGGCCACCTGACCAGCGATCTCGGCGCGGTCGTGTTCCGTCGCATGTTGTTCAATGTCGCAATCGGCAATACCGATGACCACCTGCGAAATTTCGCCTTCATGAAGCGCGCGACGGCATCCGACTACTCGTTTTCACCCGGCTACGATATCGTGCCCCAGCTCAGCCTGCAGGGGTCGCACGCAGTCGCCATCGGTCCGTTCGGAAGCACTCCGACCGTCGACAACATCGAAGCGGCGGCAAGGCGCATGGGAATATCCGACGAGCTCGCCCGTGAAATTGCCGCAGCGGTCCTCGACGTAACGGCCAGTTGGCATGACTACATGACCGCTGCGGGCGTCGAAGGATCCGATCAGGTCCTGCTCGAACGCTGCTTCGAAATGCGCGAGACCATCGCGCGCTGGTATGACAAACCGGCGAAGGCTGCGGGCGCCTGATCCGGCGTGTCAGCGGGTCGTGCAGATCGCGGGATTCAGTTGCGGATATCGGGAGTCGCGCGCGGTTTCATCCCGCGGCTTGACCGCGGGATCCAGCATTCTCTGGATCGGGAGTCGCGAGAGGATTTCACGCGGGCCATCCCTGGCCCGCGCCCTTCGGGCGACGCGCCTTGCGCGTCGTGCAAAACGGCAGTCCCTGCCGTTTTGTGAACCTCGGGTTCGGTTCCATCCTCCCGGCCAAATCTCGAAAAAATTTTCGGCCTCAAGCACTGGGCAAGAGGCCGAAAATTTTTTCGAGATTTGGTCGGGGCGAGAGGATTTGAACCTCCGACCACCTGCACCCCATGCAGGTGCGCTACCAGGCTGCGCTACGCCCCGGGGACTTGAACTGGGTATTTGACGCCAGAATCAGCGTTTTAGCAAGGACAGGAGTTCTTCGAGTTCGATCAGGGTCTGGCGGATGATTTGCTGGCTCTGGGTAATGTCGTCCTTGTTGCCATCGCCCTCGAGCCGCTGGCGGGCACCGCCGATGGTAAAGCCCTCGTCGTAGAGCAGGCTTCGAATCTGCCGGATCAACAGCACGTCGTGGCGTTGGTAGTAGCGGCGATTGCCGCGCCGCTTGACCGGCTTGAGCTGCGGGAATTCCTGTTCCCAGTAGCGTAATACGTGGGGTTTGACGTCGCAGAGCTCGGCAACTTCACCGATGGTGAAGTAACGTTTACCGGGAATGACCGGTAATTCGTTATTGTTGCTCGCTTCCAGCATACGCTTCGACTCTAATCTTCAGCTTTTGCCCCGGCCTGAAAGTCACGACCTTCCTGGCGGAAATCGGAATTTCCTCACCAGTCTTGGGGTTTCGGCCCGGCCGCTCGGCCTTGGACCGCGTCAGGAAGTTGCCAAACCCGGAAAGCTTGACCTGATGCCCGGTTTCCAGCGCCTTTTTGACTTCCTCGAAAAACTGCTCAACGATTTCCTTAGCTTC
>JBPEYE010000157.1:0-3717 GCA_052030825.1 Gammaproteobacteria bacterium | reverse complement strand
ATCGCGTCGCCGGGCTCGAACCCTATGTTCCGGGCGAGCAACCGCAGGATCAGAACACGATCAAGCTCAACACCAACGAAAGCCCCTACCCGCCGTCGCCGGCGGTCGCCGATCTCCTGCGCAACTTTTCCGCTGACGACCTGCGGCGCTATCCCGACCCGGAAAGCCGCGCCCTCGTCGCCGCGCTGGCTGGCTATCACGGCGTCTCCGGCGACCAGGTTTTCGTCGGCAACGGCTCGGACGAGGTCCTCGCACACGCGTTTCTGGCGCTGCTGCAAAAGCCCGCGCCGATTCGATTCCCGGACATCAGCTACAGCTTCTATCCGGTCTACTGCGCGCTTTACGGCATCGACTACGACACCGTCGCGCTCGATGCCGGGTTGCAGGTCGACGTCGACGCCTACCGCGATCCCTGCGGCGGCGTCGTGCTGCCGAACCCGAACGCCCCGACCGGTATCGCCGTCGGGCTCGACGCGCTGCGCCGATTGCTGGCGGCGCAGCACGAGGTCGCGGTCATCATCGACGAAGCCTATGTCGATTTCGGCGCCGAATCGGCGCTCGGCCTGATCGCCGAATTCGATAACCTCCTCATCGTGCGAACCTTCTCGAAATCGCGCAGCCTCGCCGGCCTGCGCCTCGGCTATGCGCTCGGTTCGGCGCCGCTGATCGAGGCCCTGCAACGGGTCAAGAATTCTTTCAATTCCTATCCCGTGGACCGCATTGCCTGCGCCGCCGGCGTCGCTGCGCTCGGCGACGAAGCCTACTTCCAGACCTGCCGCGAACGCATCATCGCCAGCCGCGAGCGTCTCGCCGCCGAACTCGCGCGGCTCGGTTTCGAGGTTTGCCCGTCGACCGCCAATTTTCTGCTGGTGCGGCACCCGCGCGAGCGCGCCGCGGCGCTCTATCGCGCGCTCCGCGATGCCGGCATCCTCGTGCGCCACTTCGACCAGCCGCGGATCGACGATTACCTGCGCATCTCGATCGGCAGCGACGCCGACTGCGACGCGCTGATCGCCACGCTCGAAAAAATTCTCCCCTGATCTGACCAGCAAACGACTCATCGCGGTCCGGCGTCCTCGGTTGCCAATTGCAACCAGGACGCGGAACACACGTCATTGCGAGACCCACAGGGCCTAAAGGAGCGCCAGCGACGAAGCAATCTCTTGGTCCTCGTCCGATCTCGAGAGATTGCTTCGACCCACGGGGCCTAAAGCTGCTACGCAGCTCGCAATGACGCTGTTTCGGGGCTCGGGTTAGACCCTCGCTCGCCCTGTGCGCCCGGCACGAGCGTTTCTAAACCGGTAATGCTGCCGCTAGCCGAAATCGAGGGGGTACGGGGTAAGACGTGGCGCGTCCGGCGCCATGCGCTGCCACAGCGCGGCCATCGTGTCGCCGGTCTCGGGGTGGACCCGGTCGGGCGCGAGATCGGCCAGCGGCCTGAGCACAAAAGCGTATTCGAGGATCTCCGGTCGCGGCACGCGCAGGCCCGGCCGGTCGACGATCGCGTCGCCGTACAGCAGCAGGTCGAGATCGATCGGGCGGCTGGCGAACTTCGGCAGGCTGCGATCGCGACCGAGACGATCCTCGATCGCGTGAAAACTCGCGACCAGCCGGTCGATCGCCTGATCGCTCGTCAACGCGGCGACGCCGTTGAGAAAATCGCTGCCGTCGAAACCGACCGAAGCGCAATCGTAAAATGGCGACAGTTCGATCTCGCCAAACTGCACGCGCAGCGCGGCAACCGCCGCGCGGATCATTCGCTCGCGCTCGAGATTGCTGCCGAGACCGACGTAGACGCGGGTCGTCATGCCGGCTTCTCGCCGCGTTCGATGACGACGCCGACCGACTTCGAACCGCGCACCGCGCCGGGCTTGTGCAGGGTCAGCCGAACCCACGGAACGCCGAATTCGTCGCGGACGATGCGACAAATCTGCTCGGCGAGCGTCTCGACAAGCTCGAATTCGCTGCGCTCGACGAAGTCGATCAGCCGCTTGGCAACGCTCTTGTAGGAGAGCGCATCGTCGATGTCGTCACTGGCGGCGGCCTTCGCGACGTCGGTCGCCATCTCGATATCGAGACTGACGGTCTGGCGGATCTTGCGTTCCCAGTCGTAAATACCGATGACGGTTTCGATTTGCAGGTCGTGAATGAAAACGATATCCATCGAGCGGTTTTCCGGTTAGTTGGCGCAGGCGGCAATCTTAGCCGCTGGGCGACGCAAAGGAAATCGCCAAATGGCTGAAAACTGTGAAGATTTCGCGCCGCGGGCGGGTTGAATCGCAACCGGGCATCTGGTAGAGTTCGCGCCCTCGAAGTCACCAGCCAGCCATCGGAGTCTCCCATGTCCCGGGTCTGCCAGGTAACGGGGAAAAAACCCGTCACCGGAAACAACGTCTCGCACGCGCACAACAAGACGCGCCGGCGCTTCCTGCCGAACCTGCACACGCACCGCTTCTGGGTCGAATCCGAGAATCGCTGGGTCAAGCTGCGCGTCTCCGCCAAGGGCATGCGCATCATCGACAAAAATGGCATCGACGCGGTCATCGCCGACCTGCGCAAACGCGGCATCAAGTGCTAGGAGGTCCATCATGCGCGATCTGATCAAGCTGGTTTCGACGGCGGGCACCGGGCACTACTACACCACCTCGAAAAACAAGAAGAACACGCCCGACAAGCTGGTCTTCAAAAAGTACGACCCGGTGGTGCGCAAGCACGTCGAATACAAGGAAGCCAAAATCAAATAGCGAAAGCCGGCAACGAGCCGCTCGAAAACCGGCGAATGCCGGTTTTTTTTATACCCCGTCGGCGCGTTGCGCGGGGCTTTCATCTCGCTTCCGGTCAGGTATGATTAGCGCCAGTTCAAGGTCGGTCAATCCATGACAGCAGCTCTCGTGCAGGTTGAAAACCTGACCCGCTTTTACCAGAATCACCGCGCGATCAGTCACCTGAGTTTTACCCTCGAAGCCGGCGAGGTGCTGGGCTTCCTCGGCCCCAACGGGGCCGGCAAATCGACGACGATGCAAATCATCAGCGGCAATCTCGCGCCGACCGAGGGCGAGGTCAGCATCGCCGGGCACGATATTCTCGAAGCGCCGCGCGCGGCCAAGGCCCGGCTCGGCTACCTGCCGGAGCACCCGCCGGTGTACCGCGACGCCAGCGTCGACGAGTTCCTGACCTTCTGCGCGCGCCTGCACCGGATCTCGCGCGCCGACATCGCCACCGCGCGCGAACGCGTCAAGCAGCAATGCGGCCTCGAGGACGTCGGCCAGCGCCTGATCGGCAACCTGTCGAAGGGTTTTCAACAGCGCCTCGGCATCGCCCAGGCGATCATCCACGACCCACCGGTGGTGATCCTCGACGAGCCGACGGTCGGCCTCGACCCGATTCAGATTCGCGAAATTCGCGCGCTGATCAATAACCTCGGCAGCGAGCGCAGCGTGATCCTGTCGACCCACATCCTGTCCGAAGTCCAGGCCACCTGCGACCGGGTGCAAATTATTCGCGACGGCAAGCTGATCTTCAACGCGCCGATCGATACGCTGCAGCAAGGCCGTGAAGCCATTGCCCGAATCGCGCTGCGGCGTCCGCCGGCGGCGGCGACGCTGGCCGCGCTGCCCGGGGTCGACGAGATCGAAACGCTCGACGGCGGCCGTTTCCGCGTCTACCTGGCGCCGGAAGCGAAAACCGATACCCTGGTCGAGGCGGCGGTCGGTGAGG
>JBPEYE010000156.1:0-3784 GCA_052030825.1 Gammaproteobacteria bacterium | reverse complement strand
ACGCGCATGCAGCCGGTGAAAAAGGTTTTCGGGCGATTTCCGCGCGTGGTGCGCGACCTCGCGCGCAGCCTGAAAAAAGAGGTCAGCCTCGAACTGGTTGGCGAAGATACCGACCTCGACAAGAACCTGGTCGAGGCGCTGGCCGACCCGCTGGTGCACCTGGTGCGCAATTCGGTCGATCACGGCATCGAGCTGCCCGAGGTACGCGAGGCGGCGGGCAAGCCGCGCACGGGCAGCGTGGTGCTGGCGGCCGAGCAGGAAGGCGACCATATCCTGCTGACGATCACCGACGACGGCGCCGGCATGGACCCCGAGGTGTTGCGCAACCGGGTCGTCGACAAGGGCCTGATGGACCCCGAGAGCGCGGCACGGCTCGACGACAAGGGTTGTTTCGAACTGATCTTCATGCCGGGGCTGACCACCAAGCAGGCGATCTCCGACGTTTCCGGGCGCGGCGTCGGCATGGACGTGGTCAAGACCCGGATCACCCAGTTGAACGGCTCGATCGAAATCGATTCGGTCCCGGGCCAGGGCACGACACTCAGGATCAAGGTGCCGCTGACGCTCGCGATCATGCCGACGCTGATGATTCAGCTGGGTACGCGCCAGTACGCGCTACCGCTGTCGAGCGTCAACGAAATTTTCGAACTCAGCTCGAAACGCCTGCGGGTCGTCGACGGCCGCGAAGTGGTGCTCAACCGCGGCAAGGCACCGCCGGTTTTTCATCTGCGCCAGTGGCTGCTGAACGGCACCGCGGCGGTCGAGCCGGCGGCGGAGTCACCACAGGTCGTCATGGTCCAGGTCGCCAACGACAAGGTCGGCCTGATCGTCGACCAGGTGATCGGCCAGGAAGAGGTCGTGATCAAGCCGCTCGGCGCGCTGTTGCAGGGCTTGCCGGGCCTGTCCGGATCGACCATCACCGGCGACGGTCACATCGCGATCATCCTCGACGTACCGGGCTTGCTGCGGCGCTACGCCTGAGGCGTGGCCTGCGCGCGACCGGGTGACACGCAGCCGGCATGGCGGCGTCGACAGGACGCCCGCGGCGCCCGCGCCGAGCGCGATCCTACCCGGCGCCGACATGACCGGATCGAACCGCCTTGCGGCATTAAACTTGCAGCGTAAATTGCCGATAACGCGAATGTAGGATCCCGACGGAGTCAGCATGGCAGAACCGACAGCAACTGCGAGCCCGAACCAGCGGCAATGCGTGACCTTTACCCTCGCTGACGAGGTCTACGGTATCGACGTGATGCAGGTGCAGGAAGTGCTGCGCGAAATCGAGGTTGCGCCGGTGCCGGGTGCACCGGACTACGTCACCGGAATCATCAATTTGCGCGGCAACGTCGTTAGCGTCATCGACGCGCGCCGGCGATTCGGATTACCACCGGCCGAGAGTACGCCGATGACCCGGATCGTCGTGATCGAGTCGCGCCAGCAGATCATCGGCATGCGCGTCGATAGCGTCGCCGAGGTCGTCGACATCGACCCGGCCGAAATCGATCCCGCCCCCGAAGTCGGCAATCGCGAGTCGTCGCACTACATCGGCGGCGTCGTCAGCCGCGGCGAAGAATTGCTGATTCTGGTCGATCTCGACCAGTTGCTGAGCGAGCGGGAACTCGGGGAAGTCGTGAATCTCTGACCATGGCCGATCCACTGATCAAATCCGTCAATCCGTCGCCGCGTGTTCAGGACCCGCTGCACAAACCCGACGCCGAGAAAAAGCGCAAACCGCCGCCGCGCAAGCATCAGCGGCGCAAGAAAGACTCGAAACGCATCATCGACACTTACGCCTGACTCGCACGGGGCAACCGCGGCCGGGCTACTGTCGCGGAGGCCTTTCGATGCTATGATTGCCGGCGCCGAACCCACGAAGATTGCGCCATGTTCGATCGAGATCGTTTCATCCAGGACTGCATCGACGCGGTCGCCGAAGGCCAGGCGGCGACGCGCGAAGTCGTGACCGCGGCGGTCGCCGACCCGGCCGCCGTCGTCGCCGAACTCGGCGAACCCGAGCATGCCGGGATAACGCCGATCTACCGTTCCCCCGAACTGACGATCATCAATTTCGTCTGGGCGCCCTGCATGAGCCTGATGCCGCACAATCACCAGATGTTCGCGGTCATCGGTATCTACTCGGGGCGCGAGGACAATGTCTTCTGGCGTCGCACCGACGCAAGTATCGAGGCCGCCGGCGCCAAGTCGCTGGGCCCGGGCGAAGTCGCGACGCTCGGCCGCAATATCATCCACTCGGTGCTCAATCCGATCGGCAAGATGAGCAGCGCGATTCACGTCTACGGCGGCGATTTTTTCGAGCCCGAGGAACCGCGCAGCGAATGGGATCACGAAACGCTTACCGAGCGCCCGTGGGATGTCGAGCGCGTGCGCAGGATTTTTGCCGACGCCGAGGCGCGTTTCAACGCCAGCGCCGCCGGCTGAGGCCTCAGCCCTCGTCGACCGGGGGCAGCGCCGCGATCTCGTGCGTTGCCGGGGCCGTGGTAACGTCCGCCGAATCCGCTGCTGCGTCGCGAGCGGGCGACATCGGGATGTCATCCATGAAATCCTTGTGCTTGCCCGACAGGCGGTAAGCGAAGGCGAGAATTTCGGCGATCACGACGTAGAGCGCTTCGGGGACGTGATCGCCGAGGTCGAGCTGATCGAGCACCAGGGCGAGCTCGCTGTCGCAGTGGATCGGCACGCCGGCGCGGTGGGCGCGGCGCAGGATTTCGAGCGCGATTTCGTCGTGGCCGCGGGCGGTAACCCGCGGCGCCTGGCGGCCGTCGTATTCGAGCGCAATCGCGAAGCGTGGCAGGCCCGACATCTCAGGCTTCCAGGTCGATCAGGCAATCGGTAGCGGTTGCCGCGACCGCTTGCGGCGCGCGCGTGCGGCCGACGAAGCTGTGCAGCTCGCCCGCATCGAAGCCGGCCGCATCGAGTTGTCGGCGCAGGTCGGGCAGGGCCGATGCGACCGCATCGCGGGTTGCCTCGCGTTCGCAGTAAAAGCTCGCCGCGAGCGCGCTTCCGGCCAGTACCAGGTGGCAGGTGATCGGCCCGAGCGCGCCAAATTCGAAGCTGACGCGAACCTCCCAGGACGGGTCGCCGCCAGCCTCGCCGCGCCGTCCGCGCTGTTCGAGTTCGAGGCGTAACGGGCGTACCTCGGCGCCGTCGACGAACGGCAGCGTCAGACTCAGGTTGAGCGGTTGCTGGGTTTCCTGCTGCAGACCGGCGACGGCGCGTTGCAGCAGGTTGTGGGTCAGCGCCTGCTCCGCGAGCCGGAAACTTTCGCGTGCCGCCGCCACGGCGGCGCCGCGGTCGTCGGTCACGGCGGACGATGGTTCGCCGCCACCGCGCGCCGCGGCGCGACGGCCCCTCGCCGTCGTCGGCGGGTGTAGCGGCGGATCGTTCGACAGCAGTTGGCGCAACCAGTCGACCAGGTCGGGCATCCTCGCCGCGGCGGCGGTTGTCGGGCGCGCAAATCCGAGCAGTTCGATCCAGTGACGCAGGCGCGGCGCGTCGAGTTCGACGCTGCGCGGCAGCCATTCGAACCGCCCCGCCTGCGGCACCGAAACCGGGTCCGGGTGAGGTTTCGCGTCGGTGGTCACGCCCGGTGGCGGCTGCACCGCGCGCATGACCGCGGGTGCTTCGATCGCGGCACGAGACGGGTTCGCGATCTCGACAGGGTCCGGCCGCGGCGTCGCGCGGACCTGCTCGGGCGCAGGCGCGGGAACGCTTGCCTGCCGGATTGGCGCGAACATGACCGACGCTCGCGTCGGCGCGTCGGACG
>JBPEYE010000155.1:0-2792 GCA_052030825.1 Gammaproteobacteria bacterium | reverse complement strand
CCGCCGACCCAGTCCCAGAATTCGAACATGTTGGCGGGATCGATGCCGAAAGCCTCGACCGCGGCGGCGTTGGTCGACAGCGCAACGAAGTGATTGGCGACCGCGCTCTCGTCGCCGAGCGTCGCCAGCAGCCACCGCCGCGCGCTGCGCGCGTTGGTCATCGTTTCCTGGGTCGTGAAGGTCTTGCTCGCGACGATGAACAGCGTCGTCGCCGGGTTCAGGCCGGCGAGGGTCTCCTCGAGGTGAGCGGCATCGACGTTGGAGACGAAATGCACCGCGATCTCGCGATGGCGGTAAGCCTTGAGCGCCTCGCTGACCATGACCGGGCCGAGATCCGATCCGCCGATGCCGATGTTGACGACGTCGGTGATCGGCTGCCCGCCGTGGCCGCGCCACTCGCCCGAGTGCACCGCGGCGACGAACGCGCGCATCCGGTCGCGCACCGCGCGGACCGCCGGCACGACGTCTTCGCCGTCGACCGAAATCGGTGCGTCGCCGCGATAACGCAGCGCGGTGTGCAGCACCGCGCGGCCCTCGGTCAGGTTGATCGCCTCGCCGGCAAACATGCGCGCGATCCATGGCCCGAGCTCGCAGGCACGCGCGAGATCGCGCAGCAGGTCCAGCGTGCGCGCATCGATCCGGTTCTTCGAGTAATCGAGCAGCAAGCCCTCGTGGCGCAGCGAAAAGTTCGCGAAGCGATCGGGGTCGTCAACAAACAGCTCGCGCAGGTGGCGCGCGCCGATCTCGTCTCGATGCGCGGCGAGCGCCTGCCATTCGGTTAATTGATCGATTCGCATATGCGCCTCACTTCGCGCCGATTCGCGCGTAAAGGTCGATGTAGGCGCGCGCCGCGCGGTCCCAGCCAAAATCCTGGCGCATGCCGTTTTGCGCGAGCCGCCGCCACAGCGCCGGCTCGGAATAAGCCTTCAACGCGCGACCGAGCGTGCGGCGCAGCGCCACCGGGCTCGCGGTTCCGAACACGAAGCCGGTCGCGCTGTCCCGATTCTTGCCGGTGTAATCGGTCACGGTATCGGCAAGCCCGCCGGTCTTGCGCACGATCGGCAGCGTGCCGTAGCGCAGGCCGTACATCTGCGTCAGCCCGCAGGGTTCGAAGCGCGACGGTACCAGCGTCGCGTCGGCGCCACCGAAGATCCGGTGCGCCTGCAATTCGTCGTAGCCGATCTGCACCGCGCAGCGTCCGGGAAAACGGTGGGCGAGTTCGGCGAAGGCCGCCTCGAGCGCACCGGCGCCGCTGCCGAGCAGCACCAGCTGCAACGCGTCGTCGGCGAGCAGCGCGGCGAGCGGCTCGAGCGCGAGGTCGAAACCTTTTTGCACGGTCAGCCGGCTGACCATGCCGACCAGCATCCGGTCGGGGATCGACTCGAGCCCGACCGCCGCCTGCAACGCGGCCTTGTTCGCCGCCTTGCGTTTCAGGGTTTTCGCGTCGTAGGTCTGCGTCAGCGCGGCGTCGCTGGCCGGGTTCCAGACCGTGTAATCGACGCCGTTCAGAATCCCGTGCAGGTCGCCGCGTCGATAGTTGAGCAAGCCGTCGAGGCCGAAACCGAATTCCGGCGTCAGGATTTCGCGCGCGTAGGTCGGGCTCACGGTGGTGATCGCGTCGCTGTAGGCGAGCCCGGCTTTCAGGAACGACCAGTCGCCGTGAAACTCGAGCCCGTCGAAACGATAGAACTCCCCCGGCAGGCCGACCTCGGCGTATTCGGTCACGCCGTAGCGGCCCTGGTAGGCGATGTTGTGGATCGTAAAGCAGCTGGCGCGGTCGCTGAGTGCGGCGCGCAGGTAAGCCGGCGCGAGTCCCGCGTGCCAGTCGTGCGCGTGCAGCACGCCGCCACGGTCGTCGAGCTGGCTGTAGCGCGCGCCGACATAGCCGAGATGGGCGAAGCGCCGATAATTGTCGCGCCAGCCGTGGCCGCGTTCGTCGGTATAGGGCGTGCCGGGGCGTTCGAAATAATACGGCTGGTCGAGTACCAGCAATTCGACGCCACCGGCAAGTTCGCCGCGCAGCATTTGTGCCGGCGGTTCTCCCGGGTGGTTCAGGTCGAAGAGAAACTGTAACGGCCCCGCGGCCTTGACCGCCGGATACCCCGGCATCAGCACCGCGACGTCATGGCCGAGCGCGGCCTGCGCCGCCGGCAGGCTGCCGACGACGTCGGCGAGGCCGCCGGTCTTGATCAGCGGGTGGACTTCTGCCGCAACGTGCAGGATGCGCATCGGCTTCAGGTGATGACGGTCGGCGCGACGCGCCCGGTAAAGTGTTCGATCCGGGCAACTTCGGCGGCGAGTGCGATCTGCCCGGCCAGCGCCTGCTGCGGATCCTGCGCGTGGCGCGCCGCATCCGGCTCGTGCGCTTCGAGA
Organism: Gammaproteobacteria bacterium; assembly: GCA_052030825.1. Classification (GTDB taxonomy): domain Bacteria; phylum Pseudomonadota; class Gammaproteobacteria. The sequence continues at coordinate 419 of JBPEYE010000155.1, read as the reverse complement.
TAGACGCGCAGCGTCGCCCCTTCGGTGCCGGTGCCCGACAGCCGCATGACGACGCGGCCGCCGCCGGCGAGCGCCAGGCGAATGCCCTGGCGTTCGGCAACGCTGCCGTCGACCGGATCGGTATAGGCGAAGTCATCGGCGGCGACGATCTCCAAATCTCCGACGCGGCGACCGGCGAGCGACGGCAGGTCGCCGCGCACCGCCTCGATCAACGCGTTCGCGGCATCGCTGTCGATGCCTTCGTAATCGTGGCGCGAGTAAAAAGTGCGACCGAATTCGCGCCAGTGCTCGGTGACCAGTTCCGCCACCGACCGACCACTCGCGGCAAGCAGGTTTAACCAGAACAGCACCGCCCACAGTCCATCCTTCTCGCGCACGTGGCTCGAACTGGTGCCGAAGCTCTCCTCGCCGCACAGCGT
>JBPEYE010000154.1:0-27244 GCA_052030825.1 Gammaproteobacteria bacterium | reverse complement strand
CCTGAATCTCGCGCGGTGACATCGCGTCGAGGTCGAGATCGAGGTCGACCTGCGGAATCAGCATTTCGAGATAGGGATTGTCCTCGGTGATCGTGTCGCGCAGCTGCTGGTTCCAGACGCGCGAAGCCTGCGAGCTGTTATAGGCCGCGAGATAGGCGCGCACGCCGTGGTGAATGCCCATGTCGACGTTGTGCGTGATCGACTCCGGCTCGAGGGTGATTTCTTTCTCGGCGGCGACGCGCAAGGCATCCTTGAGCTCGATGTCGCCGACCAGCAGCGCGTGGCTGATGATGGCGCCGTTGATGTTGGGCAGGTAGCGCAGGCGCGCGAGATCGTCGAGATTGCGCACGGTGCCGCTCGAGTAGACCGGGATCGAGACGTCGTGGCTGAGTTTCTCGGTCAGCGCCAGGACTTCCTCCATTTCCGAGTCGAGGCGTTCGGTGCCCTTGTGGATGACGCCGGCGATGCCGGTCATCTGCAAATCGCGAATCAGATCCTGCGGCGTGAACGCGGTCTGCGTTTTCCAGCCGTCGATCATGACGTAACCACCGCGCGTCGCCAGGTGGACGATCACCCCGCCGGGATGCCGATTGGCGGCCTCGACGACGAGATGCGAATCGGTGATCGCGATCGTACCGAGCACCACCCGCGCGGCGCCGGCCTCGAACCATTCGTTGATCTGCGACAGCGTACGGATGCCGCCGGCGACCTGGATCGGGATATCGTTCTCGGCGATCAGCTCCCGGATCAGCGCCGCGTTGGTCGACGGATTCGAGCGCGCGGCGTCGACATCCACCAGCTGCATCATCTGCGCACCTTCGGCGACGAACTGGCGCACCGCGTCGCGCGGCGAAATTTCGTGCAGGATATCGTCGCCCTGGACCGCGGCCCGGGTCACGACTTTGCCGTCCTGGATCTGGATTTCGGGAATAATGATCATGGCGTGCACCACGCTGACAGGTTTATCTGCGCGAGTATATCAAATAAGATTTGCGCGAAATCAATCTAATGTGACTTTGTTTCATGACTGATAATAACGCGGCCGCGCCCCGACCGATCCGGGTGCTGTTCGTCTGCATGGGTAATATTTGCCGCTCGCCGACCGCGCACGGCGTGTTTGCCGCGATGGTCGACGCGGCCGGACTGTCCGACCGCATCGAGGTCGATTCGGCCGGCACCCACGGCTACCACGTCGGCGCGCCGCCGGATCCACGCTCGCAGAAAACCGCCCTGGCTCGCGGCATCGAACTTTCCGGACTCAGGTCGCGACGCTTCGAGGCCGCGGATTTCATCGAGTTTGATTACCTGATCGCGATGGATCGCGACAATCTCGCCGACATGCTCGCATGCAAACCCGAAAACGCACGCGCACGGGTGCACCTGATGCTCGAATTTGCGTCCGACTCGCGTCACGACGAAGTCCCCGATCCGTATTTCGGCGATACCGGTTTCGAGCGCGTTTTCGACATGATCGACGCGGCGTCGCGCGGATTGCTCGAGCGCTTGCGCGCGAACCACGACCTCTGAGGCTTTGCCAGCGCGGCAGGAATCAGCTGCCGTCGCGCAGACGCCGCGCGGCGTCGACGTATTGCCGGCGCCTGATCAGCAGGCGCCAGCGGCTGCCGCCGAGCTGGTGCCAGAGCACGGCGGCGCGAATACCGGCGAGCAGCAGGGCGCGAATCCGCGCGGCAACCGCCGCGTCGCGTAAATGGGCCGGTTCGCCCCGCACCATGATTCGCGGCTGCAGCGGGCTGATGTTGTCCTGGTAGAGACGATCGAGGTGCCCCATCATCTGCTCGCGCGGCAAGTCGAACTCGCGCTGGCCGCGTTCGGCCTTGACCAGCCCCTTGTGGAGGGTGTCGGCCAGCGGGCGAAGTTGCTGCAGCCGGGTCGCGAGCTTGAGCATCGACATGACGTAATAGGCGACATTACGCCCGGACTGCCGCGCCTGGCCGCCGAGATAGTCGACCAGGGCATCGAAACCGATGCCGAGACAGGTCGTATCGCCGAAGACCTCCGACGGGCTCGCGGCATCGAAGGTGAACAGGCTGTCGATGCTGCAGTCGAGCGCGGCGCGGTTGCATTCGCCGCCGCTGGCAAGCGCTTCGACCAGCACCGCCGCCTGGAACATGCCGGCAAGCGCGAGCGTCTGATTCTCGATCCGGTTCATGGCGAATCGAAGGCCGCTTCGATCGTGCCGCCGCCAAGGCATTGCTCGCCGCGGTAGATCACCAGCGCCTGTCCGGGAGTGATCGCGCGCTGCGGCTCGGCGAAAACCAGGCTGGCGTGGTCGTCAGCGATGTCCGTAATCCGGCAGGCGGAATCGACGCTGCGGTATCGGATTTTCGCGCTGCACGCGAAGGGCAGACGATCGACCGCGGTGCCGATCCAGTGGAGGTCGGTGACGCGGCAATGGCGGTGGAATAATTGCGGGTGATCGACGCCCTGGCCGACAATCAGCCGATTGGCGTCGAGATCCTTGTCGATGACGTACCAGGGCGCAGCGTCGCGTTCGGCAATGCCGCCGATACCGAGACCCTGGCGCTGGCCGATGGTGTAGTACATCAAACCGGCATGTTCGCCGAGCGGGTGACCGTCGATGCTGACGATTTCGCCGGGCTTGCCCGGGATGAAGCGTTCGAGAAATTCCCGAAACTTGCGCTCACCGATGAAGCAGATGCCAGTGCTGTCCTTCTTCGCGTGCGTCACGAAGCGCCGTGCCCGCGCGATCGCGCGTACTTCCGACTTGTCGAGCTCGCCGACCGGAAACAGCGCGTGCGCGAGCTGATGCTGGTTCAGCGCGTAGAGGAAATAGGACTGGTCCTTGTTGGCATCGCGTCCGCGCAGCAGCTGATGCTCGCCGTCGACGACCCGGCTGCGCACGTAGTGTCCGGTCGCGATGCGGTTTGCGCCGAGCATCTGCGCGTGATCGAGAAAGGCTTTGAACTTGATCTCGCGATTGCACATGATGTCCGGGTTCGGCGTCCGTCCCGAACGATACTCGTGCAGAAAGTGCTCGAATACGTGATCCCAGTACTCGCCGGAGAAATTGACGGTGTGCAGCCGTATGCCGAGGCGCTCGCAAACCTGGGTCGCGTCGGCGAGATCGACCGCGGCCGAGCAATATTCCGGGCCGTCGTCTTCTTCCCAGTTTTTCATGAACAGGCCTTCGACGTCGTAACCCTGCTCGAGCAGCAGACAGGCCGCAACCGACGAATCGACGCCGCCGGACAGGCCGACGATGATTTTCTCGCCCCCGGACACGCGCTTCAGCTCCGTTCCGGGGCCAGCTCGGGATTGTGCTCGACCGGCCAGTCACGCTTGCGCCGCCAGTCTTCCAGCGGCTGGATCAGCGGCAATTCACCGTTATCGCGGTACCAGGAGTCGACCGCATAGCGCGCACCGCTCGCGCGCTCGACGATGGCAGCGGTCCAGTGGGTCGCGAACCAGACGATGCGGCGGTACTTCAGATCGGCGGCGTGGTGGCGCAGCAACCCGAGCTCGTCGAGCGCCACGAGGTATTGCCAGGTGTTGGTCGACTCGTCGATACAATCCTGCTGCTTCGGCAGCGCGTAGTCGTGGGCGTTACCGCCCTTGTCGTTCGCGGTACCGGCGATTTCGCCGCTGAAGCGCTCCATCATTGCGATCGCGCGTCGGATCGCCTGCCGTTCCGCCGCGGCGTCGGCCGGCGCCGGCACGAACAGCATGCGGAGTCGCTCCCATTGAGATGCGTCGAAGCGCACTTCCTGGCGGCTCTTGCAACCGAAATCGTAGCAGTGCACGAAGTAGGCTTCGGCCGCTACCGGCGTCGCCAGGCCCAGGGCCAGCAGGATGCAGGCGACGCCCGCCACGCGCATCAGGAGAAGACCCGGCTGATGACGTCGAGCGAATAGCCGGGAGATGCGCGCGCATCGTCGATACCCTGCATCACGACCGGCGTGCGGTGCTGCGCCCGGCAGGCACGAATTTCGTCGTAAGTCATCCATTCGGCGGCAATGATACCCCGATCGAGTTCACCTTCAACGACGCCGGCGACCCGGCCGCGGAACAGAAAACGCAGGTAGGTCTTGGCCGGGTTGTCCGGCGGACAAAACCGGTAAATTCCCTGCAGCGCCTCGGGTTCGAAGCGGTAGCGCGTTTCCTCGAGGGTTTCACGGACGACCGCGTCGATCAGGCTCTCGCCGGCCTCGAGATGACCGGCAGGCTGATTATAGACGATTCGGCCTTCGACCCTTTCGCGGACCAGCAGATAACGGCCGTCGCGCTCGCACAACGCGGCCACCGTGGTATTCGGCTTCCACACCGAATCAGGCATCGTGCCGCCGGCGCCACCAGTGCGCCAGGCCCTGTGCGTTCAGGCGGATATCGATTTCGAGAATCGCGTCGAGCGGCTGCGAGGCGTCGTCGAGGCCGGCGAGGAGCAGCTTGCCGAGCGCGGCCTCAAGCGCCGCAGCGCCGGTCTCGTCGCGCGGATCGTGCCGCTCGCACAGGGCCACGTACTCCTCGATCCAGTGGCGCAGGTGGCCCGCCTGCGCGCCCGGGTTCTCGTAGGCGCCGAAATGGGTCAGGTAGAGCCGCTCCGGCCTGAGCGCGAACAGTCGATCGATCGATTCGAACAACGCCTCCGGTTCGAACTGGGTTGGCGGCGTGGTCGGAACCAGGCCGCGGGCGAGGCGTTTCATTGGCGGATAGCTGAGGCCCAGCGTGTCGCCGCTGAAAATGCCACGACTGATCGCATCGAAGAGACAAAAGTGATGGCGTGCATGGCCCGGCGTATCGACGAACAACAGTTCACGATTGCCCACTCGCCGGAACTGGCCGTCGTCGACGGTCTCGACCCGCTGCTCGTCGATTGGCTCGATCTCGCCATACAGGGCGCGAAACGCGGCTTCGCCGTAAACCGCGATGGTGCCCTCGATCAGCCGGCCCGGATCGATCATGTGGCGGGCGCCGCGCGGATGAATCAGCAGCCGGGCCTGATCGAATCGCCGCATCATTGCGCCGGCGCCGCCGGCATGATCGAGATGCACGTGCGTCGGGATGACGTACTTGACCTGGGCGGGGGCGATGCCGAGCGCGGTGAGCGTTGCCTCGACCGGGACCAGCGAATGAGAGGTACCGGTATCGATCAGTGCGGCCTCGCCGTCGGCGACGAGCAGGTAGATCGACGCGACCTGCGGTTTGACATAGGCGGCGTCGATACAATAGACGCCGTCGGCAACGGCGGCGTAGTCCGCCATGTCAGGCGCGCGTCTTTTGTTGCTCGGCGATGAACAGCCAGGTTTCGATCACCGTGTCCGGGTTCAGGGAAATGCTCGTAATGCCCTGTTCGAGCAGCCACTCGGCGAGATCCGGGTGATCCGAGGGTCCCTGGCCGCAGATCCCGACGTACTTGCCGGCCGCGCGACAGGCCGCGATGGCGCGTTCGAGCAACTGCATCACCGCCGGGTCGCGTTCATCGAAAGATGCAGCAACCAGCCCGGAATCGCGATCGAGGCCGAGGGTCAGCTGGGTGAGATCGTTGGACCCGATCGAGAAGCCGTCGAAGTACTCGAGGAACTGCTCGGCGAGGATGACGTTGGACGGGATTTCGCACATCATGATGACGCGGAATTCGTCGACACCGCGTTCGAGTCCGTTGGCGCGCAGCAGTTCGTGCACCGCGCGGGCTTCGCCGACGGTGCGCACGAACGGAATCATGACCTCGACGTTGCGTAGCTGCATGTCGTTGCGCACGCGCTTGATCGCCTCGCACTCGAGCCCGAAACTGGCGCGAAAATCGTCGCTGACGTAGCGTGACGCGCCGCGGTAGCCGAGCATCGGATTTTCCTCGTGGGGCTCGAATACGTCGCCGCCGAGCAGGTGGGCGTACTCGTTCGACTTGAAATCCGACAGGCGCACGATGACGCGTTCGGGCGCGAACGCAGCCGCCAGCGTCGCAATGCCCTCGGTCAGCTTTTCGATGTAGTACTCGACCGGGTCGGCATAGCCGGCGATGCGCTCGTCGATCGCCTGGCGAAGCTCGGCACTCATCGCATCGTATTCGAGCAACGCGCGCGGATGAATGCCGATCGAATTGCTGATGATGAACTCCAGCCGGGCCAGGCCGATCCCGGCATGCGGTAATCGGGAGAAGGTGAAGGCGCGTTCGGGGTTGCCGACGTTCATCGAGATTTTGACCGGGATCGCGGGCATCTTCGAAAGCTCGTGCTGCTGGTGCTCGAATTCGAGCAACCCGGGATAGACGTAACCGGTATCACCCTCGGCGCAGGACACCGTGATGTCGCTGCCGTGCTCGATCGCCTCGGTGCAATCGCCGGTGCCGACCAGCGCCGGAATGCCGAGTTCGCGCGCGATGATTGCGGCGTGGCAGGTGCGGCCGCCACGATTGGTCACGATCGCCGAGGCCCGTTTCATGATCGGCTCCCAGTCGGGGTCGGTCATGTCGGTGACGAGCACGTCGCCGTCCGAAATTTGCTCCATTTGCGATAAGTCGTTGATGACTTTTGCCGTGCCCTGGCCGATCCGGTTGCCGACCGCGCGACCGCTGACCAGCGGTTCGGCTTGTTGCGTCAGGCGATAGCGTTCGATGACGCGACCGCTGCGTGACTGCACCGTTTCGGGGCGCGCCTGGACGATGTAAAGCTTGCCGTTTTCTCCGTCCTTGGCCCACTCGATGTCCATCGGCCGGCCATAGTGACGCTCGATCGCGACCGCGATCCGGGCGAGCTCGGTCACCTCGTCGTCGGTCAGCGAGAATCGCGCGCGCTCGGCGGCGTCGACGTCGACCGTGCGCGTGGCTTCGGCCGGCGAGCGGCCTTCGGCATACACCATCTTGATCAGCTTGCTGCCGAGCGTCTTGTGCAGGATGCTGCGCCGGGCCGTGTCGAGATGCTGCTTGTAAACGTAGAATTCGTCGGGGTTGACCGCGCCCTGGACCACGGTTTCGCCGAGGCCGTAGCTGCTGGTGATGAAGACCACGTCCTCGAAGCCCGACTCGGTGTCGATGCTGAACATGACGCCGCTGGCGGCGAGGTCGCTGCGCACCATGCGCTGGATACCGGCCGACAGTGCGACGTCGGCGTGCGCAAATCCCTGGTGCACGCGGTAGGAAATGGCGCGGTCGTTGAACAGCGACGCGAACACCAGCCTGATCGCATGCAGGACTGAATCGATGCCGCGAATATTGAGGAAGGTTTCCTGCTGGCCGGCAAAGGACGCGTCCGGCAAATCCTCGGCGGTAGCCGACGAGCGCACCGCGACGGTTGCGTCCTGGCCGTCCGTTGCCATCGCCGCGTAGGCCTCGCGAATGTCGGCCTCGAGGGTCTCGGGCAACGGCGCATCGACGACCCAGCCGCGAATTTCCGCGCCGGCCGCGGCCAGCGCGCCGACATCGTCGGTGTCAAGCGCCGCGAGCCGGTCGAGAATGCGGTCGCGGATTCCGGCCTCGTCGAGAAACCGGTCGAAGGCGCTCGCGGTGGTGGCGAAACCGCCCGGCACGTCAACGCCGAGATTGCCGAGGTTAGCGAGCATCTCGCCGAGTGAAGCGTTCTTGCCGCCCACCCGGGCTACGTCGCCCATGCCCAGCTGCTCGAGGGGCACGACATTTTCGGACATGTCAATTTCTCGCTGTGGAATGTTGCAGTTACGCGACCGCGTTGAAGTGTACTAGTATATCAACTCGATTCCGAGGACCCCAGCAGCAATGACGGATGACGCGAGGCAGGTCTACTTTCTCTCCAACGGCACGGCAATCACCGCCGAGACGCTGGGCCTGTCGCTGCTCGCGCAGTTTCCGGGCCACCAGTTCAAGACCAAGACGATTCCGTTCGTCGACACCTTCGACAAGGCCAGCGCGGTGCGCGAGGAGGTCGACCAGTGCATGGCTGACAGCAACCAGCTGCCGATCGTCATCTGCACGATGGGCGACGATGCCCTGATGAAAGTGATCAACGAGAGCAAGGCGCTGGTCATCGACCCGTTCGGCGATTTCCTGCCACGGCTCGAAAAGGCGCTCGCCGCCGAGCACCATCAGCCCGGTCAATCGCATCGCATCAGCAATCCGTCGCTCTACGAGTCGCGAATCGACGCGATCGACTACACCATGCTGCACGACGACGGCGGGCGCACGCGCACCTACCCGGAAGCCGATATCATTCTGATCGGCGTGTCACGCTCCGGTAAAACGCCGAGCTGTTTGTACCTCGCATTACAGTTCGGCATCAAGGCGGCCAACTACCCGATCACCGAGGAAGACATGGAGGGCGACGCGCTGCCGGAACCCATCCGGCCGCATCGCGATCGCCTCTACGGTCTGACGACCGACCTGAACCGGCTGGTCAACATGCGGCAGGCGCGACGACCGAACAGCCGCTATTCGTCGCTCGACCAGTGTCGCTACGAACTGAAGGCGGTCGAGGACATGTTCCGCCGGCACGACATTCGTTACATCAATACGGCGCAAATGTCGGTCGAGGAAATCGCCGCGCACATCATCCGCGACACCGGCCTGCACCGCATCGAATTACAGTAGTTGGGTCGACGGCTGGCTTCCTGCCCCCCTCACTCGGTGGCAAACCGAAATCGAAGCAGGGTCGGCGGGTAAACCGGGCCGCGGATCGGATTCAGGTCATGTACTTGATGACGGCTTCGCCGAAGCCCGACGAACTGAGTTCGGTCGCCTCGGGCTCGTTACGCGCCAGGTCGTAGGTGACCTGTTTGGCGCCGATCGCACCCTCCATGCCGCGAATGACGTTATCGGCGGCCTCGGTCCAACCCATGTAGCGCAACATCATCTCGGCCGACAGAATGATCGAACCGGGATTGACCTTGTTCTGGCCGGCGTACTTCGGCGCGGTCCCGTGGGTCGCCTCGAAAACGCCGACCGTGTCGGCGATGTTTGCGCCCGGCGCGATGCCGATACCGCCAACCTGGGCGGCGAGCGCATCGGAAATATAATCGCCGTTTAGGTTCAACGTCGCGATGACCTCGTACTCCTTCGGCCGCGTCAGGATCTGCTGCAGGAAATTATCGGCAATGACGTCCTTGACCGTGATCGTGTTGCCGGTTTTGGGGTTTTCGAACTCGCACCACGGGCCGCCGCCGATTTCCCTGGCGCCGTAAAGTTCCCTGGCGAGTTCGTAACCCCAGTTACGAAACGCGCCCTCGGTGAATTTCATGATGTTGCCCTTGTGCACCAGCGCGACCGAGCGGCGGTCGTTATCGATCGCGTACTGCAGCGCCTTGCGCACGAGCCGCCGCGTGCCTTCGGACGACACCGGCTTGACCCCGATCCCGGAAGTTTCGGGAAAGCGAATGCTGGTGACGCCCATTTCGTCGGCCAGGAAGCGGATGACCTTCTTCGCATCGGCGCTGCCGGATTCCCACTCGATACCGGCGTAGATGTCTTCGGTGTTCTCGCGGAAGATCGTCATGTTGGTGTTTTCGGGATGCTTCAGCGGGGTCTCGATGCCGTCGAAGTAGCGTACGGGCCGCACGCAGGCATAGAGGTCGAGTTGCTGCCGGATCGAAACATTGAGCGAGCGGATGCCGCCGCCGACCGGCGTCGTCAGTGGCCCTTTGATCGAGACGATGAATTCTTCCAGCGCGGCGAGCGTCTCGCCCGGCAACCATTCGTCTTCGCCGTAAATCGAGGTCGCTTTCTCGCCGGCGTAAACCTCCATCCAGTGGATTTTCTTGCCACCGTTGTAAGCCTTGTCGACCGCCGCATCGACGACATCGATCATGACCGGCGAAATGTCGATGCCAATGCCGTCACCTTCGATACAGGGAATGATCGGGTTGTCCGGTACGTTCAGGCTCAGGTCGTCATTGGCGGTGATCGGCTGGCCATCGGCCGGTATCTTGATGTGCTCGTAGGTCATGTCATCCCCTGGTGGACTGGTCTGAATGCGCGGGGATTATACAACAGATTGCATCGACGACCGCGATCGGCGGCGGTCCTGACGTCGGCGCGACGGTATCGCGCGAGCCTGTGGCGCTGGGCCGCGGTCGGTCGTCACCCGGCGGTCATCGCGACGCCGGACAACCGGGAAGGGTGGGGGTCAGCTGTCGATCGAGCGTATCTTCTGGGCCTGCAATCCCTTCGGCCCTTCCTCGATTTCGAATTCGATTTTTTGTCCTGAAGTCAACTTTTTGTAGCCATCCATCTCGATCGCCGAAAAGTGCGCAAAGATATCGTGCTCCTTGTCCTCGTCCGTGTTCACGAATCCGTAACCCTTCACGTTGCTAAACCACTTGACTGTCCCGGTGGGCATGACTCATCCTCTTTCACGTAGCCGTTGTCCGCGCCGGACGACGGGCCGTGGTTGATTGAGAAAACCTATGAAAAAAACACCGTACTGGATCGTATTTTTCATAGGATTATTGGCCAGCTGGCGTCTTTTTATGATAGCCAAGCCTTGAATTATTGCAATCCCATAGATATTTTATAGGTATTGCTAATGGAAAAAGCAGCTTATGTCTGATCAGCGGTTCGACCATGACGATGACGATACGCTGTTACTCGAGCGTACCCGGCCGAAACTCAAGAAGCCGCCCCTGTACAAGGTCATCTTGTTGAACGACGACTACACGCCGATGGAGTTTGTCGTCCACGTTCTCGAAACCATTTTCGGTCACAATCGCGAGAATGCGACCCGTATCATGCTCAACGTGCACAAGACCGGCAAGGGCGTTTGCGGTATCTACACCCGGGACATCGCCGAAACCAAGGTGACCCAGGTCAACAGTTATGCCCGCGAAAACAAGCACCCGCTACTCTGCGACATGGAAGAAAGCTGAGTCGCCGAGCGCACGACGAGCGACGCCGAAAAGGCGTGAACAATTCGCACACATTCGAGGTCAAATCGGCTATATTTAAGTCCGTGGGCACTGAGCAATAAGCCAAACCAATGCTGAACAAAGAACTGGAACAATCCCTCAACAAGGCCTTCCACGACGCCAACGAGAAGCGCCACGAATTCATCACGGTCGAGCACCTGTTGCTGATGCTGACCGATAACGATTCCGCCGCGGCGGTCATCGAGGCCTGCGGCGGCAATGTTCAGTTGCTCAAGACCGAACTCGAAATTTTCGTCGACCAGAACACGCCGTTGCTGATGGCCGACGAGGATCGCGATACCCAGCCCACGCTCGGGTTCCAGCGCGTGCTGCAGCGCGCGCTGTTCCACGTGCAGTCGTCCGGCAATGGCGAGGTCTCCGGGGCCAATGTGCTGGTGGCAATTTTTTCCGAGCAGGATTCGCACGCGGTTTACCTGCTAAACAAGCACAACATCGAACGCCTCGACGTCACCAATTACCTGTCACACGGCATTACCCGGGTCAACGAAGAGGCCGAGGAAGAATCGTTTACCCACGAAGCCGAATCCCTGCCCGGCGACCAGGAATCGACCAACCCGCTGGAAAAGTTCGCGACCAATCTCAACGAGCTCGCGTTCTCGGGCAAGATCGACCCGCTGATCGGCCGCGAGCACGAGATCGAGCGCATCATCCAGACGCTGTGCCGGCGGCGCAAGAACAACCCGCTGCTGGTCGGCGAAGCCGGCGTCGGCAAGACCGCGATCGCCGAGGGACTGGCGCGCAAGATCGTCGAGGAAGAGGTACCCGAGGTCTTGTTGCAAAGCACGGTTTATGCACTCGACCTGGGCGCGCTGGTGGCCGGCACCAAATATCGCGGCGATTTCGAGAAGCGGCTCAAGGCGGTCATCGGCCAGCTGACGCGAGAGCCCGGCTCGATCCTGTTCATCGACGAAATCCATACGATCATTGGCGCCGGTTCGGCATCGGGCGGCGTGATGGATGCCTCCAACCTGATCAAGCCGGTGCTCGCCAACGGCGACATCAAGTGTATCGGCTCGACGACCTACGCCGAGTTCCGCGGCATCTTCGAGAAGGACCGCGCCCTCGCGCGGCGTTTCCAGAAAATCGACGTGCCCGAGCCGAGCAACGAGGAAACCTACCAGATCCTGAAGGGTCTGAAATCGCGCTTCGAGGAACACCATAACGTCAAGTACACGCTGCCGGCGCTGCGCAAGGCCACCGAGTTGTCGGCGCGCTATATCAACGACCGGCACCTGCCCGACAAGGCGATCGACGTCATCGACGAGGCCGGCGCGCAGCGTCGCCTGCAGCCGAACAAGCAACGCAAGAAAACGATCGGTATCCACGATATCGAAAACATCGTCGCCAAGATCGCGCGCATTCCGGCGAACAACGTCAGCACGTCCGATCTCGACATGCTCAAGAATCTCGGCAAGAACCTGTCGCGCGTGGTATTCGGCCAGGAACAGGCCATCAACGCGCTCGACGCGGCGATCAAGATGTCGCGTTCGGGCCTCGGCCGCGAAGCCAAACCGGTCGGCTCCTTCCTGTTTTCCGGTCCGACCGGGGTCGGCAAGACCGAGGTTTGCCGCCAGCTCGCCAAGATCATGGGCATCGAGCTGATTCGCTTCGACATGTCCGAATACATGGAGCGGCACACGGTTTCGCGCCTGATCGGCGCGCCACCGGGTTACGTCGGTTACGACCAGGGCGGATTGCTGACCGAGGAGATGAACAAGCACCCGTACTCGGTGGTATTGCTGGACGAAATCGAAAAGGCGCACCCCGATGTTTTCAACCTGCTGCTCCAGGTCATGGACAGCGGCACGCTGACCGACAGCAACGGCCGCAAGGCCGATTTCCGCAACTCGATCCTGATCATGACGACCAACGCCGGCGCCGAGCAAATGAGCCGTGCGTCGATGGGCTTCACCTTCCAGGATCACACCCTCGATGCCGGCGAAGCGATCAAGAAAACCTTCACGCCCGAGTTTCGCAACCGACTCGATGCGATCATTCAGTTCAAGGCGCTCGATACCAACGTGATCCTGAACGTCGTCGACAAGTTCCTGATCGAACTCGAATCACAGCTCGAGGCGAAGAAGGTCAGCATGACGGTCTCCGACGCGGCGCGCCGCTGGCTCGCCGACAAGGGTTACGACCCGAAGATGGGCGCGCGACCGATGGCACGTGTCATCCAGGACGAGATCAAGCAGGTGCTCGCCGACGAATTGCTGTTCGGCGGCCTGGTCGGCGGCGGGCGAGTGAAAATCGACGTCAGGAAGGACCGCCTGCATTGCAGGGTGGTCAAATCGAACCGCAAGAAGAAGGAAGGGGCGTCGGTCGACTAGCGATCGCGGAAGGTAATTCTGCCTTTGGTCAAATCGTAGGGCGTCAGCTCGACCGTCACCGTGTCACCCGTCAGAATCCGAATGTAGTGCTTGCGCATTTTGCCGGAAATATGGGCCGTGACCACGTGACCGTTTTCCAGCTCGACGCGAAACATGGTGTTGGGCAGGGTTTCCTTGACCACGCCGCGCATCTCGATATGGTCGCCTTTGGGCATGAGCTCGTTCGTCGTTTAAAGCGCGTCATTATCCATTATTTAACCGCCGTGGCAATAGAGCGGGTAGGGCCGCGCGGGTGCCTGTGGTAATATCCGCGCATCCATAATCAGAACGCATCCGATGCACAACTACGCCTACGTTTTCCCCGGCCAGGGGTCGCAATCGGTCGGCATGATGACTGCCTGGGACAATCATCAGGCGACCGTCGACGCGGTGTTCGAAACCGCCTCCGAGGTTCTCGGTTACGACCTGCGACTAATCGTCAGCGAAGGCCCCGAGGAACGCCTCAACCAGACCGAAATCACGCAGCCGGCGATGCTGTGTGCCGGCGTCGCGACCTATCGCGTCCTGCTCGCGGCCGGCGATCTGCCGGCGGCGTCGACGATGGCGGGGCACAGTCTCGGCGAGTACACCGCGCTGGTCTGCGCCGGCAGCCTCGAACTCGCCGATGCGGTACGCCTGGTCGCCACGCGCGGCCGGTTGATGCAATCCGCGGTACCGCCGGGTAGGGGCGCCATGGCGGCGATTATCGGTCTTGATGACGATGCCGTGGTCGAGGCGTGCCGGCGGATCGACGACGGCGTGGTCGAGGCCGCCAACTTCAACGCGCCCGGCCAGGTTGTGATCGCCGGCGAAAACGCGGCGGTCGAAGCCGCGATGGAGCAGGCCAGGGCGCTCGGCGCGAAACGGGCACTGCCCCTGCCGGTCAGCGTGCCGTCGCACTGCTCGCTGATGCGCGAGGCCGCCGATGCGCTCGCCGCCGAACTCGAAGCGGTCGCAGTCCAGATGCCGGCGGTACCGGTCGTGCACAATCAAAGCGCCGACGTTGCCGAGTCGACCGATCAGATTCGCGAGCGACTCAAACTGCAGCTCTATCAGCCAGTCAAATGGGTCGCCAGCGTCGCGGCGATGAAGGCGCGCGGAACCGGCGGCCTGATCGAATGCGGTCCCGGCAAGGTGCTGGCCGGGCTGACCCGGCGCATCGATAAATTGCTGGCGGCGCACGCCGTCTACGACGCGGCCTCGCTCGAGCAAACCCGGAATTCGCTGGCGGAGAACTGACATGCTGACAGACCAGATTGCACTCGTGACCGGCGCGAGCCGCGGTATCGGCCATGCCATCGCGCTCGCGCTCGGCGCGGCCGGGGCGACCGTCATCGGAACCGCGACCAGCGAGGCTGGCGCCGGGCGTATCGCCGCTGCGTTTGCCGACGCCGACATCAAGGGGACCGGCATGGTGCTCGACGTCGGCGACGCCGATTCGGTCGCCGCCTGCATCAAGCGCGTCAGCGACGACTTCGGCGCGCCCGATATTCTGGTCAACAATGCCGGCATCACGCGCGATAACCTGTTGATGATGATGAAAGATGAACAGTGGGACGACATCATCAACACCAACCTGACCTCGGTATACCGTATGAGCAAGGCGGTGCTGCGGCCGATGATGAAAAAACGCGCGGGCCGCATCATCAACATCTCGTCGGTGGTCGGCGCAACCGGTAACCCGGGTCAGACCAACTATGCCGCCGCCAAGGCCGGGCTGGTCGGTTTTTCGAAGTCGCTGGCGCGCGAAATCGGTTCGCGCGGGATCACCGTCAATACCGTCGCGCCCGGATTCATCGACACCGACATGACGCGCGAGCTCGCCGAAGAACAGCGCGAGGCGCTCGCCAAACAGATTCCGCTGGCGCGGCTGGGTGCCGTGGACGAGGTCGCCGCGGCGGTGGTTTTCCTCGCTTCGCCGAGCGCCGGATACATCACCGGCGAAACCATTCACGTCAATGGCGGCATGTTCATGGCCTGACCGGGCGGCCTCAAAAATCGACTTAACTTATTGATTTGAAAAGATATATAGCGGAGAAAAAAATTACAGGCTATAGTGGCAACTGGCTGGGCTTTTCACTACAATAACTGCCCACACCTGATTTCGATTCACTAACCTGGAGAACATCACAAAATGAGCTCTGTTGAAGAACGTGTGAAAAAAATTGTTGCCGAACAATTGGGCGTCAAGGAGGAAGAGGTAACAAACCAGGCATCCTTTGTCGATGATCTCGGCGCTGACTCGCTCGATACGGTGGAGCTGGTAATGGCACTGGAAGAAGAATTCGAAACGGAAATTCCGGACGAGGAGGCCGAAAAGATTACCAGCGTTCAACTCGCGATCGATTACGTCAACGCCAATCTTTAGCCAGAACTGTCGAATCAAAGGATGCCGCTTACCATACAATGCTAAGCGGCATTTTCATTTCCTGTCCGAGATGTCATCTGTAAGAGGATCGAACCTTGTCTAAACGTCGCGTAGTGGTAACCGGACTCGGCCTGTTGACTCCGGTGGGTAACACGGTCGAAGAATCCTGGAAAAATATCGTCGCCGGCAAGAGCGGCATCGCGCCGATCACGTCGTTCGACGCGAGCCAGTTCTCGACCCGGATTTCCGGCTCGGTCAAGGACTTCGACGCCACCCAGTACCTGTCGCCAAAAGACATGAAGAAAATGGATATCTTCATTCACTTCGGAATCGCGGCGGGTATTCAGGCCATGGACGATGCCGGCATCGAAGTCACCGAGGAAAACGCCGATCGTATCGGCGTCGCGATCGGCTCCGGCATCGGTGGGCTTCCGACGATCGAAAGAAATCGCGATGCCTACGTCAATGGCGGTCCGCGCAAGATTTCACCGTTCTTCGTCCCCAGCTCGATCATCAATATGGTCTCGGGCAACCTGTCGATCATGAAGGGGCTCAAGGGTCCGAACATCTCGATCGTCAGCGCCTGTACTACCGGCGCGCACAACATCGGCGACGCGGCGCGAATGATTTCCTACGGCGACGCCGATATCATGATTGCCGGCGGCTCGGAAATGGCGACCTCGGCGCTCGGCATCGGCGGTTTTGCCGCGGCACGCGCGCTGTCGACGCGCAATGACGATCCGGAGGCAGCGAGCCGACCGTGGGATGTCGATCGCGATGGTTTTGTGCTCGGCGACGGTGCCGGCGTCGTGGTGCTCGAGGAATACGAGATGGCCAGGGAACGCGGTGCCGACATTTATTGCGAGCTGGCTGGCTACGGCATGAGCAGCGATGCCTATCACATGACCGCACCGTCGGAAGGCGGCGAGGGCGCCGCGCGCTGCATGCTCAACGCGCTCAAGGATGCAGGGCTGAACCCGGACGATGTCGACTACATCAATGCCCACGGCACCTCGACGCCGGCGGGTGATGTTGCCGAGACGCTCGCAATCAAGCTCGCGCTCGGTGACCACGCGCGCGAGATGCTGGTCAGCTCGACCAAGTCGATGACCGGTCATCTGCTCGGCGCGGCCGGTGGCATCGAGGCAATATTCTCGATCCTGGCGCTACGCGACCAGGTCGTGCCGCCGACGATCAATCTCGATAACCAGGATCCGGAGTGCGATCTCGATTACGTTCCCCATACCGCGCGCGAGGCCAGGCTCGAGGTCACGATGTCGAATTCATTCGGCTTCGGCGGCACCAACGGCACGCTGGTATTTAGCCGCGTGTAGGATGCCGGCGTAACGGGGTGCCAAAGCCCCGTCGCGCCGCCGGCTGCAAATGTTACGCCTGATCAAGCGCCTGCTGACCCTCGGCTTGCTGGCCACGCTGCTGGTTGCCGCGGTGCTGAGCTTTCAGTTACTGCGGTTCCAGCACGGCAACGTCACCCTCGCCAAAGACAATGACGAAACGGTATTCTTGATCCGCTCGGGCAGTAACATCAAGACGATCGCCCAGGAATTGACCAGCGAGGGCATCATCGAAGATCCGTGGCTGTTCATTCTGCTGGCCAAGCTCAAGGGCGTCGAAACCAGCGTGCGCGCCGGCGAATACCGGATCGAGGCCGAGCAATCGCCCGACGACCTGCTCGAAACCTTTACCCGCGGCAGCGCGATCCAGTACGACCTGACCGTAATCGAGGGCTGGACATTCCGCCAGATGCTGGCCGCGATTGCCGCCGATCCGATTCTCGAACACACCCTGGCAGACAAGTCGGACGACGAAATCATGGCCGCGATCGGGCGAGCGGGCGAACATCCCGAGGGCCGCTTTTTCCCGGATACCTATCGCTTTCCCAAGGGCACGACCGACGTCGATTTTCTGCGTCGCGCCTATCAGGTCATGGCGAATCATCTCGAGCGCGAATGGAATCAGCGCGATCCCGACCTGCCGCTAGCCGATCGCTACGAGGCCCTGATCCTCGCCTCGATCATCGAGAAGGAAACCGCGGTCGGCTTCGAGCGACCGTTGATCGCCGGCGTATTCATCGAACGCCTGCGACGCAACATGCGACTGCAGACCGACCCGACGGTGATCTACGGCCTCGGTGCCGGCTTCGACGGCGATATCCGGTTTCGCGATCTGAAGCGCGATACGCCGTATAATACCTACCTGCACGCCGGCCTGACGCCCACCCCGATCGCGTTGCCGGGGCTGGACTCGATCCGGGCGGCGCTGCACCCGGCGCGTACCGACGCGTTGTACTTCGTCTCCAAGGGCGACGGCACGCATCATTTTTCGACGACCCTCGAAGAACACAACGCGGCGGTCGAGCGCTACCAGTTGAACCGGCAGAAATGAACCCGAAATGAAGCAGTCGCAACCCGCCAATCGGATGATCGCGTTCGAAGGCGTCGACGGCGGCGGCAAGGGCGTGCAAAGCCGGCGACTCGTCGGCGCCCTCGAAACCGCCGGTGAACCGGTCATCCTGACTCGGGAACCCGGCGGATCTCCGGCCGCCGAGCGCATTCGCGGTTTGCTGGTCGAAGGCGATCCCGATCAATGGGACAGCATGACCGAGCTGATGCTGATGTATGCCGCGCGGCGCGCTCACCTGCGCGACACGGTCTGGCCGACGCTCGAGCGCGGCGACTGGGTCGTCAGCGATCGCTTCGCCGATTCGAGCCGTGCCTTTCAGGGCATCGCCGGCGGTCTCGGTCTCGACCTCGTCGATCGCGTCCACCGGATCGTTGCCGGCGACTTCGAACCCGCGCTGGTGCTGATCCTCGACCTCGACGAGCAGGTCGCGCTGGAACGCGCCGCGCGCCGCGGCGACAGCGAGAACCGGTTCGAAAAGAAAGGTCCGTCGTACCATGCCGACGTGCGCGCCGCGTTCCTCGAAATCGCGCGCCGCGATCGCAATCGTTACGTCGTTGTCGATGGCAACCGCGAACGCGACGCGGTCGCCGGCGACGTCGTCGCCGCGGTCAATGCACGTTTCGGGCTTGCTCTCGAACCCCGGACGGACATTGCCTGATGGCGATGCCGGCGCCAGCCAGTCCGCCGTGGCACCGGGCGACGCTCGAACGGGCACTCGCGCTGCAAGCCGCCGGGCGACTGCCGCACGCGATCCTGTTGAGCGACGCCGGCCAGCATGACTGCAGCGGCCTGGTGATGCAACTGGTCGGCGCGCTGTTATGCGATGCACCCGCGGATGCGCACCCGTGCGGCAGCTGCGAAGCCTGTCGGCTGCTCGCGGCCGGCACCTATGCCGACTTCAGCCTGGTGACCCTCGAAGTCGACGAAAAAACCCGCAAACCGAACAAGAACATCAAGATCGAGCAGATCCGCGATCTGATCCACGACGTCAGCCTGACGCGCCGCTACGAACGCCTGAAGATCGCCGTGATCTATCCAGCCGAGGCGATGAGCCGGGCCGGCGCCAATGCCTTGCTCAAGACCCTCGAGGAACCGGCGCCGGCAACCCTGCTGCTGCTCGTGACCCACAACGCGGGTCGGGTGCCGGTCACGCTGCGCAGCCGCTGCCAGTGCTGGCACCTGCATCGACCACCGACGCGGGACGCGCTCACCTGGCTCGACAACCAGGGCCTGGCCGCCGACGCCGCGCTGCGCTATCTCGATTTTGCCCGCGGCGACCCGCTGCTCGCGGTCACGCTCGAGGGCCAGGATTTCGCCGGGCTGGTCGACGACTTCAAGCGCGATTTCGCCCGCTTCATCCGCGGCGAACTCGGCGCGGTCGGCCTGTGCCGCAAGTTGCTGGCCCACGATCGGGACGCGGTTCGACGCCTCGTCGACATGACCCTGCGCGCCTACAGTTTCCGGGCTTGCGGCCTCGATAGCGACGGCGCTGCGACCGATGGCGTGAACCCGGCTGGCGCGCGCGCCCTGTTGCAACTCCAGCAGCAGGCCGCAACGCAGTTGCGGGTCGAGGAAAACAACCTCGATTTCCAACTTCAGCTCGAGGACGTGCTAATATCATTGAAACAAATCGTCACGCGGAGACCGAACTGATGGGAGCGCCCGGTAGTCAAGGCATACTGTCACTCAACATCAAGGACAAGAGCGCGCTGTACGCGGCCTACATGCCCTACGTCAAGAATGGCGGGCTGTTCATCCCGACCAACAAGCAGTACTCGCTCGGCGACGAGGTCTTCATGCTGCTGTCGCTGATGGACGACAAGGAGCGCCTGCCGGTCGCGGGCAAGATCATCTGGGTCACGCCGCAGGGCGCGCAAAGCAACAAGGCCGCCGGCATCGGCGTGCAGTTCAGCGCGCAGGACAACGGCACCACGCGCAACAAGATCGAGGGCTATCTCGCCGGCGCGCTGCAGGCCGATCGGCCGACGCATACGATGTAGCGTTATCGGAATCCGCGACCGCGGTCGAGGTCGCGACGTTACCGATTTTTCCTGCCCGGCAATTCGGTCGCGCCCCGCGAACGCGCTACAATCCCGATTTCCGATAATAGTCGCGAACAATCCGTGTTCTTCGATTCGCACTGCCATCTCGATCGCATCGATCTCGACGATCACGACAACGATTTCGGCCGGCTGATGGATACGATCGCGGCCGAGCAGGTCACGCGCATGATCTGTATCGGCGTCGATCTCGACAGTTTCGATGCGATGCACGCGCGCATCGCCGACCTGTCACAGGTCTGGTGCACCGCCGGTGTCCATCCCGACTATGCCGAGGTACGCGAACCGACGGTCGACGAGCTGTGCCGTCTGGCGCAACGCGACAAGGTCGTCGCCATCGGCGAGACCGGTCTCGACTACTTCCACCAGCCCGACGCGCCCGACTGGCAGCGGGAACGTTTCGTCATCCATATCGACGCCGCCCGCGAATGCCGGCTGCCGTTGGTCATCCATACCCGCGCCGCGCGCGACGATACGCTGGAGATTCTCCGCCGCCACCATGCCGCCGAAGTCGGCGGCGTGCTGCACTGCTTTACCGAGGACTGGGAAATGGCGCGCGCGGCGATCGAACTGAACTTTTACATTTCGATTTCGGGCATCGTGACTTTCAGTCAGGCGCAGAACGTGCGCGACATGGCGCGCAGGATCCCGCTCGAGCGTTTGCTGATCGAGACCGATTCGCCGTGGTTGTCGCCGGCGCCGTTCCGCGGCAAGCCAAATCACCCGGGTCGCGTGCGCCTGGTCGCGGAAAAGCTCGCCGAGATTCGCGGCGAGCCGCTCGACGAGCTCGCCGCGGCGACCTTCGCCAACGCGAACCGGCTGTTCGGTATCGATTGATTGTCGTCGCGGCAACGCGGCCGGACGGGCAGGGCGTTAAGGTTTCCGACTCCGTCAGGGTCCCGGTTTTCAGGCTTTCGCGTCGCCCGCGCTATCGCTCGCCGCGCGCGACTTACCGCTAGCGGACTTTGACTTCGGCCTTGCCGCGCTGCTTTTTGCCGTTTTGGCCCTGGCGGCCTTCTTCGGACTTGCGGACCTGGCCGTCTTCGCGCGTTGGCCGTTGCCGGATGACCGTTTCGTGGCTTTCGCTGCGGTTTTGGCCCGCGGCGCCGTCGAATCGCCGGATTTCAGCCTGGCCCAGCCGGCGACTGCCTTGAAGCGCTCGCCATAGCGCGACTCGAGTTCGCCGAGCGTCTGCTCGACCGCTTCGATGCCGAGTTCGAGACAGTAATTCATCGGACCGCCGCGAAACGGCGCGAAGCCGGTGCCGAAGATGACCCCGGCATCGAGCAGGTCCTTGTCGGCGACGATGCCCTCGTCGAGGCAGGCCGCGGCTTCGTTCAGAAAGCGGTAGATCAGGCGCTGCTGGATCGCTTTCTGGTCGCCGAGATTGGCGTCGCGATCCTTGACCGGCTTGCCGTTCTTGTAGCGGTAAAAGCCTTCGCCCGATTTCTTGCCGAGCTTGCCGTTGTCGACGAATCGCCTGAGCCCTTTCGGCAAATCGATGCCGAAGGCCTGCGACAGGTTGTCGGCGACCGACTGGCAAATATCGAGACCGACCGTATCGGCGAGTTCGACCGGGCCCATCGGCATGCCGAAATCGGTCGCGGCCCGGTCGATGGCCTCGGCCGCGACGCCTTCGTCATAAAGCAAAAAGGCCTCGACGAGGTAGGGCATCAGGATTCGATTGACGAGAAAGCCCGGCGAGCTTTTGACCGGTAACGGCAGTTTGCCGATGTGCTGGGTGAACGCAATGGCCTGCTGAACCGCGCGTTCCGACGACGATTCGGTCTGCACGATCTCGACCAGTGGCATCATCGCGACCGGGTTGAAAAAATGGATGCCGACGAGACGATCCGGTTCCTTCAACACGGTGGCGAGCTGCTCGAGCGGGATACTCGAGGTATTGGTCGCCAGGACCGCGTCGGGACGCATGCGCGGTTCGATGTCGCGGTAGATATCGTGCTTGGCCTCGGTATTCTCGAAAATGGCCTCGATGACGACATCGGCACGGCGCACGCCGTCGCCGGCAAGATCCGGGGTCAGCCGGTCGAGCGCGGCATTGCGTTCGGCGGTCGTCTTGAGTCGCTTTCGGTAGAGCTGATGGGCGCGCTTGAAAGCGTTGCCAAGGTATTTCGCCTCGCGGTCCTGCAGCGTCGCGCCGAAGCCGCGCAGCGCGCACCACGACGCGATATCGCCGCCCATCGTGCCGGCGCCGATAACGTGCACGTGGCGCGGCGTAAAGGCGTGCTTGTCGCCCAGTCCCTTGAGGCGTTGTTGCAGAAAAAAGACGCGGATCAGGTTGCGCACCTTGCTGCCCTGGATCAGGCGCGCAACCGAGTTGGCTTCTTCTTCCATCATGCGCTTGCGCGAGCCGTAGTGGTTGGCCCAGACGTCGAGAATCGCGTAAGGGGCAGGGTAGTGCTGCCGCGGCGCCTTCTTCGCGACCTGCTTTTTCATGTAGGCAGCGAGCAGGTGGCGGATTCCGGGCAGCGACAGTATCTTGCCCGGCAGCGGCATCGACTGTTTATTCGGCGTGTCCAGCGCGATCCGCCGCGCCGCGCGTTCGACCTGGCGTTCGGGCTGCGCCGCGTCGACGAGGCCAATGGCCTTTGCCCGGCGCGCCGACAGCGCGCGCCCGGACAGCATCATCTCGAGCGAATGGATCGGGTTGACGATCGCGGTTGCGCGGACGACGCCACCGTAGGCCGGGTGGATACCGAGCTTGACCTCGGGCAAACCGATCTTGGTACGACCGTCATCGAGGGCGACGCGATAATCGCAGGCGAGCGCGAGTTCGGTGCCGCCACCCATGCAAAAACCCTCGATCAGCGCGACCGTCACGCACTTCAGCGATTCGATCCGGCTGAACAGGGTTTGCCCGCGTTTGATCATGATCAGCGCTTCCTGCGTCGACGTCACTTCGAGGAATTCGTTGACGTCGGCGCCAGCGATGAAACCCGAGGGCTTGCCGGAGCGGAAGACCACCGCCTTCGGCAAGTCGTTCTCGATCTGGTCGAGCAGCGCGTCGAGCTGTTCGAGGACGCTGATCGAGAGGGTATTGGTCTCGCTATCCTGCTTGTCGAGAACCAGCCACAAAATGCCATCGTCGTCGCAATGGCTTTTCCAGTCGACGATTTTCACGCTCATGCGGCCTCCCGCTCGATCAGCATCGCGCCACCCTGGCCGCCACCGATACACAGGGACGCGATGCCTTTATGCGCCTTTTTCTGCTCGAGTACCTTCGCGAGGTGCAGCACGATGCGTGCGCCGCTGGCGCCGACCGGGTGGCCGATGCTGACGCCGCCGCCGTGAATATTGAGTTTTTGGTGCGGGATTTCGCCCACCGCCGAGCGCAAACCGAGGTGCTGCTGACAGTAATCCTTGTCCTTCAATGCGGCGATTACGGCGAGTACCTGCGCGGCGAAGGCTTCGTTGATTTCCCAGTAATCGATCTCGTCGAGCTTGAGGCGCTGTGTCTTCAACAACGGCGCGATTGCGTGCGCCGGGCCGAGGCCCATTTCGGCCGGCGTCAGCGCAGCCCATTCGCAGTTCGTCAAACGCGCCAGTACCGGCAGGTCGTGTTTTTTCACCGCGGCCTCGCTGGCAAGCACCAGCGCGGCGGCGCCGTCGGTGATCTGCGCGCTGTTGCCGGGTGTGACCAGGCCGTAGGGCTTGTCGAAAGCAGGGCGCAGCCTGGCCAGCTTTTCGAGCGACGAATCCGGACGCACGCCGTCGTCGTGATCGTAAAGGTTGCCGCCGGCATCGTAGAGCGGCACCACCTCGTCGAGCGCACCGTCCTGCTGCGCCTGGTGCAGGCGCTGGTGACTGGCGAGCGCGAATTCGTCCATCGCCTGGCGATCGATGCCAAACCGGTGAGCGATCTTTTCGGCGGTTTGCCCCATATTGAGGCCGACCACCGGGTCGGTCAGACCCTTGAGCAACGCGATCACCGGCGCCAGGTAACGCGGGCTGAAGCGCCCGAGCAGTTTCATCCGGTCGCCGATCGACTTCGCCGACCACCAGTCGGCGAGCCAGTCGACCATCTTCGGATGAAACAGCAACGGCGCGTGACTCATCGATTCGATGCCGCCGGCAAGGACCAGGTCGGAGCGACCGGTCGCGATCGACATCGCCGCGTTGTCGAGCGCCTGCATGCCGGAAGCGCAATTGCGCTGCACCGTGTACGCCGGCACGTGATCGCCGCAACCGAGTCGCAGCGCGACGACGCGCGCGAGGTTGGCTTCGTCCGGTCCCGGCATCGTCGCACCGAATATGACTTCGTCGAACTCGGTCGGTTCGAACGGCATCCGCAACAGCAGCGGTCGCGACGCGTAGATGCCGAGATCGGCGTGTTTGAACGGGCCCGGTTTGCCGCGCGCCTTCAGAAACGGCGTGCGATTGCCATCGACGAGGAATACGGGTTTGGCGTATTTTTTATGGGTAGGCATGGTGGCTCTCGGCAAAACGGGATGCAAACTATAACTGAAAAACGCGAATCTTAAACCATCAATGGTCAGTTTTGAATTGAAACTTTTTTCTTGATGCATCACGAGGTCGCGGACCCACCTCATTGACCCCGGCTTCCGCATATATGCGCATAATGTATATTATGTAAAGTTTATAATATTTCCTTTTACGGTAAATATTTGTTCCTGTCGTTGGTACGGCCGTTAGCGCCCCACCGCGCTGGCGATTGACGCGTTTGTATCGAGCGATAGCTTCTTCTCGTAGCGCTCTGTAGCGCCGGGGATTGCCTCGGCGGCGTTATTTCTGCGACAAGACCGCGGTAGCCTCGATTTCGACGAGCGCGTCGTCCTCGATCAGGCCCGCGACGACGACCATCGCCATCGCCGGGAAATGGCGGCCGAAGACTTCGCGGTAGACCTCGCCCACTTCGCGCTGGCGCGCGAGGTATTCGCGCTTGTCGGTGATGTACCAGGTCAGCCGCGTGATGTCGCCGACCTCGCCGCCGGCGGCTTCGACGACCGCGCGCACGTTGAGCAACGCCTGGCGCATCTGGCCGATGAAATCGTGGCTCTCGAAGACCTTGTCTGAGTTCCAGCCGATCTGGCCGCCGACGAAGAGCAGGCCATTGTCGGCGAGCACGCCGTTGGCGTAGCCCTTGGCCGGCGCCCAGCCGTCAGGCTGGACGTTGCGATGACGGGTCGTTGCAGTCGAATCGCTCATGCTTTCCTCTCGCGCAGTTTGAAGCGCTGGATCTTGCCGGTCTGAGTCTTCGGCAGCGCGTCGATGAACCTGACGCTGCGCGGATACTTGTAAGGGGCAATCGTCGCCTTGACGTGATCCTGCAGCAGCTTGACGGTCGCTTCGCCCGGTTCGAAACCGTCGGCAAGCACGACGTGGGCCTCGACGATTTGCCCGCGTTCCTCGTGCGACACGCCGATGACCGCGCATTCGGCGACCGCTTCGTGCGCGAGCAGCGCGGCCTCGACCTCGGGGCCGGCGATATTGTAGCCCGACGAGATGATCATGTCGTCGCTGCGCGCGGCGAAATGCAGGTAGCCGTTCTCGTCCATCGTGAAGCTGTCGCCGGTCACGTTCCAGCCGTCGGCGACGTAGTCGCGCTGGCGCGCGTCGGCGAGATAGCGGCAGCCGGTCGGGCCGCGCACCGCGAGTCGGCCGATCTCGCCCGCCGGCACGTCGTTGCCGTCGTCGTCGATGACCCTTGCCTCGTAGCCGGTCACGGGCTTGCCGGTACACGCGGGGCGGTGATCGTCGAAGCGGTTGGAGATGAAGATATGCAGCATTTCGGTCGAACCGATGCCGTCGAGCATCGGCTTTCCGGTCTTTTGCATCCATTCCTCATAGACCGGCGCCGGCAGCGTCTCGCCCGCTGAAACCGCCGCGCGCAGGCTGGTGAGATCAGCGCCCTCCTCCATCGCGCGCAGCATCACGCGATACGCGGTCGGCGCGGTGAAACAGACGGTCGCGCGGTATTTCTCGATGATCTCGATCAGATTCGGCGGCGACGCGTTCTCGAGCAGCGTCGCGGTCGCGCCGAAGCGCAGCGGAAACACCGCGAGCCCGCCGAGGCCGAAGGTGAACGCGAGCGGCGGCGAACCGACGAACACGTCCTCGGGGGTCACGCCGAGAATTTCCTTTGCATAGCCATCGGCGATGATCAGCAGATCGCGATGGAAATGCATCGTCGCCTTCGGTACGCCGGTGGTGCCGCTGGTGAAGCCGAGCAGCGCGACGTCGTCGCGGCCGGTCTGTACCGCGTCGAAGGTCACCGGTTTTTCCAGCGCCAGGCGATCGAGCTCGGCGTCGTGGTTCGACGTGCCGTCAAAGCCGATGACCGTATTGAGGATCTTGCTGTCCTTGGCGCAGGCGACGAGCTCGTCCATCAGCCGCGTATCGCACAGCGCGTGGCTGACCTCGGCCTTGTCGACGATTTTCCGCAGTTCGCCCGCGCGCAGCATCGGCATCGTGTTGACGACCACCGCGCCGGCCTTGGTCGCGGCGAGCCAGCAGGCGACCATTGCCGGGTTGTTGGCCGAGCGAATCAGCACGCGGTTGCCGGGCTTGACGCCGAGATCGGCGACCAGCGCGTGGGCGAGACGGTTGGTCCAGTCGGCGAGTTCCTTGTAGGTGCGCCGGCGGCCGTTGCCGATCAGCGCGATGTGATCGCCGAAGCCTTTTTCGACCATCACGTCGGTCAGCTCCTTGGCGGCGTTCATATACTCGGGATACTCGAAACCGTCGAGACGGAAATCGGGCCACAGTTCGGGCGGCGGCAAATTGTCGCGCGCGAACGTGTCGACGTGGGCAGTCGGTCCCAGCATGACTATCCTCCTGCAGACGCGGCCAGCGTCTGCCGCGCAATGATGATTTTCTGAACGTCCGACGCGCCCTCGTAGATTCGCAGCGCGCGGATTTCCCGGTAAAGCCGTTCGACGATTTCGCCGGACCTGACGCCGTCGCCGCCGAACAGCTGCACCGCCTGGTCGATGACCCGCTGCGCGCGCTCGGTCGCGAACAACTTGGCCATCGCGGCCTCGCGGGTGACCCGTTCGGCGCCGCTGTCCTTGCGCCACGCGGCGCGGTAAACCAGCAGCGCGGCGGCGTCGATATCGAGCGCCATGTCGGCGATATGCCCCTGCACGAGCTGCAGCTCGGCCAGCGGCGCGCCCTGGATCTCG
>JBPEYE010000153.1:0-6587 GCA_052030825.1 Gammaproteobacteria bacterium | reverse complement strand
GACTTGCGATCGCGACGGGTCGGCTAGAAGAAACTGACCAGCCGCAACAGGGTCTCGGCAAAATTCCACAGCGCCGCGAACACCGGCACCCCGGCAAAATGCAGCAGGATCAGGCCCAGTAGCGCGTAGACGCCGAACTGCTGGTTGAGCTGCATGTAACGAATCGCCAGGTTGCGCGGCAGCGCGTAGGGCAGGATGTAGTGCCCGTCGAGCGGTCCGATCGGGATCAGGTTGAAGATGCACAGCAGCATGTTGATCAGCGGCAGGAAGTAGAAGAATATCTGCGCGACGTCGGTCTGGAACAGCGGCAGTCCGGCACGCAGCCCGATCAGGTAGATATTGATCGTCACCACCGCGAGCAGGAAATTCATGCCGGGCCCGGCGGCGGCGACCAGCAGCGTGCCCCAGCGGGTGTTGAACTTGCGTGGATCGGTCGGCACCGGCCGCGCGTAGCCGATGCCGATCAGCAACACCATCAGCAAGCCGAGCGGATCAATGTGCGGAATCGGATTGAGCGTCAGCCGGCCGGCGCGGTCGGCGGTGTCGTCACCGATCAGCGACGCGACCTTGGCGTGGCCGAACTCGTGAAAGGTCAGCGAGAAAATCAGCGCGAACGCGATCAGCGCGAACAACACGTATTGTTGCTGGATCAGTAATGGCAGCATCGCACGAAACTTGACGGCTCAGGCGCGCGCGGGGGCAAAATGTCGTCGCGGGCGCTTCTCGAACGCCAATATGGACCAGCGCGCGATGGCCTGCAAGCAAAACCGTGCAGCGGTTGGACCGGTTGCCGCGGCGTTCGGCGAGAGACTTAACAACCCTATGAACAAGATCACATAAGCGTTTGAAAATTATGTATATCCGTTATACTCCATTCAGGCTCGAACAATTCCGGGACAATCATTTTCCCGGGTGACGCCGCGCATTGGCGGAGCGCGCGGTTCGGATCGCGCGGAGATCGATCAGACCACGACGCATAGCATCGCCGAGCCGGTGCGGGCGAAAGCCTCGACGCGCTCGATTCGACGGAACAGTTAAAGGGTAGCAAGTGTCGCAAGACGCCATCAGCAGGTACAAGCAATCGTTCCGGCTCAAGTTTCAGAACCCCGAAACCGAGGCCCGTTACGGCGATTTGCAGCGCAACCGCGGCCGCAGCTCGAGCACTTTTGCGTTCGCGATGCTGTTCGTGCTGTGCGCGGTTTTCGCTTACCTCGAGTTCCGCGCCTTCGGTCACGACGTCGCGATCCCGATGTACGGCTACCTGTTCGCCGCGTTGCTGGCCCTCGTCAACCTGTTATTGTGTCGCATCGCTGAAGGTCTTCATCATTATGACCTGCGCCTGCTCGGCAACGGCGTGATTGCAATGGCCACGGTCATTGCTGCGGCCTATCTGCAGAAGTACGGCGCTTATCACGCACTCGAGTTCGTCCTGCTTGCGGTCTGGCTCGGCAGCCTCAAGCCGGTTCGCATGCTGTATACCTTCGGGATCAACGCGCTGCTCGCGATTGCGTTTATCGCGGTGCTGTACCTGAGCGAGATCTCGGCGTTCCGGATCATGCTGGCTTCGGTGTTGCTGGCGACGGCGGTGTTGCTCGCAGCCTATATCGGCTATCTCACCGAGCGCAGCCGCCGCCTGCTGTTTCTCGAGACCGAGCTCAACGCGAGCGTCAGTCATCGTCAGGAGCTATGGGCATTCACGCTGATCGATCTCGACATGGCCCTTTCCGGCATTCTCGATTTCAAGGAAATGATCGGTCTGCTGAAAAAACACCTGGAGCCGGTCATCGATTTCGAGTCCTATATCCTGACCTCACTCGAGGGCCAGGGACCGAAACCGACCGCGGACAAGATCGAGGGCGCACTGTTCGAGGATGACGACAATACCCTCTGGTCGGAGGAATTGCTCGGCAAGCTGACCCAGACCCGGCAGGCGACGGTCAGTGCCGAACACGAGACGGTCAAGGGTTTCCTCGGGATGAAGAAAAGGCGTTTCATTTCCCACCGCCTCGATATCCCGGTGTTCAACGATTCCAGATTGATGGGCGTCATCAGCCTGCGTCGCGCCAACGAACCCTTCGACGATCTCGACAAGATTGCCGGCGTCAGCATTGCGTCGCAGGCGATGCTGATTTTCAAGCGCACCGCGCGCAGTTCGGCCACTGCCGTCGAACGTCCGGCGCCGGAACCGGTGATTCGGCCCAAGCCGAGTTCGGATTCGACGACGACGATATCGTCTTCGGAGAATCGCGATCTCGAGGTGACCGATCACAGTTTTGTCGAATCCGACCAGACGCTGGTGCCGAAAGAGGTGCTGCAACAGATCAAGCAGAACGAGGCCACTGCCAAGCGCACGATTACGCTGATGAGCCGCGAGAATGCCGACAAGATCGCAATCGATCGCTATCGCTCCGCCGCGGTCGAAGGCCATCCGTTGTCGATGCTGATCATCGAGGTCGACGGGCTCTCCAAGCTGCGCGAACAGGACGGCGACCAGGTCGCTTACAAGGTATTCGCCGCAATCGTCAAGTTCATCTTTTCCAAGGTCGACAAGGAAAGGGACATACTCGGGCGCTACGGCCAGAACGGGCTGAGCGTGCTGATGCCGGGCGTCGACATGAATGCCGCCGAAAAATTCGCCGAGCTGATTCGCCAGTCGGTTGAAAGCGCGCGCTACAAGACCCCGGCCGGGGAGAAATCGGCGACGCTGTCGGTCGGCGTGGCCGCGATCACCGACGATACCGGCGACTACGGTTCAATGGTCAAGCGCGCCGACATGGCGCTGTTCGTGGCCAAGAAGAACGGTCGCAACTGCGTCAAGGTTCGACTCTAGGCAGGCGGGCCGACGGCAACCGGAGCGGGGGTTCATGGCCGACAAACAGCACTGGCTCGATCGCTGGCGTGACAATCGCATCGCGTTTCACGAATCGACCGTCAATCGCTACCTCGAAACCTATCTGCCGGCATTCGGGCTGGCACCGGGCGCGGTCGTGTTCGTGCCCCTGTGCGGCAAGGCGCACGACCTGCGCTTCATTGCCGAGCGAGGTTTCGAGGTGATCGGCATCGAATTTTCACGCCTCGCGATCGAGGCCTTCTTCGCCGAAAATGCGCTCGACTACGAACGCATCGAATCCGACCGCTTCGCGATTTACCGCGCGCCGGGCATCACCCTGCTCGAGGGTGATTTTTTCGACCTGCGCAACGACGATCTCGGCGCCTGCGCGCTGGTCTACGATCGCGCCGCGCTGATCGCGCTCGACGCGTCGCAGCGGCCCGCTTACTACGACCACATGCTGTCGATCATCCCGGCGGTCAGCAACATGCTGCTGATTACTTTCGAGTACGATACCGCCGAAATGCAGGGTCCCCCGTACGGGGTTGCCGAGGAAGAAATGCGCCGCCACTACGGCGACGCTTTCGCGATCACGCTGCTCGAACGGAACGACATTCTCGACGAACGCCCGCGCTGGCGTGAGGCCGGACTGACGGCGCTCAGCGAGGCGGTCTTTCGCCTCGACCGACGCACGAGCGCATGAAAATCCAGGGTAACCTGCGCAAGATGGACGTCGATGCGACGCGTCCGGTGACCTATCGCCTCGAGCTCGGCGGCAACACGGTAACCCTGAACGATTGGCTGGGCGGCGACATTCGCCTCGAGTATCTGCAGCAAATCGAGTGTATCCATTGCGGGCGGGTGACCAACAAGAGTTTCAACCAGGGATTTTGCTATCCCTGTTTTCGCAGCCTCGCCCAGTGCGACCTGTGCATCATGTCGCCGGAGAAGTGCCATTTTCATCTCGGCACCTGTCGTGAGCCGGAGTGGGCGATGAATCACTGCATGCGCCCGCACGTCATCTACCTCGCCAACACCTCGGCGATCAAGGTGGGCATTACCCGCGAGAACCAGGTGCCGACGCGCTGGATCGACCAGGGCGCGACCCAGGCGCTTCCCGCGCTGCGGGTTTCGAAGCGCTACCATGCCGGCCTCATCGAGGACGCCTTCCGCCGCCACCTGAGCGATCGCACCAACTGGCGCAACATGCTCAAGAACGAGCCCTGCGAGGCTGATTTGCTCGAAACGTTCGAACGGCTCTGGCCCGAGGTCGAAAACCGCCTCGATGACGAACTGCGCGGCGACGTCGAGGTGATCGCCGCGGCGGACGGCCTCGTCGAGCTCGACTATCCGGCGCTGGCCTATCCGCAGAAAATCACCAGCTTCAATCTCGACAAGAACCCGGTGGCCGCCGGCCGGCTCGACGCGATCAAGGGGCAATACCTGATCCTCGATCACGGCGTCATCAACCTGCGCAAGTACGGCGGTTATCTCGTCAGCCTCGAGTGCGCCTGAACCCGGTCGATTTCACGGCGCTGCGAGTGCGCCTGATTTAGGTTACCGGCACGTCATTGCGAGGAGCGCGCGGCCGCGGGCCGTCCGCGACGAAGCAACCTCCCTGTCCCGGCCCGCTCCCGGGAGATTGCTGCGCTGGCGCTCGCAATGACGCGGAGACCGGCCCTCGCAATGACGTCGCAAGCAATTACCGGGCTAATGGCTCTCGTCGTCATTCCGGAAGCTGCGCAGCGGCTATCCGGAATCCAGCCGGAATTTCGATCGAATCAGGTCGCAAAACGTGGCGACGATTCGCGTTCGAATGTAATGAATCCCGGCTCGAGGCCGCGAGGACGACAATGTGGGGCTCGAGCAATTGCCATTCCGCGCGGGGCTCGCAATGTCGCGTAACCGCGGCTCGCGATGCCGCGCCCCGCTAGTGAATCCGCACCGACGGCTTGCGCTGGCTGTAGGATTCCATGACCTCGCGCACGTGCGACGGGTAGTCGAGCGCGTCCATTTCGCGCATACCCTCGGCGAAAAAACCGGAGGCGTCCTGCGGCAGGTAGATCAGGAATTCGTCGAAGGCGCGACGCATGACCTCGAGGTCGTGCGTGCGCGTCGCGATGATGCTGCGGTTGATGTGTAACAGACGCCACGGGCGCATTTCCTCGCCGTCGCCGGCATCCTGTTTCAGCTCGGCCGAGCAGTGATCGACAATATCGGCGATCAGGTCGGACAGCGCCAGCAGGGCGCTTTTCTCCTGCATCAGGTTGGCGAGCTGGGCGATCGCGTTGACCACCGGCTCGATGTAGTTGATCGTGCCGCCATAGCTCATCGTCCAGCGCGCGAACACCAGCGAGATCTGTTCGATCTCCCGGCGCCGGTGCGGCAGGTCGAGGCGCTCCATCAGGTCGATCAGCTTGAGCAGCAGGACGAAGCCGTAGTCGCTGATTTCGGTGGCTTCGCCGGCCTCGATGAAGCGGTTTTCGCTGGCCCGCAGGTTGACGCTGGCGACGACGTTGAAGAACTCGTCGAAGCGGTCGATCAGGCTGACCAGACCGCGGCGATAGTCGTCGTCGAGGTAGTCGTCGAGCCGGTTCGGCAGCGCCAGCAGGTAGTCGCGCGCGTCTTTGAGCGACACCATCGCATCCATCGTCGGTTCCTTTACCGCGGAGTCTTGTCGACTATATCGACCGCAGAATGGATTTCACGAGCCCCGGACCGCGATAGACGAGCCCGGTATAGATCTGGATCAGGTCGGCGCCGAGTTCGAAGCGCGCCTTGGCTTCGTCCGCCGAGTCGATGCCGCCGACCGAAATGATCGGGATCTCGGTGCCGAGTTCGCGCCGAAACGCGATCAGCATCGCGCGCGACGCGTCGCGCAATCCCTGGCCGCTGAGCCCGCCGGCCTCGCCGGCATGGCGATGGCCGCGCACCGCATCGCGCGCCAGCGTCGTGTTGGTTGCGATCAGGCCATCGATCCGGTAGCGCCGCAGCAGTTCGGCGATCACCGGCACCGCGCCCGCATCGAGGTCGGGAGAGAGCTTCAGTGCCAGCGGTCGTCGCTGCTGGTAGCGGTCTTCGAGCCGCCGGCGGTCGTCGTCGAGGCCGGCGAGCAGCGCCTCGAGTGCGGCCTCGTTCTGCAGGTCGCGCAGCCCCGGGGTGTTCGGCGACGAAATGTTGATCGTGACATAGTCGGCATGCGGGTAAACCGCGGCCAGGCCGCGGCGATAGTCGTCGAGCGCCGCGGCGACCGGGGTTTCGAGGTTCTTGCCGATATTGACGCCGAGGATGAAATCGCGCGGTTTATCGGCGATGCGGGCGACGACGTGGTCGAGGCCGCGGTTGTTGAACCCCATGCGGTTGATCAGGCTGCGGTACCGGTTCAGGCGAAAGACCCGCGGTTGCGGATTGCCGGGTTGCGGTCGCGGCGTGACGCTGCCGATCTCGATATGGCCGAAGCCGAGTCGGGCGAGGCCGTCGAGGTAATCCGCGTTCTTGTCGAGTCCCGCGGCGAGCCCGACCGGGTTCGGGAAATCGAGGCCCATGACCTGTACCGGCCGGGCGATACGCACCGGCGGCAGCAGGCGATGAAATTGCTGCAGCATTTCGAGGCTGACGTCATGCGCGAGTTCGGGCTCGACCGCGAACAGCAGCGGCTTGAGCAGCCGATACAGCATCAGCTCGATGCCACCAGCCGCAGCAGTTGCGGGTAATGCTCGAGATCACCGAGGGTGTCGATGTCGCGCACCGCGTCGAG
>JBPEYE010000152.1:0-7668 GCA_052030825.1 Gammaproteobacteria bacterium | reverse complement strand
TCATCATGATCGTCATGGCGCTGTCGAAATACGGCAACATCAAGCTCGGCGGCGACGACGAGGAACCCGAGTTCAGCACCGGCTCGTGGGTCGCGATGCTGTTCGCCGCCGGCATGGGCTCCGGGCTGCTGTTCTGGGGCGTCGCCGAGCCGATCTACCACTTCATGACGCCGCCGGTCGGCGAAGGCGAGACCAACGAGGCCGCGCGCAACGCGATGGTCATCACCAACTTCCACTGGGGCCTGCACGCGTGGTCAATCTACGGCTGCTGCGCGCTGGTCATCGCCTACTTCACGTTTCGCCTGAAGCTGCCGTCGATGATTTCGTCGCCGATCATCGTCGGCTTCAAGAACGTATTCGGTAAAGGCACGCTGCGCCAGCTCGGCAACACCGCCGATATTCTCGCCGTCATCGCGGTCATCTTCGGTCTCGCCGGTTCGCTGGCGATGGGCACGCTGATGGTGCGCTCGGGCATGAGCGCGGTGTTCGACACGCCGCAAAGCGTGACCATGAGCATGATCATCATCGCGGTCATGACCGTCTGCTTCCTGCTGTCGGCCTGCACCGGCGTCGACAAGGGGATCAAGATCCTCAGCAACATCAACATGATCATCGCGATCCTGATCCTGCTGTTCGTGCTGTTCGGCGGGCCGACCGCCTACCTGTTCCAGTCCTTCGTCTACGCGATCGGCGACTACCTGATCCAGCTGATCCCGATGTCGTTCAAGACCTACGCCTACACCCCGGCGGGTTCGTGGAACTGGTTTCACGGCTGGACCCTGACCTACCTGATCTGGTGGCTCGCATGGGGGCCGTTCGTCGGCATCTTCATCGCCCGCATCAGCCGCGGCCGCACGATCCGCGAATTCGTCATCTACGTCGTCGGCGTGCCGACGATCGTATCGATGCTCTGGTTCGCGGCTTTCGGCGGCGCCGCGATCCACATCGAGCTGTTCGGCGCCGGCGGCATCGCCGACAAGGTCTTCGCCGACGTCGCCGGCGCACTGTTCGCGTTCTTCGAGTACTTCCCGGGCAGCGTGATCCTGAATTTCCTCGCCGTGATCCTGATTTTTATATTTCTGGTTACCAGCGCGGATTCGGGCACCTTCGTCATCAGCATGATGACGAGCAAGGGCGACCTGAACCCGCAGACGAAGCTGAAGCTGATCTGGGGCCTGATCATCACCGGTATCACGATTGCAACGATCGTCACCGAGAGCGTCAACGTCGCCAAGGCAATGGCGATTACCGGGGCGATCCCGTTCACGGTCATCATCATTTTGCAGCTCGCGGCATTTTTCCGCGTCGTGCGCGAAGATCCGGCCGTGCGCGAAACCCATACCGAGGTGCGACCGCCGCCCACGCAGACTCGCTCCGACGATAGCGCGATGCAGGAGGGCCAGTCATGAAACGCAATCTGATCAAGTACCTGCTCGCGCTCGTCGCCAGTGGCCTGCTGTTCGGTTGCGCCGACGAGGGCTCGAGCCTGCGCGTCGG
The DNA here is from genome assembly GCA_052030825.1 of Gammaproteobacteria bacterium. Lineage (GTDB taxonomy): Bacteria > Pseudomonadota > Gammaproteobacteria. The sequence goes on along the minus strand of JBPEYE010000152.1, from coordinate 6,171 downwards.
CGCCAAGCCGTTCGCCGAGAGCATGATCCTCGCCGAGATGATCGCGCAGCTTGCCGAAAACGAGGGTATCCGCGTCGAACGCAGCATTCCGTTCGGCCTGACGCCCGAAGTCATGGAGGCGACCAAGCAAGACGTGATCGACGTGTATCCCGAGTACAACGGCACCAGCCTGATCTTCCTCGGCCAGGCGCCGACCAGCGACGGCGACGCGTCGACCGCGACCGTGCAGCGCCTGTTCAAACCGCTCGGGCTCGAAATGGCCGGCAAGTTCGGCTTTTCCAACGACTACGCGATGGTCGTCACCCGCGACAAGGCGCGCGAACTCGGCGTCGGCAAGATCAGCGATCTTGCCAATCACAGCGGGCTGACCTTCGCCGTCGACGATGATTTCGTGCAGCGCCCGGCCGACGGCCTGCAGCAGATGAACCTGCGTTACGGAATCACCGGCGCATCGACGCTGACCTACCCGGTCGGTACCGAGGGCAAGGACAAGATCGTCGCCGCGCTGCTCGACGGCCGCGCCGACGTCGGCGAACTGTTCATGACCGACGGCCAGATCGCCGAGTACGACCTGCTCGTGCTCGAGGACGACCTTGGCTTCTTCCCGGTCTACGAGGCCGCGCCGCTGGTGCGCAGCGACGCGCTGGACGCGATCACGGGCCTGCGCGGCGTGCTCGACAAGCTCGCCGGCCTGATCTCGCCCGACGACATGCAGGCGATGAACAAGGCGGTCGATCTCGACGCGCAGTCGCCGGCCAGCGTCGCCGCGGCCTTCCTCGCCGCGAAGGGATTACTGCCCGAAAGCGCGGCCGAGGGCGGCGCGGCGAGAATCAAGGTGGTCGCAGATCCGGGCGTTCGTCGCGGCGTCGAAAGCGCGCGGGCATTGCGCGCGATCCGCGCCGGCTATGCCGGCAGCGACCTGGAGCTGATCAACGATCCGGAGCCGCTGCAGGTGCTCGCCACCGGTAATGCGCGGGTCGCAATCGTCGGCGCCGAGGCCTTCTATGCGCTCGGCGAAGACGGGCCGTTTCGCCAGGCCAATGCCGAGGCTTTCGCCGTGCTCGGCTACCGCTTCGGCCACCTGATCGCGCTGGCCAACGGTCCCGATTCGATTGCCGGGATGGAGAAGATCGCAACCGGCCCGGACGGTTCGGGCTCGGCGGTATTGCTCGAAATGTTGCTGACCTCTTTCGGTCTCGGCGACCAGGTCGAAATCGTCTACTCGGACGACCGGCCGCGCGATCTGCTGTTGGCGATGAGCCGCGGCAATCATGACGGCGTTTTTCTGCTCGCCGATCTCGAGCAGCGCGCGATTTCCGGCCTGATGACGAGTGCGTTCTATCGCCTCGTCAGCCTCGACGAATGGGCCCAGGGAGGTCACACCGCGCTGTACAGCTTCATTCGCCCGGCGACGATCCCGGCCGGCACCTACCCCGGCCAGAACGACCCGGTGGCAACCATCAGCACCCAGTTCATCCTCGCAAGCCCGGCCAAGACCGTGCAAACCGCCGGCGAGGTCGGCCCCGGCACCGCCGGCATCGATTCGAGCTCGGCGATTCCGGTCAGCGCGAGCGCGGTCGAGGCGATCCGCGAGGCGCTCGGCCCGATGGACGTGATCGACCCGGCAATCCCGGTACACGGCTCGCTGGTGCCGAAGATCACCGTGGTCGACAAGTCCTTGCCCTTCGATGCGGACATCTCGATCATCAACGTCCTCGCGATCCTGTTCACCATCTGGGTGATCTACCTGGTATCGCTGCCGAGCCCGCGGGATTTCAAGATGCCCGACGACCTTTGATTGCGTTCAGAACAACACGGAGATATCACGATGACTAATTACCTGGCCAGTATTGATCTCGAGGAAGAGGACGAGTCGCTGAACACCCGAATCATCAACAAGACGGTTGAAATGGCGACCGGGGTCGACGGCGCCAAAATCTACCTGATGACCGTGATCCCGGGGATCATTCCGGGCGTCGATTCGCGTTACGCGGTTCGCGGCGAAATGCACGGCTCGGCCGAGTACCCGCTGCAGCAATGGAAAGACGAAGCGGCGAAGGAGCTGCAGCAAATCGCCGACAAGCACGTACCGAAGAAGATGCAGGGCGGCGTCGTCGTCGAGAACGGCACGGTTTACCGCGAGATCGTCGAGGCGGCCAAAGACCTGAACATCGGCCATATCGTCATGGGCGCGCACCGGCCGTCGCTCGCCGACTTCCTGCTCGGCCCGAACTCGGCGCGCGTCGCGCGTCATGCCGGCTGCACCGTTACGGTCGTGCGCGGTTGAAACGGCAACGGCGGCCGCGGCGGCGGGTTCGGGCGGCGAATAGCGGACCCGGAGGCGGCTCGCCCGGAGGCCGTTGAAGCCGGTCGACGTCTTGCTCGCGATCGCGGTCGCGGTCATCTGGGGCATGGGCTTCGTCGTCGCCAAGGCGGCGATGACGCATTTCTCGCCAATCCTGTTGATGGCTTTGCGCTTCGCGGTCACCACCGCCTGCCTGGCGTGGTATTTTCGCCCGCCGCGCGCGCTGCTTTGGCCGTTGTTCTGGATTTCGCTCATCAGCGCGGCACTCCAGTACAGCCTGACCTTCAACGGCGTGCGTGGCATCGACGCATCGACGGCGGCGTTGCTGGTGCAGCTCGAGGTACCCTTCGGCCTGCTGCTCGCGTGGCTGGTGTTCGGCGACCGGATCACGCCGAAGCAATGGCTCGGCATCGTCGTCGCGTTCGCCGGCGCGGTGCTGATCGTCGGTGAACCGAAGCTGTCGGGCGACCTGGTCTTCGCCTTCCTGGTCATCGGCGGCGCGTTTACCTGGGCCGTCGGCCAGATCCTGATCAAGCGCCTCGGCGATATCGGCGGTTTTCGCCTGATCAGCGGCGTTGCGCTGTGGGCGACGCCGCAACTGTTCGTGGCGTCGTGGCTGCTTGAAGCCGACCAGTGGCGCCAGATCGAAACCGCGTCGCTGCCGGCCTGGGGCGCGGTTATTTATCTTGGTCTCGTCATGACCGCGCTGGCCTACGCACTCTGGTATCGCCTGCTCGGCCGCTACAGCGTCAACCAGGTCATGCCGTTTCTGTTGCTGCTGCCGGTGACCTCTGTGGTCGGCGGCATCCTGTTTCTCGGCGAATCGCTGACCGTCAAGATCGCGCTCGGCGGCGCGCTCGCGATCGGCGGTGTCGCGCTGATCACGATCCGCCGCCGCCCTCGCCCGCCGGCGCCAGTTTCGGGGACACAATACTAGTTCACCGAATAGGCTGCGCGCGGCGGAATAAAGTGATTTAGTATTGTGGCCCCGAAACCAAGTCTGGGTCGAGCGAGATGACGAATCCGATTCTGGTCAACACGATTCGCGGCGGACACGTCGAATGCCGGCATCGCGGCGCGATCGCGGTCTGCGACGCGCGCGGCCGCGTCGTGCATTCGTGGGGCGATATCGACTTTCCCGTCTATCCGCGCTCGGCGATCAAGGCGCTGCAGGCCCTGCCGCTGGTCGAAACCGGTGCCGCCGATCACTTCGACCTGAGCCCGGCCGAACTCGCGCTGGCTTGCGCATCGCACGGCGGCGAGCCCGTGCATACCGATGCCGTCGCCGGCCTGCTCGCGCGCGTCGGGCTGGGCGTCGACGACCTCGAATGCGGCCCGCACCTGCCCTACCACGAACCGACCGCGGCGAAACTGATTCGCGCCGGCATCGAGCCCGGGCGCGTTCACAACAACTGCTCGGGCAAGCACGCCGGCATGCTGGCGACTTCGAAATGCCTCGACGAGACGACCCCGGGCTATATCGAGCCCGAACACCCGTCGCAACGCCGCTGGATCGATGCGCTCGGCGAGCTCGCCGATACCGACATGGCACGCTTGCCGGCGAGCCGCGACGGTTGCGGTATCCCGGTCATCGCGCTGCCGCTCAGGGCGATGGCAACCGCATTCGCGCGCGTCGCGGCACCCGACGATCTGCCCACGGTTCGGGCCGGGGCGCTCGCGCGCATCACCGACGCAATCGGCGCGCACCCGTACATGGTCGCCGGCAGCGGGCGGCTGTGCACCGAGGTCATGCAGCTGACCGGCACGCGGCTGCTGCTCAAGACCGGCGCCGAAGGCGTATTCACGGCAATTCTGCCGGCACAGGGCCTCGGCGTCGCGCTCAAGATCGACGATGGCAATACCGCCGCGTCCGAGGTTGCGTTGTTGCACCTGCTCGAGCGCCTCGGCGCGCTTTCGGGCGACGACCGCGAAGCGCTGGCCGAGCGCCTGCGCATCCCGATCCGAAATTCGCGCGGCCTGCTAACCGGCCACCGCGAGGCCACGTCAGATTGGTGAAGCTCCCCGTCGCTGCCAGAATTACGATAAAAATCAACATATTAGGTCCGGTCGGCGGCGAGTAATAAGACTTGCCGTAGCGCCGGCCTGGCAGTATAGTCTTGGCAAAATAACGCCTAAGCAAGACACAACCCCATGGCTGATGCCGTCGCGATAAGCGTGCGTGAAGTAAGCAAGGTGTTCGGCCATGACCGAGACCGGGTGGTCGCACTCGACCGGGTCTCGGTCGACATCCGCGAAAACGAATTCTTCACTCTGCTCGGCCCGTCGGGTTGTGGCAAGACCACGCTGCTGCGTCTAATCGCGGGTTTCGAGCACCCGACCGAGGGTCACATCGAGCTGCAGGGCCAGGAAATTTCGCACCTGGCGCCCTACGAGCGCCCGGTCAATACGGTGTTCCAGAGCTACGCGCTGTTCCCGCACCTGACCGTCGCGCAAAACATCAGCTTCGGCCTCGAGATGCTCGAGAAACCGCGCGAGGAGATCGATGCAACCGTCGGCGAAATGCTCGAACTGGTCAAGATGGAGGCGCTGCGCGATCGCCGCACCGACCAGATCTCCGGCGGCCAGCAGCAGCGCGTCGCACTGGCGCGCGCGCTGGCGCCGCATCCGCGCGTGCTGCTGCTCGACGAACCGCTGTCGGCGCTCGACTACAAGCTGCGCAAGGAAATGCAGATCGAGCTCAAGCGCCTGCAGCTCGAAACCGGCATCACCTTCATCTTCGTGACCCACGACCAGGAAGAGGCGCTGACGATGTCGGACCGGGTCGCGGTCATGAACGACGGCCGCATCCTGCAGATCGGCGCGCCGCACGAGATTTACGACCACCCCAGCGAGCGTTTCGTCGCCGACTTCATCGGCGACACCAATTTCCTGCCGGCCGACATCGTCGAGCGCGGCGCCGACACGGTCGCTTGCCGGCTCGAATCGGGCGAGGTGCTCAAGCTGCCGAAAATCGCCGAGCTGCCCGATCACAACCGGGTCACGCTGGCGATCCGTCCCGAGCAGGTCCGCTTGTCCGAAGAACCGGGGCAAGCCAGCATCGAGGGCGTGCTGCAGGACGCGGTCTACATCGGCACCGACACCCACTACCGGATACGCCTCGGCGACGACAACCTGTTTACCGCGCGGGTGCAGAACGCGCACGGCCGCAGCCAGCGTTACCAGGCCGGCGATCGGATCGGCATCGTGCTCGATCCGGCGACCGTGCAGATGCTGCGAGACTGAAGCGTGGTCGCGGTTTCTCCCACCTACTCGTCCGAACCGCTGAGCCTCGAACAGCTCGAGCGCCGGCGCGAGGTCAAGACCAATATCCTGCTGACCGTGCCGGCGCTGGTCGTGCTGATCGGCGCAGCTTCCGGCCCGCTGCTGATCATGCTGGTTTTCTCGTTCCTGACGCCCGGCGACTATGGCGGCGTCAAGTGGGAACTGTCGTTCGACGCCTGGTTCCGGGTGGTGCTCTACGAAGACATTTTCGACGAAACGATTTCGCTCGCCGACGCGCACCTGTCGATCCTGTGGCGCTCGGTCAAGCTGTCATTCCTGACCACGGTGGTGGCCTTCGCGCTCGGCTTTCCGACCGCGTACTTCATCGCCACCCGGCCTCCGGAGACGCGCAACATCTGGCTGTTCCTGGTCACGATCCCGTTCTGGACCAACCTGCTGATCCGCACCTTCGCGATCCTCGAAATCATCCGCAACCAGGGCGTGGTCAACACGATCCTGATCGGGCTCGGCGTGATCGACGCGCCACTCGACATGCTCTACACCGACATCGCGATCCTGCTCGGCATGACCTACGTCTACATCCCGCTGATGATCCTGCCGATCTACGCGTCGCTCGAACGCCT
>JBPEYE010000151.1:0-10040 GCA_052030825.1 Gammaproteobacteria bacterium | reverse complement strand
CGGAACAGGATCGCCCCCACTGCCGCGATGAGCATCTGGAACGGCACCGGAATGAAGGCACAGAAAACGCCCAGTGCCAGCGCCCCGGAACACGAACGGCGGTTGATATGCCACAGTGACGGTTCCTGCAATCGCGGGCCGAGCAGTTTAATCCAGCGATTATGGATGATGACGTCAGGGTGCGGCAAAAAACGCTTGACGAACTTTTTTGCCATGCCGTTTGTATTATCGGTGCAACTCCCATATTCTCCAAATGTTGGATCGATCGACACGGATAACCAGGCAGGGATCGCATGCCCCGGTTCGCACTCGTCATCGTCAGCGCCGCGCTGCTCGCGTTTTTCGGCAATCGCCTGCCGGATCCGGCCTGGTGCGCGTTCGCGCCGCTGGCGTTGTGGTTTGCGCTTTGTCAGCGCCGCCGCCGGCTCGCATGGCTCGCCACCGCCGCCTACCTGTGGAGTGCGGCATTGCTCCAGTATCATCTCGACTTTCGCCTCGCGCCGGATCACGATCAGCGCGTCGTCATCCTCACCGGCGTCGTCACCGAGGTTCCCGAGCGCCGGTCCGGTCGAATCAACCTGACGCTCCAGCCGCTCGCGATCGAAGGTTACGATCACCGCCTGCCGCGCCGGATCCGGCTATCCTGGTACGAGGACGCGGTGCTGCCGGCCGCCGGCGAGACCTGGCAACTGCAGGCCCGGCTGCGGCGCCCGGATGGTCGCGCCAATGCCGTCGGATTCGACTTCGCCCGCTGGCAGTTCGCGCACGGCATCGACGCCAGCGGCTACGTTCGCCGCGCGGCGCACAATGTCCGGATCGAGACCGCCGGCAACCTCGACGTCGCGACCTGGCGCGGGCGGCTCGCCGCGGCGATCGATCGGCACTGTTCCAGCTGCGTGCAGCGTGGCCTGATCAAGGCGCTGGTGCTCGGCCATCGCGGTGCCATCGATGCCGCGCAACGCGAAGTTCTTGCCGCCAGCGGCACCGCCCACCTGCTCGCGATCTCCGGCTTGCACGTGGGCCTGGTGGCGTTGTTCGGATTGCTGCTCGGACGCGCTGGCTGGTGTGCGGGTTTGTATCGCCTCGGGTGGCAGCGACGCATCTGCGCGGCGGTCGCGGCGGCCGTGCTGGCCTGCGGATACGCGGCCATGGCCGGTTTCAGCCTGCCGACGCTGCGCGCGCTGATCATGCTCGGCGTCTTGCTGGTGGCAATGATGCGCGCGAGCCGGGTCGCGCTGTTGCAATCGGTTTCGCTCGCGGCAATCCTGATCGTTGTCGCCGATCCGCGGTCGGTCGGGGCGGCGTCATTCTGGCTCAGTCTGGGCGCGGTTCTGGTGATCGCTTTTGCCGGGTTCCGGTTTCCCGGCACACGGCGCGGCTTGCGCCAGCTGATCGGGTTGCAGCTCCTGTTCACGATTCTTTTCGCGCCGGTCGGACTGTTGATCTTCGACCGGCTCAATCCGGCAAGCCTGGCCGCCAACCTGGTTGCAATCCCGGTGGTCAGCCTGGCGATTCTGCCGTCCGCGCTCATCGGTGGCCTGGCCGCACTGGGCGCGTTGCCGGGCGCGTCGAGCCTGCTCGAACTGTGCGACTGGCTGCTGGCCGCGTTGCTCGCCTACCTCGGCTGGCTCGAGTCCGGCTGGCTGGCGTCGCGGGCGCTCGCCGGATTGCCGCCGCCATTGCTGCTGTTGTCGTTGCCGGCGCTTGCACTCTTGCTGCTGCCGCGCGGGCTGGGCGGACGCGTCGCTGCGGCGACGCTGTTGCTCGCGCTGGCGTGCTGGCGGCCGGAACGACCGGCGCCGGGTGAATTCGTCGTCGACGTGCTCGACGTCGGCATGGGCACCTCGGTGCTGGTGCGCACGCGTCACCATAGCCTGATCTACGATCTCGGACCGGGCCGCGCCGGCGCCTACAGTGCCGCGAACTGGGCGCTGCTGCCGCTGCTCGAGCGCCGACGCATCGCGGCCGCCGATCTGCTCGTCGTCAGTCATGTCGACGCCGATCACAGTGGCGGGCTCTGGGGCTTCATGCAGCGTCACCGGGCGCAGGCGCTGGTCTCCGGTACGCCGCGGGCACTCGCGGCGCGATTCGATCTCGATCCGATGCCGCGCGCCTGCCACGGGTACCCGGCCTGGCGTTGGGACGGCATCGACTTTCGCTTTCTCGCCGCCGCCGCGACCCTGCGACGCGGCACCAACGATCGCTCCTGCGTATTGCTCGTTGCCGGTCATCACCGGGTACTGCTGCCGGGCGACATCGAGGCGGCCGGCGAAGCGCGGCTCCTGCGGCGCCATCGCGAAGTGCTCGCAACCGACCTGATGGTCACGCCGCACCACGGTAGCGAGACCTCGTCCAGCCCCGACTTCGTCGCCGCGACGCGGCCGACCTACGTCGTCCACACGGTCGCGCGCGGCAACCGCTGGCAGTTTCCACGCGACCGCGTCGTTGCGCGCTACGCCGCGGTCGGCAGCACCCAGTTTCGCAGCGATCGTGACGGCGCGGTGCGCTTTCGGAGCACCGCCGAAGGGATCGAAATCGAGCTCGCGCGACGACCGTTGCGGCGTCTCTGGCGGCGATGGTAAAAAGCCGGGCGTCACAGTATGATGTGCGGCATTTAAGGTGAGGGCGGGCGAGTGTACGAACTGGTTCAGGCGGGCGGCTGGCTGATGATACCGATCCTGCTCTGCTCGGTGATCGCCGCGGCTATCGTCGTCGAACGCCTGTGGACACTGCGCCGGAAAAAGGTCATCCCCGAAAAACTGCTCACCGGCATCTGGAAACTGCTCAACAAGGATGCGCTCACCGAGCAGCACATCACTGAAATCGAATCCGGCTCGCCGCTTGGACGGGTACTCGCAGCGGGCCTGATCAATCGGCACCTGTCGCGCGACCAGATTCGCGAAAGTATCGAAGAAACCGGGCGTCACGTGGTGCATGAAATGGAACGATTTCTCAACGCGCTCGGCACGATTTCGACGATTACGCCGTTGCTCGGTCTGCTCGGGACCGTGATCGGCATGATTCGCGTGTTCACCGCGATCACCGTGGTCGGCGTCGGCGATCCGGGCCAGCTTGCCGGGGGTATCTCCGAGGCCTTGATCACGACCGCGGCGGGCCTCACGGTCGCGATACCGAGCCTGATTTTTTATCGCTACCTGAAACGCAAGATCGACGAGCGGGTCGTTTCGATGGAGCAGGAGGCGATGAAGCTGGTCGAGTTTCTCCACGGCGATCGCAAGCAGCTGGCCTGAGTCGATGAAGTTTCACCGCGCGGGCAGCGATGAAGACCCTCATATCAATCTGACGCCGTTGATCGACGTCGTCTTCCTGTTGTTGATTTTCTTCATGGTATCGACGACCTTCGACACGACCTCACAGCTGAAGATTCGCCTGCCCGAGGCCAGCGAAAACGAATCGCAAAGCTCGCCGCGTCAGATCAGTTTACTGATCGACGCCGACGGCCGTTTCTTCGTCAATTCGCGCGAGCTCGTCAACCGTAAAAGCGCAACTCTGAAGGCGGCACTCGAGCGCGCCATGAGCGGCGAGAAACTACCGATTCTAATCCAGTCGGACGCCGGATCGCCGGTGCAATCGCTGGTTACCGCGATGGACGTTGTCGGCCAACTCGGCCTCGTGCAGGTCTCGATCGCGACGACGCGACCGATCGAGTAGGCCGGGCGCGAAAATATCCGGGATTCGACGATGAAACCGATCGAAGGCAATCTGACCGGCGCGCGTGCCTATCGCGCGCTGCTCGGACTCGCCTTCGAGCACAAGACCTATTTCGTCATCGCAATTATCGGCATGATCATTTTTGCCGCCTCGGATGCCGCCTTTGCCTACATCATGAAGCCGCTCATGGACGAGGGCTTCATCGATCGCGACCCGCTGATCATCAAACTCGTGCCGATCGCAATTGTCGCGATCTTCGTCGTCCGCATGGCCGCGGTTTTCATGCGCAGCTATTGCATGGATTACATCGGTCGCAAAGTCATCAACAGCCTGCGTACGATGATGTTCAACAAGCTGTTGACCCTGTCCAGCGACGAGTATGATCAGTCCTCGACCGCGGCGATCGTGACGCGATTTTCCTACGACGTCGAGCAGGTGGCGAAATCGGTGTCGACCTCGCTGACGGTGTTCATCCAGGACAGCCTGCGAATCCTCGCGCTGCTGGGATACATGATCTGGCTCAACTGGCAGCTGACCGCAATTTTTCTGGTCGCCGGGCCGATCGTGTTCCTGATCGTGGTCCGCATTTCCGGGCGCTTCCGGCGCATCAGTAAAAATATCCAGCAATCGATGGGCGGCGTGACCCAGGTTGCGCAGGAAGTCATCGACGCCAACCGCATCGTCAAGATTTTCGGCGGCGAGGAGTTCGAGCGCGACAAGTTCAACCGCGTCAACGACAAGAACCTGAGGCTGCACCTGAAGATGTCGATCGCGCAATCGTTCAGCATGCCGTTGATTCAGCTCGTCGTTGCGATCGCCTTTGCTGCGATCATTGCGTTTGCGACCTCGGAATCGATGCGCGGAATCATTTCCACCGGCGATTTCGTCTCGTTCATCTTCGCCATGTCGATGTTGCTCGCGCCGATGCGAGTGCTGTCGTCGATCAACGCCAGTATCCAGAAGGGCATCGCCGCCGGCGAGAGCGTCTTCAGTTTCACGTCGCGCCTCGACGAAATCGACGAGGGCAGCGAAACGCTGGACCGCGCCGAGGGCCGTCTCAGTTTCGACCGGGTGGTGATGACTTACCGAAACAGCGACGCGCGGGTGCTCGACGAGGTCAGCCTCGAGGTCGAACCCCATCAGACGGTTGCCATCGTCGGGCGCTCGGGCAGCGGCAAATCGAGTCTCGTCAACCTGATCCCGCGCCTTTACGAATACGTTGCCGGCGAGGTGCGTCTCGACGGCAAACCGCTCGACGCCTATCGCCTGCAGGACCTGCGTCGCCAGATCGCCTACGTCGGCCAGGACGTGCGCCTGTTCAACGACACGATTCGTAACAACATCGCCTACGGCGTTGCCGGCGAGGTCGACGAGGCGCAAATCGTCGAAGCCGCGCGGCGAGCCTACGCCTGGGAATTTATCGAGCAGATGCCGGACGGCCTGGATACCGAGGTCGGCGAGCGCGGCGTGCTGTTGTCGGGGGGGCAACGCCAGCGCATCGCGATCGCGCGGGCGCTGCTCAAGAATGCGCCGATCCTGATACTCGACGAGGCCACCTCGGCGCTCGATACCGAGTCGGAACGCTACATCCAGCGCGCGATGGAGGACTTGATGCAGGACCGGACGACGCTCGTCATCGCCCACCGGCTGTCGACGATCGAACACGCCGATCGCATCGTCGTCATGGACCGGGGCAAGATCATCGAGCAGGGCACCCATGCCGAACTGCTCGCGCGCGGCGGCCTTTACGCCAAGCTCCACGCGATGCAGTTCCGGGACAGCCCCGCCGACGCGCTGCCGCCGCCGGTCGAATCCACGGCGCAACCGCGCACGGCGCAATTGAACAAGGCGCTGATGCAAAACTGGATCGATCTCGGCAGCGAACGCCGTCAGGGCTGGTGGCTGTGGTCGATCAACCCGTTGTCGGTATCGCTGATGCCGCTGTCGTTGCTGTTCTACGCCGCCGCCGGCCTGCGCCGCTGGGCTTACCGGATCGGCCTGTTACGTAGCCACCGGTTGCCGGTGACGACGATCGTCGTCGGTAACATCACGCTCGGCGGTAACGGCAAGACGCCAGTCGTGGTGGCGCTGTTCCAGCTGCTGCGCGAGCACGGTTATTGCCCCGCGATCGTGACCCGGGGCTACAAGAGCGGCCACGAACACCGCATCCAGATTCTGCACGACGGCGTTACCGACCCCGATGCCGGCGACGAGGCCAATATGATGTCCGAGATTTGCCGCTGCCCGATCGGTGTCGGCTCGAATCGCGTCGGCGCCGCGCGCGAAATTCTCGAACGCTTCGGCGACACCGACATCGTTCTGTCCGATGATGGTCTGCAGCACTATGCGCTCGGTCGCGACATCGAGATCGCGGTTTTTCGTCACCTGTCGCTGGGTAATGGATTGATGATTCCGGCGGGCCCGCTGCGCGAACCGCGCCGCCGGCTGCAGCAGGTGGATGTCCTGATCAACCGCGATAGCGACCAGTTGGTCGAATCGCTCGGCGCGGTCTGGAACCTGTGCCGCCCCGAGGAAAAGCGCCAGATCAGCGAATTTCGCGGTCGCCAGGTGCACGCCGTTGCGGGTATCGGCTTCCCGGAAATTTTCTTCGCCAGCCTCGCGCAGATGGGCGTCGACGCGCTCGAGCACGAGTTTCCCGACCATCACGAATACAGCGCAACCGATCTCGACCTGAAGCCGGAGTTGCCGGTTCTGGTCACCCACAAGGATGCGGTAAAATTGAAAGCCATCGCCCGCGACAACGTCTGGGTGGTGCCGCTGGTGCTCGAGCTCAGTGCCGAGCTTGGCGATCGCATACTCGAACTGGTCAAGAGCCGACATCATGGATAAACACCTGCTCGACATTCTCGTGGACCCGGTCACCAAGGGGCCGCTGATTTACGACAAGAAGCGCCAGGAATTGATCTCGCGCGCGTCGCGCCTGGCTTACCCGATACGCGACGGTATCCCGATCATGCTGCCGGAAGAGGCCCGTGAGCTCAGCAGCGACGAAGTCGAGGCCCTGAAGTAGGGCGTGGAGACCGCGTTTCGCATCGTCATCCCGGCGCGCTTCGCCTCGCAGCGCCTGCCGGGCAAGCCGCTGCGCGAGATCCGCGGCAAGCCGATGATCGAATGGGTTTACGCCGCCGCCCGCGCGGCCCGCGCGCGCGAAATCGTGGTCGCCACCGACGATGCGCGCATCGCCGAACGGGTAGCGGCTTTCGGCGGTGTCGCGTGCCTGACCGACCCGGCGCACCAAAGCGGTACCGACCGGATCCTCGAGGTCGCGCAGCTGCGCGGCTGGGATGCCGATGAAATCGTCGTCAACCTGCAGGGTGACGAACCGCTGATGCCGGCCGCCAATCTCGTCCAGGTTGCCGATTTGCTGGCCGCTCACGACTGCGAGATCGCGACCCTGCACAAGGCGGTTTCGGCCGCCGCGGCGCAGGATCCGAACCTCGTCAAGCTCGTCCACGACGCCGCTGGCCGCGCGCTCTATTTCAGCCGCGCGCCGATTCCATTCCATCGATCGGGTCCTGAACCGGGCTATTGCGCGCATATCGGAATTTACGCCTATCGGGTCGGCTTCCTCGCGACGTTCAGCGCGCTCGCGCCGGCCGCGCTGGAGCAGGCCGAATCGCTCGAGCAGTTGCGCGCGCTGGCGCACGGTTACCGCATCCGCACCGAGTTGGCGCGCGAATTACCCGGCCCGGGCGTCGATACCGAGGCCGATCTCGCGCGCGTCGAGGCGCTGCTCGCGGAGCGCGACCGATGAAATACCGCTGGCGCCTCGAACGACAGCGCACGCTTTACGAAAAGTACTTCCGTCTCGACGAGTACGAGGTGTCGCACGAGCTCTACGAGGGCGGCATGAGCCCGCTGTTCACACGCGAGCTGTTCGAGCGCGGCGGCGTGGTCGCGGTGTTGCCCTACGACCCGCGACGCCGGCGCGTCGTCCTGATCGAGCAGTTCCGCGCCGGCGCGATTCACGATGCCGAGACCCCGTGGCTGGTCGAGAGCGTCGCCGGCATTATCGATCCCGGCGAGACCGAGGACGAGGTCGCGTTGCGCGAATGCCAGGAGGAAGCCGGCTGCGAGATCGAGCGCCTGATCCCGATCAGCCGTTACTACGTCAGCCCCGGGGGCACGACCGAGCTGTGCAGCCTCTATTGCGGTATCGTCGACAGCGACGGCGTCGGCGGTATACACGGCCTCGCCGATGAGCACGAAGACATACGCGTCATGACGATCGATGCGGCCGAAGCCTTTGCCTGGGTGCGGGATGGCCGCATCCGCTCGTCGGCGACGATCATTGCGCTGCAGTGGCTCGAGTTGAACGAAGCCTCGCTGAAGCCATGATCGTGTCAGATCGTGAGTCGAAAAGGCCAGAGCCTGGTTCGTGCAAGGTCGGGGACAGACTAAAAATTGCCAATTGATCTTGCCGCCTCCGGCGCGCGAGAAGCAATTTTTGCGCTGTCCCCCTTATTGCAGCGAATGCAGACCTGGCGCCGCGCGAAACAGGTCGTCACAATCAATCTCGTCCGCTGTCGCCGCGCGAACCTGGGTGCCGTAACGAATATCATGCAAGATCGTTGCTGCATTCGCTGGCTTCGCGGGGGCCAGCGCGTTTTGCTGCGCAAAAACGGTCAGTCCCCGATCTTGCTCGAAGGTGAGCCTTTTCAAGATTACCGACCCAGGTCCCTAATCGCGGCGCCAGCTGGCGGCAAACACGGTCGCGGTCAGAATCACCAGCAACAGCGAAATGACCATCAACAGTTCGGCCATCGTGATCTCGAATACGATGTAGGGACTGTAGCCGCAGGTCGTCTGGACCTCGAACAACCAGGGCATCCATTGGTCCAGCGCAAACCAGGCGGGCATACCGAGGTCCATCGCGCAATCGCCGAAGCTCCAGCCACGTTCGATTGCGAGTACCTGGTAGCTGCGCTCGGCGAGTCCGAGCATGACGACGAGGTTGAGCCCGTGCAGTGCGCGGCTGATTGCCGTCGACGCGGTTGCGAACAGCCCGACGAGACCGAGCAGGATGAAGGCGGCGACCCAGATGCGAACGTGAATGCACAGCGCGCAGGGCCATTCGTCGAGCGCATACTGGTAGTAGAGCGCGGCGCTTTCGAGCGCCAGGCCGGCGATTATCAGGAATGCCCAGTAACGGCGTTGGCGGCCCAGTCGGGCAGGCAGGGTCAGCATGGATTCTCCCGTGATCAGTCGACGATCGGCAGTTCGGGCGGTGCGCGCTTGCTCAGCAAATCGGCCCCGTCGTCGGTAACGACGATGTTTTCCTCGTGGACCATCATCTTGCCCGGAGCATAGCTCATGCCCGGCTCGAGCGTGATGACCATGCCCGGTTCGAGCGGCGTCCGATCATGCGCGGCGAGCGACGGCCACTCGGTCAGCTGCGCGCCGAGACCATGGCCCATGCGTCCGACGTCGTTACCGGTGGCGCCGGCCGCCTCGAGCACGCGCCACATGGCCTGCCAGACCTCGGCGGTGGTCGCCCCGGGGCGGGCCGCGGCGAGACCGGCGTCGGTTGCCTGGTAAAGCGCTGCGTAGGCACGCCTTGCCAGATCAGACGCGTGCGCGAAGCCAAAGTTGCGATCGAAGTCGCAAAAGTAGCCGTCGTAGACGGTGCCGGTATCGATGATCAGGATGTCGCCGGCGCCCGGCACGCGGTCGGTCGGACCCATGATGATATCGTCGTAGCCGTCGGCGCCCGACGCCGCGACGATGTAAGGGGTGTGATCGGCGCCGCGCTCGAGCAGATCGATGCGCATCCGACGGACGATCTCGCGCTCGCTGTCGCCGCGTTGCGCAAATTCGGGAAGCGCCGCGAAACTGTCCGAGGCCAGTTCGCAGACGTAGCGGATCTTGGCAATCTCGGCGTCGGTCTTGACGCTGCAAAGACGGTGCAGCAGCAGAGCGCAATCGATCCATTCGATCGCTGGCAACGCCGCGCCGACGCGGGCGAAATCCTGCGCCGGCATGCGCAGATGGGATTCAATGCCGAGCGGTGCGCCGATCCGGCCAAAGCGTCGCGGCAGCGCGTCGATTGTCGCTGCCAGCAGGCTGACGCCGTCATCCGTCGGCGCCGGCGAGGCCCAGCAGCGAATATCGTCGATCCAGGTCGCGCGCATGCCGGCGGCGCCGATGGTCGGGATGACCGCGATCGGTTTGCCGTCGAGCGGCAGCAGCAGAAACCAGGGGCGTGTCGGACTGTGCCAGAACTGGCTCAGGAATCCGCTGAAATAGCGCAAATGCGCCTCGGTGGTCAGCAACAGCGCGTCGAGTTCGGCATCACGCATGGCGCGCTGCGCGCGCGTGCAGCGCGCGACGTACTCCGCCTCGGCGAA
>JBPEYE010000150.1:0-2908 GCA_052030825.1 Gammaproteobacteria bacterium | reverse complement strand
CGATTCTGCTCGGCGGCATGATCATCTGGGGCCTGCGCCCGGGGCCGCTGCTGTTCAGCGAGCATCCGGACTTCGTCTGGGGCCTGATCGGCTCGCTCTACGTCGCCAACCTGATGACGCTCATTATCAACCTGCTGTTCATCCCGCTGTTCGTCAAGATCCTGACCCTGCCGTTTACGATCCTCGCGCCGACGATTTACATCCTCTGCGTGGTCGGCGGCTACGCGCCGACGCAGACGATGCACGACGTCTGGTTGATGTTCATATTCGGCGTCGTCGGGTACCTGCTGCGCAAGCTCGACTACCCGGTCGCGCCGGCGGTGCTCGCGATCGTGCTCGGCCCGCTGGCCGAGCGCTCGCTCAGGCAGTCACTGATATCGTCGCAGGGCGATGCGTCGATCTTCTTCACCCGGCCGATCTCGCTGGTCTGTATCCTGATCGCGATCGCGTTGATCCTGGTGCCGGTATTCCAGAAGATCAAGCGCCGCCGCAAGAAGGCGGCCGCCGCGGCGGGGCAGCCGGAGGCCTGATGCCGTAGACACGGAGAAGGTAATAGATTCATGACGATTACTGACACCAGCAAACCGGACAAGCCGGAATCGAACGAGGGCGGTTACCGCGTCGTGCCGATCGGTGCGACCCGCGCACTCAAGGACCAGGTCTATTCGATCCTGCGCGAGGTCATCAGCAACATGGACATCTACTCGACGCCGGAGCCGCCGCGGCTCGACGAGCGCAAGCTCGCCGAAGAACTCGGCGTCAGTCGCACACCGGTGCGCGAGGCGCTGTCGCGACTGGAGCAGGAAGGCTTCGTGCGCAACATCCCGCGGCGCGGGACCTTCGTCGTGCGCAAGACCAAGCAGGAAGTGCTCGAAGTCGTCTACGTCTGGGCCGCGCTGGAGAGCATGGCCGCGCGGCTCGCGACCGAGCGCGCCAGCGACGACGAAATCGGGCAATTGCGCGAGCGGTTCGCGACCATGGACGACGAAGAGGCGCGCGCGCACATTCACGAGTACTCGGATACCAACATCGAGTTTCACCAGACGCTGATCGGCCTGAGCCAGTGCGAACTGATCAAGACGCTTGCCGACAGCCTGTTTTTGCACATGCGCGCAATTCGCGTGCAGGCGCTCAACGACATCGAGCACCATCGCTCGGATCAATCGGTCATCGACCACATGCGCATTATCGAGGCCCTGGAGGCGCGCGACGCCGACCGGGTCGAGCGGCTCGTGCGCGAGCACGCGCTGTCACTGAGTAAACACATCGAGGAGTACGCGCAATACCTCGATTAGATTAACCCAAGGTCGGGGCAAGGCCCCGGGACGCGATTACGAGGAATGATTCAAATGGCAACCAAGGCACAAGAAGTCAGCAGTACGGCGCACGACACCCTGGCGCAGAAGACCAAGGACGGCTCGGTCATATCGGGCGGTCACCTGGTCGCCAAGGCGCTCAAGGCCGAGGGCGTCGACACGATTTTCACGCTTTGCGGCGGGCACATTATCGATATCTACGATGGCTGCCTCGACGAGGGCATTCGCATCGTCGACGTGCGCCACGAGCAAACCGCCGCGCATGCCGCCGACGGCTATGCGCGACAGACCGGCAAGCTCGGCTGCGTGGTCACGACCGCGGGCCCGGGCTGCACCAACGCGGTTACCGGCGTCGCCACCGCGTTCCGCTCGGAGAGCCCGATTTTGCATATCGGCGGGCAAAGCTCGCTGACCCAGCACAAGATGGGTTCGCTGCAGGACTTGCCGCACGTCGACATGATGGGGCCGATCACCAAGTTCGCGTCGGGCGTGTTCTCGACCGAGCGCGTCGCCGACATGGTGTCGATGGCCGCGCGCGAATGCTTCAACGGCGCCTACGGCCCGTCCTACCTCGAGATTCCGCGCGACATCCTCGACCGCGAAATCCCGATCGAGACCGCGGTCATCCCGGAGCCCGG
Source organism: Gammaproteobacteria bacterium (assembly GCA_052030825.1). Classification (GTDB taxonomy): domain Bacteria; phylum Pseudomonadota; class Gammaproteobacteria. The sequence continues at coordinate 954 of JBPEYE010000150.1, read as the reverse complement.
CCACTACCGCGCGTCGACGAAATCGATCGGCGATCCTGCGGACGTCGAAAGACTGGCCGACATTCTCGTCAAATCCGAGCGCCCGGCGGTGCTGTTCGGTCAGCAGGTCTGGGCCTGCCAGGGTCACGAGGCCGCGATCAGCATGGTGCGCGCGCTCGACATCCCGGCCTACATGAACGGCGCCAGCCGCGGCATGCTGCCGCAGGGCGACCCGCACCACTTCGATCGCACGCGCAGCGACGCATTCAAGAACGCCGACGTGATTCTGATCGTCGGCACGCCGTTCGACTTCCGCATGGGTTACGGCAAGCGCATCTCGAAGGACGCGACGCTGATCCAGATCGATCAGAGCTACGCAACGGTCGGCAAGAACCGCGATATTTCGCTCGGTCTCGCCGGCGATCCCGGCGCGATCCTCGCCGCGGTCGAGCAGGCCGCGTCCGGCCGCATCGACGACGGCAAGCGCAAGGCGCGGCAGAAGTGGATGGCCGAGCTGCGCGATATCGAGGCGACCAAGCTCGAAAAGCTGATGCCGATGTTCACCACCGACCAGAACCCGATTCACCCGTATCGCCTCGCCTACGAGATCAACGAGTTCCTCGGCGAGGACACGATTTACATCGGCGACGGCGGCGACATCGTCACGATTTCGGCACAGGCCGTACGCCCGCGCAATCCGGGGCAGTGGATGGACCCGGGCGCGCTCGGCTCGCTCGGCGTCGGCACCGGCTTCGCGATGGCGGCCAAGCTCGCGCACCCGAATAAAGAGGTCGTCTGCCTTTACGGCGACGGGGCCTTCGGCATGACCTCGTTTGACATGGAAACCTCGCAGCGTTTCGGCGCGCCTTACCTGGCCGTCGTCGGCAACAATTCGGCGATGAACCAGATTCGCTACGGCCAGCTGGCCAAGTACGGGCAGGACCGCGGCGACGTCGGCAACAAGCTCGGCGATAT
>JBPEYE010000015.1:0-2755 GCA_052030825.1 Gammaproteobacteria bacterium | reverse complement strand
GAGCCGGCACGTGGCCTTCGATGACGACACCGTCGACGACCGCGGTGTGGCAGGATGCCGCCCCGGGCGGAACGCCCAGCCGCGCCTTGTGCGGATCGACCGCTTCGACGACGATGTCTTCGACCGCGAAATTGTGCGTCCGCAGGTGGTCGATCCAGCCCTTGCAGCAACCGCAGCTTGCACTGCGATAAACCGTGATCGCGTGGCTTTCGCCGGTGAGGTTGTGCTGCCAGAACGCGTCCGCGCCGAGCACGGTCGGCAGATAAATCGACAGCAGTAATCCGATAACGTATTTCATTCCTCAAACCTCCGTGATGCGGGGTACCGATCGTTGATACGGTGCAATGAACCGAACGGTTGCCTGCCCGATCGGAATCGCGCAAACGCTCCGGCGCAGCGATCGCGTCGACTGGCCGGCGTCAGTATACCGGATCATTCCCGCGCCGCCAGGTTTCGGCGCGGCTGGCGATGCGCCGCCTCGCCGCCGTCAGACCTCATGCCATCAACGGCAGAAAAATCGCGCAAATGATCGCGTGCGCCTCGGGTAATTCGAAGCGTTCGCGGCGGTCGGGCGCTTCGCCGCACCAGGCCGCCGCGCGCGCATCGCCGGCGGATAATCACCGCTTCAAATCCGTTGCCGAATTACGATTTGCGGCGGTTGGATTCGAGGGTCATCACGTCGCGGCCGAGGACCTCGTTCAGTTGCTGGTCGTAGCGACTGGTCGCGCCGACGACCTGGCCGCGGACATAGGGCGCCCAGCGCGGCGGCGCGGCCGCCTCGGGCTTGTCGCCCATCACCGTGACCCGCTGGATGATGCGCTGGCCGGTGAAATCGCCGACGACGAAATGCTGGGTGCAGCGGTTGTCCCAGATCGCGATGGTGCCGGCCCGCCAGCGGTAGCGCACGCAGAATCGCGGTTGCGCGATCCAGCGCACCAGGTAATCGAGCAACAGTTCGCTCTCGTCGTGGCTGAGCTCGACCACGCGGCGAGTGAAATGCTGATTGACGAACAGCGTCTTGCGCCCGGTCACCGGATGGACGCGAATGACGGGGTGAATCGCGTTGACCTCGGGCTTGCCGTGCGGCGTGGCGTCGTGCAGCGCGGTGAGTCCCTCGCACAGGTCCTGCAGCGGCGCCGACAGCGCGTCATAGGCGGCGCAGGCGTTGGCCCACATCGTGTCGCCGCCGATTTCGGGGCACTCGATCATGTTCAGAATCGACATCACCGAGGGCTCGGAGCTGAATGAGATATCGCTGTGCCACTCGTCGGCGACACCGCCGTGGCTCGCGGCCAGCTCGAATACGCAGGGGTGTCTGGTAAACGGGTTATCGAGATTCGGATGCGACGCCAGCGGTCCGAAATGCTCGCCCAGCGCGACGTGCGCGTCGATGTCGAGGAACTGGTCGGGAAAAATCAGCACGAGGTGCTCGTGCAACAGCGAGCGGATCGTCTCCGCCTGCTCAACGTCGACCTCGGCGAGCGCGAGACCGTGGATCTCGGCACCGAGGCTGGCGGACAGGCGATTGATCGTGAGTTCCGGCATGGTCGACAGTATACGCGTTCGGCGCGCTTCGGCTAAATACGGGGGCAGGTCGCGGCCTGCCGGATTCAGGTCATCGAACCGGCAAAAAGAAGGGGTCGGTGACAAACGAGAAGCAGGCTCATTTGTCACCGACCCCTGGTCGGGTAAGGAGAACGGGGTTGGCGGCTAGTTATGCCCAGGCGACGAGCGCGGGACTTCGTTGGTCCCGGGCGCGTACGGCGACGGCAGCTTGTCTTCCGCGCGGCGGTCCTGGCGGATGCTCGACAGTTCCTGCTCGTGCTTGAACAGCAGTTCTAGCGCGACCTTGTAGGTCTTGAACGCCCGCTCGTAGCGATCCTGGTCCGGGAACAGCGTGTTGATGTATTCCATCATCAGCGCGGTCGGCAGGCCGACCAGCGAGCTGATGATCGCGACCGAGGCGCCGGCCTTGATGTCGCCGCCGATGTCGAGGGCGAGGTAGAAGCCGGCGAAAGTACCGATAATGCCGATCAGGATGATCATGAACGGCGCGCGCGCCAGCAGCCCGGCGATCGCTTCCGAATCGAACAATTTGTAGGTCGTCGCGAAATGCGGATTCCGCTCGAGCGCGATGCGCGCGATCATTTCGTAATCCGGATCCTGGCCGTAGCCCTGCTCCTTGATCTCGTCGGTCGTCAGGTGAATGATTTCCTCGGTGCCTTCGACCATGTCGAACCAGCGGTCGAGCATTTTCGGCTGCTCGCCGGTAATGAGGTTTTTCTCGACCATGTCTTCCTGGGTCTTGTCGAGCAGAATGTTGGCCTTGGTATCGAGATGGTGCGACTGCAGTTTGAGCTTTTCCGCTTCCTTGATCTTGGCGCGCAGTTCCTCGAGGTAGGGGTCCTTGCCCGAGTACAGCGTGACCGGAATCGCGAGCTGCGTCGCCGACAGGGTCGGATCGAAGTTGGCGGCCAGCGCCACTTCGGCCTGCTGGCGCACGCTGTCGACGAAAGACAGGTCGGACGGCGTCGTTTGTACCTTCTTGTACTCGAATACCGCGTAGTAGAACGCGGTCGCGAAGCGCGCCAGCGACGCGATCTTGTAGTGCAGGCCGAACTTGAAGATACAGAAGACGATAAAACAGGCCCCGATGCCGCTGATGAACATATTACCGACGATCTGGTTCGTGAGTTCCGCTTCGAAAAAGAATACGAAATACGCGACCGCCGCGAGAATGACCAGGAAAACGTAC
>JBPEYE010000149.1:0-1695 GCA_052030825.1 Gammaproteobacteria bacterium | reverse complement strand
CCGCGGTGGCGCGGCCGGGGGCGGCGAAACAGCCGGTGCCGGTTTCGCGGCAACCGGCTCGCGCGGGGCTTCCGGGGCGCGCGGCGCTTGCGGGGTCAGGGGTTCATCCCAGTTCAGCATCGGTTATCTCCTTGCTCTTATTCAACAGCACGTTTTCGGGGCTAGTCATTGACAGGCTTCGCAATCCGGGTCGAGGATCGAACAAACCTTGGGGTCTTCCTCGGGCTCGGCCTGGGGTTCCGGCGTGGAGGTTTTTTCCACCGCGGTCGCGCCGAGCGAACGCAGGTAATAGGTCGTCTTGAGTCCGCGCACCCACGCCAGCTTGTACAGATTGTCGAGCTTCTTGCCCGAAGGCTCGGCCATGTACAGATTCAGCGACTGGCCCTGGTCGATCCATTTCTGCCGCCGCGACGCGGCTTCGACCAGCCAGCGCGAATCGATCTCGAACGCGGTCGCGTAAATCGCTTTCAGGTCGTCCGGCACGCGATCGATGTTTTGCACGCTGCCGTCGTAGTACTTGAGGTCGTTGACCATCACGTCGTCCCACAGGTCCTGCGCCTTGAGGTCCTCGACCAGGTAGGGATTGACGACGGTAAACTCGCCGGACAGGTTCGACTTGACGAACAGGTTCTGGTAAATCGGCTCGATCGACTGGCTGACGCCGCAGATGTTCGAGATCGTCGCGGTCGGCGCGATCGCCATCGTGTTCGAGTTGCGCATGCCGATGCTCGTGACCCGCTGGCGCAGGCTGTCCCAGTTCATGCGCGCGCTGGTGTCCTGCTGCAGGTATTCGCCGCGCGCGTCGCGCAGTTTCTCGATCGAATCGATCGGCAGAATGCCCTGGCTCCACAGCGATCCCTGGAAGCTCGAGTAGGGGCCGCGCTCCTCGGCAAGCTGAGTCGACGCCTGGATCGCGTAGTAGCTGACCGCTTCCATCGACTCATCGGCGAACTCGATCGCGGCTTCGGAGCTGTAGGGAATGTGCTGCTTGAACAGCGCATCCTGGAAGCCCATGATGCCGAGCCCGACCGGGCGGTGGCGCAGGTTCGAGGTGCGCGCCTGCGGCACGCTGTAGTAGTTGTAGTCGATGACGTTGTCGAGCATGCGCATCGCGGTGTTGATCGTCCGCTCGAGCTTTTCGAGATTGAGGCCGCTCGCGTCGACGTGCTGGGCGATATTGATCGAGCCGAGGTTGCAAACCGCGATTTCGGTGTCCGAGGTGTTCAGCGTGATCTCGGTGCACAGGTTCGACGAATGCACGACGCCGACGTGTTGCTGCGGCGAGCGCAGGTTGCAGGGATCCTTGAACGTCATCCACGGGTGGCCGGTTTCGAACAGCATGCCGAGCATCTTGCGCCACAGGTCAATCGCCTGGATGCGGCGGAAGTTCTTGATTTCACCGCGGTCGGCCTTGGCCTCGTAGGCGACATAGGCCGCCTCGAATTCGTTGCCCACCAGGTCGTGAAGTTCCGGCACCTCGCAAGGCGAGAACAGCGTCCACTGACCTTCCTCGGCGACCCGCTTCATGAACAGGTCCGGGATCCAGTTGGCGGTGTTCATGTCGTGGGTGCGGCGGCGCTCCTCGCCGGTGTTCTTGCGCAGATCGAGAAAGTCCTCGATGTCGAGGTGCCAGGACTCCAGGTAGGCGCACATCGCGCCCTTGCGCTTGCCGCCCTGGTTGACCGCGACCGCGGT
>JBPEYE010000148.1:0-1571 GCA_052030825.1 Gammaproteobacteria bacterium | reverse complement strand
CACTCGCCGCCCAGCCGCAGGCCAGCAGCAGGCTCAGGTAGGGCCAGAAGCGTGCCGCCGGTGCGCTCGCATCGGTCGCCGCCGGCGCGACGTTCGATGGCGCGACCGCATCCGGCGGCGCCACGTCCGGCGCGGCGCTACCGCCCGGCAGCGGCGCGACCACGAGCTCGCGCGCCGGCAGCGTCGCGGTTTCGATCTCGCCGGTCGCGATGTTCCACCACCGCAGGCTGACCGCCGGCAACCGGTATTGCCCGGCCGCGCTCGGGATCAACGCGATCTTTTGCTCGCGCCGGCCGCGAATGCCGTCGCCCGCGCGTTCGTTGGCGAGCGCCGCCTGGTCCGGGTAATGCTTGATGCCGTCGACCGCGGGCAGCTCGATTTCGGGTAATTGCGCCGCGGTCAGCCCGTCGGCCAGCAGCGTCAGCGTGCGCGTGACCGGTTCGCCGGCCGCGACTCCCTCGAGGTCGCCCTGCCACTGTTCGCGCAGCTCGATATGCGTCGCCGGCAGCCAGACATCGGCATCCCAGCCGGCCGGGATCGCGTCGACGTCGATCGCGAGCGACTCGGAGCGTAACCGCCGGATTTCGCCGCCGGTGCGAAACGGATCGAAACTCGAGCGCGACGGCAGCCGCACCTCGGCCATCACCGGGCCGACCTCGAGCCGCCCACTCTGCTGCGGAAACAACGCGACCTGCTTTTCGAGCACGAGATAGGACTGGTCGGCAATCCGCGTCGTGTACTGGCGGGCGTCGCCGAGCGGTTCGATGACCGCGTCGGCGCCGTCGAGCGCGATGTCGCCGAAATGATAGGCCGACAGATCGGACGCGCTCAGCAAACGCAACGTCACCACCATCTGCTGCTGCACGTAGACCCGGTCGCGGTCGCCGACGAGTTCGAGCACGAGATCGTCGTGCGGCACCGACGCGAGACTCGACGGCTCGACGGTCACGCCGAAGGGTTCGCTGCGTTCCTTGCCGAAGCGAATCGCCGGGATCGTGAATTCGCCGATCTGCTTGGCCATCAGTTGCAGCGTCCACTTGACGCTGCGGCGGTACTCGCCGTTGATGATGCTGATGCTGTTGCTGCGGTTGTTGGCAAGAATCATGAAATCTCTTTGCAGCGGCGAGAAATCGGGATCGCGATCCGGCATCTGGTCGAGCGAGAACACCAGCTGAAAAGACTCGTTGACCTGGACCGGGTTGCGGTCTAGCGACACCTTGATCTCGGCCGCCAGCGGCGGCGCGAGCGCAAACAACAACAGCACGGTGAATCCGCGAAGCGCCGCTACCATGGGTCCCCCTCGCGGTCGACGCCGCCGCGCTGGCGATACTGGAACAGGAACTTGCGCCGCAGCAGGCCGCCCGGATCGTCGGGAATCTTGCGTAGCCACTGCTCGGCCGCCTGCTCGGACATCTGCTGCTCGACCCGGGCCAGCGCATCGCCGGCCGCTTCCCGGGCAGATTCCTCATCGGCGGCCGGATCGGCGCCGGCCGCGACCGCGTCGGGCTGCTCCCCGATATCCGTCTCGGCGTCGCCGGCGTTGGCTTCCTGCGGCGTGGCATCGTCGTTGG
>JBPEYE010000147.1:0-2419 GCA_052030825.1 Gammaproteobacteria bacterium | reverse complement strand
CGTCGCGAGCGTTGCCACGACCTTGCGCTGCGCGGCGGTGGTCGCCGCGTGGATCGCCGCGGCGGGCGTTTCCGCGGCGAGACCGGCGCGCTCGAGTTCGGCGCAGATCGCGGCGAGATTGTTGAGCCCCATGTAGATCACCAGCGTGCAGTCCGGGTCGGCGACGCGCCGCCAGTCGACGTTGCGTAATTCGTCGTCGTGCAGGTGGCCGGTCATCAGGCGCACGCCGTGGTTAAGGCCGCGATGGGTCAGCGGGATGCCGGCGTAGCTCGCGCAACCGGCGGCCGCGGTTACCCCCGGCACGACCTCGAAGGCGATGCCGTGGCGCTCGAGTTCGAGCGCTTCCTCGCCGCCGCGGCCGAAGATGTACGGATCGCCACCCTTCAGGCGCACGACGCGGCGCCCGGCGCGCGCCAGGCTGACGAGGATCTCGTTGATCTGCGACTGCGGCACGCAATGCCGCCCCGGCGCCTTGCCGACCGCGATGCGGCTGACGCCGGGCGGCACGAGGCGCATGATGGCGTCACTGACGAGGCGGTCGTAGACCACGACGTCGGCCTGCCGAATTCGGCGTAAAGCCTTGCGCGTCAGCAAATCGGGGTCGCCGGGACCCGCGCCGACCAACGAAACCAGGCCGTTGGATTTCATCGGACCGTGCCGAATCCGGTGCGCGCGGCGGCCGTCCGCGGAAGTCGTTGTCGGCCGATTTCAATGGCAATCATGATCCGGATTATTGGAGACCGGTGGGGGCCTGTCTTTGACCAATATCAACCGGGTGGTGGTTGGCCGATGCCCGGCTCGGTAGGCCCCAGGCGCAACGGGCGCTGCGCCGCCGGTCGCATCGCGCGGTAGACGAGTATCAGAAACAACAATCCACCGACAATGGAAATCAGGCCGCCGAGACCCATCAGGCCCATGCCGGCAACCTGTTCGAAGCTTTGCTGGGTCGCGGTCGACTTGCGCGCGACGTCGTAGCCGCCGGACCACGCAAGGCCCGTAATGTGCAGCAACTGCCCGCCGCCGTAGATGCCGGGTTGCCAGCGCGCCAGCCGACCGCTGACCGCGGCGAAGCCGAGCCGCGGTAACAGATGGTAGGTCAGACCCATGAACGCCAGCGTGATGCCGACGATCGAACCGTGGTAATGCGCCGGCACGGTGACGTTGCTGCCATTGATCAGGAATCCGAGTACGCCGCCGGCGCCGAACAACAGCATCGAGAACCATAGCGCGTGGCGCTCGAGTGCGCGGCCCGGCGGAGGTCGGCGGTGCTCGCAGACGGCGACGAATACCGCCAGACCGATCGGTACCGCGGCGACCGCGCCGCCGAATTTCATCAACTGGATGAACCAGAACAGGTGGCCGCCGGAGCTGACGTCGAAGGCGACGTAGATTGCCGGCACCGCGAATACCGGCGACAGCCCGAGCGCGAACAGCAGCAGCGTCACGCGCGGCGTCAGGCGCAAGCGCGCACCGCTGACGCTCGCGAGCCACAGCCACGCGATCAGCATCATCTGCGTGTGGCTGAACTGGATGATGTGACCGCCGCCCCAGAACAGCCGGTCGTAGTAGGCGAGGCCGTCGAAGCCGTCGTCGATGCCGAGCCAGGACATGGCCAGCGCGGCCAGCGCCGACAGCGAGGCCATCGCCGCGACGAACAGGCCGAAGCGCAGCACGCTCTCGCCGCCGCTGCCGTTATCGACGTCGAACGCGGTGCGCAGCGCGCGCAGCACGAGCAGCGCGAAGCCGGTGCCGAACAGGCCGAGGCCGGTGAAAAATACCGGATTCTGCAGTACCGGTACGTAGTTGTTCAGCAGCGGTCGGCCGTCTCCGGAAAAAGGCGCGACCACGATCAGCGTCGTGCCTGCAACCGCGAACAGCAGCGCGCCGCGGCCGGCGGCGCGCCAGCGCCGCGACGGCGTGTAGCTCCACAGTACGCCGGCGAAGGCAAGGAACCAGACCAGCACCGTCAGATTGACGTGCACCACCAGCGCGGTATGGAAAAAGTCGACGAAGGGCACGACCTGCTGGAAGTAGGGCGTGCGCGACAGCACGATCAGCAGCGTGAACAGGCCGCCGACGACCAGCGCGCCGAGACCGAGCAACAGCCAGCCGGTCGCGAGTCGGCGCGCGTTGCGCCCGGGCGTCGGTAGCGTAAACTGTTCAGCCGTCATGAGCTTCGACCCCGCCTCCAGTCGTGGTGAGCTGATCGCCGTCAGCGAACAGCCCGCGAGCGAGCCCCCGCGCGGCGACCCCGACGCGCCGATCGGCTTTTTCGTCATCGGCGTGATCGTCAACCTCGCGCTGATCGCGGCCTATTTTGTCTGGGCCTGGCGCCAGTCGCGGAATCCCGGCCAGCGCGACGACTGATTTGCCGCGCGGCGCCACCCGCGCGCCGCGGCGCGCGTAGTAATCGCTGATC
>JBPEYE010000146.1:0-6514 GCA_052030825.1 Gammaproteobacteria bacterium | reverse complement strand
GTTCTGATCGTCGTGCCAATTTTACTGCCGACGGTCGCGGCGTTGGACATCCACGGGCTGGATCGCTACAACCTGATGGTCTGGTTCGGCATTCTGGTCGCGGTGAACCTGCAGACAGCCTGGCTATCGCCACCGGTGGCCTTGTCAGCCTACTTTCTTAAGGGGGTCGTGCCGAACTGGGATCTCAAGGACATCTACCTGGGCATGATGCAGTTCATGGGAATTCAGCTCTTCGGTCTCATCCTGCTGTTGATCTTCCCGCAACTGGTGCTTTGGCTGCCGAGGGTAATGTCCGGTGGGTAAACGATTGACCCGGCGACAATAGCTGTCGCCGGGTTAATCTGATGCCTCTCCTTCGATCTGGCTTGTCACGGGCAAACGCCCGGCAGGCTGAACTCTATCCTGGCGGTCGTCACTGGCCTGGATTTACCGGCGTGTGGCGCTGACGAGTTTGTCGAAGGGCATCGGCTGTCGCTTCAATCCGGGGGTGATCCGGGTTTGAGCGCTCACGATTATCGGCATCGGTATCTCGCCACCCGAGGTACCCCGTTTGCCGGATCGGCCGACAATCGATGCGCCGGCGCGCAGCCTGCCGACCCCGCACCGAAGACGATATCATCGAATGATCCTCGGGCCCCGTTGTCAGCAGCCGCAAACTCCAGAAAATTTCCTTAAAACGGAATAAGTATTCTCGTTTTCAACTCTTTTTTAGTATAATGGGCCGTTCCAAAAGCGGAACAGGTTTGGACAAACCGGTGAAACGAGAACGCGGCTCCACTATTCATCGAGTGCTCGACATCCTCGATACGGTCGCGGCATCTCCCAAACCCCTGAGCGCAACCGAAATCAACGAGGTACTGGAATTACCGAAGGCGACGGCGCATCGCCTCTGCGCCGAGCTCGAGGCGCGCGGTTACCTGCTCAAGCGTATCAACGGCAAAAGCTACGTCCCCGGTAACCGGCTCTATGACGTTGCCGTCGGCGTGCTCGCCAACGCGCGCTTCAGTACTGCCCGCCACACGATTCTGACGCGACTGTCGGAGACCGTCGGCGAAACCTGCAACATCGCCTACCCGGACGGCCTTTACATGGCCTACTCCGACCGCGTCGAAACCAGGGCGCCGCTGCGCCTGCAGTTCCCGATCGGTATGCGCGTGCCGCTGTATTGCACCGCCAGCGGCAAGCTTTATCTGAGCACGCTACCGAAAGCACGACGCAAATCGATCGTCGGCCGGCTCGAGCTCACGCGCCACGCGAAGAATACGATTACCGATCCGGACGTTCTGCTCGAACAGATCGATCGCATCGAGGAACGGGAGATTTCGATCGACAACGAGGAACTCTACGACGACGTGATCGCGATCGCGGTGCCGATCAAGGACCGCAAGAACCGTTTCTACAGCTCGCTCGCGATCCAGGCGCCACGCTCGCGGGTCTCGCCGGACGACGTCGACAAATACGTGCCGCTGCTGCGCGACGCCGCAGGCGACCTCGCCCGACTGACCGAGGAATAGGCGAATCCCGCAAACCAGCCCCGGCCGTTGCCGGCCGGGGTTCGGGCTTCATTTATTCCGGCTGCTGCGGGCGGAAGTCGTCCTTGCTGATGCCGGCGACCGCGACCGGTCGCTTCATCGCGTCGCGGCGGAACGGCTCGCCGAGCTCCTGGTTCAGCACGACTTCGATGAAGGTCGTGACATTGTCGTCCATCTGCTCCTTGACCGCGGTCTTCAAGGCCTCGGTCAATTGCTCCGGCGTTTCCGCCTTGACGCCCTTGAGACCGCAGCCGTCGGCAACCTTCGCGTACTCGACGCCGACGTTGAGTTCGGTGCCGACGAAGTTGTCGTCGTACCACAGCGTCGTGTTGCGCTTCTCGGCGCCCCACTGGTAGTTGCGGAAGATGATCATCGTGATCGCCGGCCACTCGTTGCGGCCGCAGGCGGTCATCTCGTTCATCGAGATGCCGAACGCGCCGTCGCCGGCGAAGCCGATCGCGGGCACGTCGGGGCGGCCGATCTTGGCGCCGAGAATCGACGGCAGGCCGTAACCGCAGGGACCGAAAAGGCCGGGCGCGAGGTACTTGCGGCCTTCCTCGAAGCTCGGGTAAGCGTTGCCGATCGCGCAGTTGTTGCCGATGTCCGACGACATCATCGCGTCCTTCGGCATCGCCTGCATGATCGCTTGCCAGGCCTGGCGCGGCGACATGCGGTCGGGCTCGCGCTTGCGCGCGCGCTCGTTCCAGGTGATGCCCTCGTCGGTGTCTTCCTCGTGGATCATCTCGGCGAGTTCGCGCGCCCAGTTGTCCTTGGTCTCGGCGATCAGCTTGACCCGTGCGTCACGGCCGGCGTCGCCGGCCGACGGCGCGAGCTGCTCGAGCAGCTGCTCGGCCACGCGCTTCGCGTCGCCCTGGATCGCGACGTCGACCCTCTTGGTCAGGCCGATGCGGCTGGCGTTGATGTCGACCTGAATGATCTTGGCCTGCTTCGGCCAGTAATCGATGCCGTAGCCCGGCAGCGTCGAGAACGGGTTCAGCCGGGTGCCGAGCGCGAGCACGACGTCGGCCTTCGAAATCAGCTCCATCGCCGCCTTCGAGCCGTTGTAGCCCAGCGGTCCGGCGGCCAGCGGGTGCGAACCCGGGAACGCGTCGTTGTGCTGGTAGTTGCAGCAAACCGGCGCGTCGAGCTTCTCGGCGAGTGCCTTCGACGCGTCGATGGCATTGCCGAGAACAACGCCGGCGCCGTTCAGAATCACCGGAAATTCGGCTTCGGACAGCAGCTTGGCTGCCTGCGCGACCGCCTGCGGACCGCCCGGCGAACGCTCGAGACGCACCATCTGCGGCAACTCGATGTCGATGACCTGAGTCCAGTAGTCGCGCGGCACGTTGATCTGCGCCGGCGCGCTGCCGCGCCAGGCATTTTCGATAACGCGGTTCAGGACCTCGGCGATGCGGGTCGGGTCGCGAACCTCTTCCTGGTAGCAAACGCAGTTTTCGAACATCGCCATCTGCTTGACTTCCTGGAAGCCGCCCTGCCCGATCGTCTTGTTGGCCGCCTGCGGGGTTACCAGCAGCATCGGCGTGTGATTCCAGTACGCGGTCATGATCGGGGTCACGAAGTTGGTGATCCCGGGGCCGTTCTGCGCGATCGCCATCGACATCTTGCCGGTCGCGCGGGTGTAGCCGTCGGCGCTCATGCCGGCGTTGACCTCGTGCGCGCAATCCCAGAACTTGATGCCGGCCTCGGGGAACAGGTCCGAGATCGGCATCATTGCCGAGCCGATGATCCCGAACGCGTGTTCGATGCCATGCATCTGCAATACCTTGATGAAGGCTTCTTCGGTGGTCATTTTCATGTGTCGTCTCCTACTTCAACTCGTAAAAAAATCGGTCTTGTCGCCGCGGCGGATCATTTCGAATCCTCCATTATCATGTCTGCGGCCTTTTCTGCAATCATGATCGTCGGCGCGTTGGTGTTGCCCGATACGATCTCGGGCATGATCGACGCGTCGGCGACGCGCAATCCGTCGATCCCGTGCACCCTGAGTCGCGGATCGACGACGGCGTCGGCGTCGACGCCCATCTTGCAGGTGCTGCTCGGGTGATAAATCGTCTGGCTGTATTGACGCGCGGCCTCGAGCAGCTCCGCGTCGGTCTGGTATTCGCGTCCCGGCACGTATTCGTCGACGATCCGGTCGCGCAATGCCGGCGCTTCCGCAATCCGCCGCGCGACCTTGATGCCGCCGACCGCGACCGCGCAGTCGCGCGGATCGGACAGGTAGTGCGGGTGGATCGCCGGGTACTCGAGCGGGTCCGGCGAGCGGATCACGACCTCGCCGCGGCTGTGCGGGCGCAGCTGGCAGACCGACGACGTGAACGCCGAGAACGGGTGCACGCCCTCGCCCGGCTTGTCGGCCGACAGCGGCTGCATGTGAAACTGGATGTCGGGCCGGTCGACGTCGTCGCTCGAGCGCGTGAAGATCGTGACCTGGCTGGCCGCGAGCGTCAGCGGCCCGGTGCGGGTCAGGATGTACTGGATCCCGACCATCGTGCGCTTGAACACGTTGTTCAGCTCGTCGTTTAGCGTGCGTTCGCTGGTCTTGTAGACCAGTCGGATCTGCAGGTGGTCCTGCAGGTTCTTGCCGACGCCGGGCAGATCGTGTACGACCTCGACACCGGCGTTCTTCAGCTGCTCGGGGTCGCCGATGCCCGAGCACTGCAGGATCTGCGGCGAGTTGATCGCGCCGGCCGACAGGATCACCTCGGCACTCGCGAGCGCGCTCGCGTCGGCGCCGCCGCGACGGTAGTCTACGCCGGTCACGCGCTTGCCATCGAGTCGCAGCCGCGTGACCTGAGCGTTGGTCAGCACCTTCAGGTTCGACCGACCCCTGGCCGGGCGCAGAAAACTCTTCGCCGTGCTCCAGCGAAAACCGCGGTAAGCGGTTTGCTGGAAGTAACCGACACCTTCCTGGCTGGCGCCGTTGTAATCGTCGTTGCGCGGAATGCCGATCTCGGTCGCGGCCTGGATGAAGTACTCGGCGATCGGCCGGCGCAGCCGCAGGTCGGACACCTTTTGCGGGCCGCCGACACCGTGATACGCGTCGGCGCCGCGCTCGTTGTCTTCGGATTTCTTGAAATAGGGCAGCACGTCGGCGTAGGCCCAGCCGGGATTGCCGAGCTCGGCCCAGCGGTCGTAATCCTCGGGCTGGCCGCGCACGTAGAGCAGCCCGTTCAACGCGCTCGAGCCGCCGAGCACCTTGCCGCGCGGCCATTGCAGCTGCCGGCCGGCGATACCCGGATCGGGCTCGGTCAGGTAACACCAGTCAAAGGCCGGGTTGTGCATCGTCTTGAAATAGCCGACCGGCACGTGCAGCCACGGGCTCAGGTCGCGACCGCCGGCCTCGAGCAACAGCACGCGCGCCGCCGGGTCCGCCGACAGCCGGTTGGCGAGCACGCAGCCGGCCGAGCCGGCACCGACGACGATGTAATCGAATTGATCCACGTTGGTCACTTTCAGGTCTTGCGATTAAATTACAATAAAAATTGCTAAAACGGAACAATTTTTCTCGTTTTTGGGTATCTTATTTTCAAATCCCGCGATCAAGCCCGTTAATGTCGCACTTGTGTCGCTTGGCCCGCGACCTGCCGGGACCCCGGAGGCAAGCCGCAAACAACCCGACTTTCATCGCTGGCATTCGGCTGCGCCTGCGGTTATGTTACCCCGAAACCCGAATTACGGAAGACCCGACGATCGACATGACGCTCGCCGCACACCACGGCCCCGATCGCAGCTGGCGCGGCCTGGTCCTCGCGGGCTTGCTGGCGCTGGCCGGCTGCACCTCCTACGGCCAGATCAGCAACCTGCACGTCGACGAAAACCCGGCGCGGGTCAATTATTCGCTCGAGCGCGCGGTCGACGACAAGGATCACGACGGCGTAACCCTGGTGCTCGCGTTTTCCGGCGGCGGCACGCGCGCAGCGACGCTGGCCTACGGCGTGCTGCGCGCGCTGCGCGCCACCCGCGTCAATATCGACGGCGAACCGGCGCGTCTGCTCGACCAGGTCGACATGATCAGCTCGGTGTCGGGCGGCAGTTTCACCGCCGCGTACTACGGCCTCTATCGTGACGGCATATTCGAGGAGTTCGAGGACAAGTTCCTGCGCCGCAACGTCGCCGGCGAACTGATCAGCGGCCTGCTCAGCCCGAGCCGCTGGTTCTCGCGCACCGGCCGCACCGAAATGGCGATCGATCTCTACGACGATACCGTGTTCGAAGACGCGACTTTTGCCGACCTGTTTTTCGGCGACGGGCCGGTAATCGCGATCAACGCGACCGACCTCGGTCGCGGCGTGCGTTTCTCGTTTCTGCAGGAGTATTTCGACCTGCTGTGTTCCGACCTGTCGTCGTTCCCGGTCTCGCGAGCCGTCGCCGCGTCGTCGGCAGTGCCGATCCTGTTCAACCCGGTGGTGCTGCGCAATTATCCCGATTGCGATCCGTCACCGATCGACCGCTTGCGCGCGGCGCGCCAGCGCGTACAGGGCTCGCCCCAGCTCGAGGACGTGCTCGACGGCATGACCAGTTACGCCAACAAGGCGGATCGACAGTACATTCACATGGTCGATGGCGGCATCACCGATAACCTCGGGCTGCTCGCGATTTACGAAATGGTAGAGATTGCCGGCGGCGCGCGCGCGTTCATGCAGTCGATCGGCGCCGAGCCCGCGCCCAAACTGGTGGTCATTTCGGTCAACGCGTCGGCGCGACCGCAGTACCCGCTCGAGTCGAGCAACCGGGTGCCGTCAATCGAAAACACGATCAACGCGATGACCGACGCCCAGCTGCACCGGACCAACGCGCGCACGCTCGATCTGTTCAAGCGCAGCCTCGTGCGCTGGGCCGAGGAGTTGTCGACCCCGGAACGCCCGGTCGAGTCGTACTTCGTCGAGATCAATTTCGACAGCCTCGTGCAGCCGTCGCGACGGCTGTTCTTTCACCAGATCCCGGTCGGCTTTTCGCTGTCC
>JBPEYE010000145.1:0-4796 GCA_052030825.1 Gammaproteobacteria bacterium | reverse complement strand
CGCGCGCAGCGCGCCTACGGAATCGTCGGCGGCGGGCTGCTGTGCGGCGCCGGGGTTTGGGCCCTGAGCGCGAAACGTGTAATCTCGGCGTCATGAACGGCAAACGCATTTCGATCTGGCTCGCGCTGCTGGGCCTGTTGCTCACGCTCGGCGGCTGCGGCAACAAGGGTCCGCTCGAGCTGCCCGACGACGAACGCGACGAGCGCAAGACCCGGACGTACTAGGTGGACCACTTCGAATACAAAAATGGCGAGCTTCACTGCGAGGACGTCGCCGTCACCGAACTCGCCGAAACCTACGGCACGCCGCTGTACGTCTACTCGCGGGCAACGCTCGAGCGACACTGGCATGCGTTCGACGACGCCCTCGACGGGCGCGACCATCTCGTTTGCTACGCGGTCAAGGCCAATTCGAACCTCGCCGTGCTGAACCTGCTCGCACGCCTCGGCTCGGGTTTCGACATCGTCTCCGGCGGTGAACTGCAGCGTGTGCTGCAGGCCGGTGGCGACCCGCGCAAAATCGTGTTCTCCGGCGTCGGCAAACTGCCGGCCGAGATCGATACCGCGCTCGAGGTCGGTATCCTGTGTTTCAACGTCGAGTCCGAAGCCGAACTGGAACGCATCGCCGAGATCGCCGTCGCGCGGGGGGTCACGGCGCGGGTCTCGTTTCGCGTCAACCCCGATGTCGACGCCAAAACCCATCCGTATATTTCCACCGGGCTCAAGGAGAACAAGTTCGGTATCGCCTATGCCGACGCCGAGCGGATCTACCGGCACGCGGCCCGGCTCGACGGTATCGAGGTCGTCGGCATGGATTGCCACATCGGTTCGCAGCTCACCGAGCTCGCGCCGTTCATCGACGCGCTCGACCGGTTGCTCGAGCTGATCGAGCGGCTGCGCGCGCACGGCGTCGACATCACCCATCTCGACCTCGGCGGCGGGCTCGGCATCCGTTATCGCGACGAGGCGCCGCCACTGCCGTCGGAATGGGCGAGCGCGCTCGGCGAGCGTCTCGCGCGATTCGCCGGCACCATTATTATCGAGCCCGGGCGCGCGATCGCCGGCAACGCCGGCATTCTGCTGACCCGGGTCAATTACCTCAAGCAGTCGCCCGACAAGAACTTTGCCGTCGTCGATGCGGCAATGAACGACCTGATCCGGCCGGCGCTTTACGGCGCCTGGCAGGCGATCATCCCGGCGCTCGAACCCGGCGATGCGCCGGCACGCGTCTACGACGTGGTTGGCGCGATCTGCGAATCGAGCGATTTTCTCGGCAAGGACCGCGAACTGGCGATCGCGCCGGGCGACCTGCTCGCGATTCGCTCGGCCGGCGCCTACGGTTTCGGCATGGCGTCGAACTACAATTCGCGAACGCGCGCCGCCGAAATCATGGTCGATGGCGAACGCCATTACTGCGTGCGCGAACGCGAGCGTTTCTACGAACTAATCCGCGGGGAGTCGCTGTTGCCGTGACGCTGCGCTTCGCCAAGATGCACGGCCTCGGCAACGATTTCATGGTGATCGATGCGATCAACCAGGCTTTCACGCCCGAGCCGGACCTGATTCGCCGCTGGGCGAGTCGTTTCAGCGGCGTGGGTTTCGATCAAATGCTCGTCGTCGAGCGACCCGACGGCACGGACGCCGCGTTTCGCTACCGGATTTTCAACGCCGACGGCGGCGAGGTCGCGCAGTGCGGCAATGGCGCGCGCTGCTTCGCCCGCTTCGTGCGCGAGCAGGGCCTGACCGAACTCGACCGGATTCCGGTCGAGACCAGCAGCGGAATGCTCGTGCTCGAGGCGATCGACGCCACCCGTTTTCGCGTCGAGATGGGCGTGCCGCGCTTCGAGCCGGCCGAGATTCCGCTCGTCGCCGACGCGCGCGAAGATCTGTATCGCGCCGAATGCGATGGCCGCGAAATCGAATTCTTCGCCTGTTCGATCGGCAATCCGCACATGGTCATCGCGGTCGACGACGTCGACGCGGCGCCGGTCGACACGCTCGGTCCGTGCTGCGAGTCGCATCCGCTGTTTCCGGAGCGGGTCAACGTCGGCTTTGTCGAGTTCGTCGACCGCAGTGCATTTCGGCTACGCGTCTACGAGCGCGGCGTCGGCGAAACCCGCGCCTGCGGCAGCGGCGCGTGCGCGGCGATGGTGGCCGGGGTCGCGCTCGGCCGACTCGACAATGCCGCGACGGCAAGCCTGCGCGGCGGCGAGCTCAAACTGGAATGGCAAGGCGACTCAAACCCCGTTATGATGTCGGGCGATACCGCAATGGTCTATCACGGCGAGATTGAATATGAGTGAAGTCGGCGTGGAACAGGCGCGGGACGACGCGGCCGAGGAGGCTCGAGTCGTCCAGTTTCTGCAGAAAAACCCCGAAATTTTGATGGCTTATCCCGAGATTTTCTCGACCCTCGCGATCCCGCACCAGACCGGCGGCGCGACCTCGCTGGTCGAACGCCAGCTCAGGCTGCTGCGCGACGAAAATCAAAAGCTCAAGGCCAAGATCGACGAGCTGGTCGGCATCGCGCGCGATAACGAGGAACTCAACCAGCGCTTCCACCGGCTCGCGCTGGAGCTAATGAGCACCGACGCGCTGCACGACGTGCTGGCGATGGTACAGGACCAGGTGCAAACGTTTTTCTATACCGATTTCGTCTGCTTTCGCTTTCTGCCGGGCGTCGGTCGTACCGGCAGGTTGCTCGACGGGCTCTACCTCGACGCCCGCAGCGGCATTCTCGACACGGTCAAGCCGTGGCTGGACGCGCGCAAACCCATTTGCGGCCGTCAGGACGAAAAGATCAACCACGAACTCTTCGGTGCCGACATCCGCATCGGCTCGAGCGCGCTGATTCCGCTGCACCATACGCGCCCGCTCGGCTTGTTGTGCCTCGGCAGCGTCAGCGCCGACCGTTTCGGCCTGGCGATGGGCACCATCTTTTTGCAACAGCTCGGCGAGCTCGTCAGCCATCGTCTGTACAGCCTGATGCAGGTGGAGTAAATCGTGGACGAAACTCTGGATCGATATATCCAGATGTTACGCAGCGAACGCTACTATTCCGCGCATACCCTGACCAACTATCGTCGCGATCTCGAGCGCTTCGCGGCGCAGCTGCGCGCCCGGGGGATCGAAGACTGGCGTCACGTAGGCCACGACGAGGTTGGCGCCTACGCCGCGCGACGCTTTCGCGAGGGCCGCAAGAGTCGCACGATTGCGCGCGAGCTGTCGGCGATTCGCAGTTTTTACCAGCACCTGATCCGTCACGGCCTCGTCGCCGACAACCCGGCGCGCGACGTCCGGGCGCCGAAGGCCGACAAGCCGCTGCCGAAAACCTGCGACGCCGAGGCGCTAGACCGACTGCTGCGGCTCGATGACGACGCCGACCCGCTGTTGATTCGCGATCTCGCGATTTTCGAGTTGATTTATTCGTCGGGACTGCGGCTCGCCGAACTCGTTGGCATCGATCGCGACGATCTCGATTTGCGCGCGCGCCGGTTGACCGTGACCGGCAAGGGCAACAAGTCGCGGCAACTTCCGGTCGGGCGCAAGGCGGTTGCGGCGGTCGAGCGCTGGCTCGATCAGCGCCGCGCTATCGTCGCTGGCGACGAGCAGGCGCTGTTCGTCAGCCGCCGGGGACGGCGTATCTCGCCGCGCACCGTGCAAAGCCGGCTCGCCGCCCTGATTCGCCGCCGCGCGCTCGAGCAAAACCTGTCGCCCCACGTATTGCGTCATTCTTTCGCGACCCACCTGCTCGAGTCGAGCGCCGACCTGCGCGCGGTGCAGGAATTGCTCGGCCACGCCAACATCGCGACGACGCAAATCTATACCCACCTCGACTTCCAGCACCTCGCGCAGGCCTACGACGCAGCCCACCCCCGCGCCAAACGCAAATCTTCCTCCTGACTTCCCGCCGTTAAATTCAGGTCAGAGCAAAATTTGTCGGCCGGGCCTGTATCCCGGCTTTCATTTTGCTCTGACCTGAATTTATGGGGTGGTTGTATTTGGTGGCGAGGGGCCATATGTGACAGTATCTACAGTCTTACGACCTCCCGGGAAGCGGTTTTGCAGCAATTCGAAGGCACCACGATCCTGTCCGTGCGCCGCGGCAATAGCGTCGTCGTCGGTGGCGACGGCCAGGTCAGCATGGGCGACACGATCATGAAGGGCAATGCGCGCAAGGTGCGGCGCCTGTATAAAGACCAGGTAATTGCCGGCTTTGCCGGCGGCACCGCCGACGCCTTCATGCTGTTCGAACTGTTCGAGGCCAAGCTCGAAAAGCACAACGGTCAGATGACCCGCGCCGCGGTCGAACTGGCCAAGGACTGGCGCTCCGATCGGGCATTGCGCCGGCTCGAGGCGCTGCTGTGCGTTGCCGATGCCGACGCGTCGCTGATCATCTCCGGCAACGGCGACGTGATCGAGCCCGAAAACAGCCTGATGGCGATCGGTTCCGGCGGCCCCTATGCGCAGGCCGCGGCGCGCGCGTTGCTCGACAATACCGATCTCGGCGCGCGCGAAATTGTCGAGAAAGGCCTCGAGATCGCCGGCGACATCTGTGTCTACACCAACCGCAACCTGACCATAGAGGCGCTGAGTTACTGAGTATCGCCATGGACAGCAAAGTCATGACCCATTCGCCGATGACGCCGCGCGAGATCACTCAGGAACTCGACAAACACATCATCGGCCAGGACGACGCCAAGCGCGCGGTCGCGATCGCGCTGCGCAATCGCTGGCGCCGCCAGCAGGTCAGCGAAGACCTGCGCAACGAAATCACGCCCAAGAATATCCTGATGA
>JBPEYE010000144.1:0-4789 GCA_052030825.1 Gammaproteobacteria bacterium | reverse complement strand
CTCCTCGGTAATCGGTATCAGCGAGAGTTCGACGCGCCGGTTCAGCGCGCGACCTTCGGGGGTCGAATTGTCGGCGACGGGATGTTTTTCGCCGAACCCGACCGCGTCGATGCGCGCCGCGGCAACGCCCTTCTGGATCAGGTATTGCGCGACCGAATCGGCGCGGCGTTCGGACAGCGCCTGGTTATAGGCGTCGGAGCCGCGGCTGTCGGTATGCCCGGCGACGACGATGATGGTCTGGTTGAACTCCTGCAGCACCAGCACGACCGAGTCGAGCACCTGGTGAAAGCTCGCGTTGAGATCGTGGCCGGCGGTCACGAAGGTGATGTTGCCCGGCATCACCAGGTTGATGTTGTCGCCGTCGCGTTCGACGCTGACGCCGCTGTCGCGTAGCGTTTTGCGCAGCTTGGCTTCCTGCGAATCCATGTAATAACCGACGCCGCCGCCGGCGATCGCACCGATGCCCGCGGCCTGCAGTACCTTGCGCTGCCGGGTTTTGCTGCTTTCGTCCTTGTTGCGCAGGTACCCGAGCACCGCGCCGACACCGGCGCCGATCGCGGCGCCCTTGGTCGTGCTCGAAGTTTTCTTTTCGCCGGTGTAGGCATCGAAGGTTTCGCAACCGGCGAGGCCGACGCAGCACGCGAGGGCGAGACTGACAAGTATGTTTTTCATTAAATTTACCCGTTGGTTCAAGTGAAAGCCGTGTAGGTGGCGCATTATAGGAAACCGCCGGCGGAATTGATCCGGTAAAAACTTCACAATACCGCGTCGCCGAATTCTGAAGATCCTGGCTTAACCCTGTCTGAATAGTCGATTATCCGGTATTGCGCAAGCCGGCGGCGATCGCGTTGATCGAGCTCGTCAGCGCCGCCTGCCAGAGCTCGTGCTCGGCGGCGGGTCGGGATTCGTCGCGGTACTTGCGCAACAGGTCGATTTGCAAATAGGCCAGCGGGTCGAGGTAAGGGTCGCGGCGGGTCAGCGACAGCTTCAGCACCGGGTCGCTGGCGAGCAGCGAATCGATCCCGGCGGCGGCCAGCACCGCGTCGACGCTGCGACGGTATTCGCCTTCGATGCGCTCGAACACCCGCCGCGCGAGGCTCGCGTCACTGCACAGGCCGCTGTACTCACGGGCGATGCGCATGTCGGCCTTGAACAGGGACATTTGCAGGTTGCTGATCAGCGCCGCGAAAAACGGCCAGTCGCGATTCATTTCGGCAAGCCGTTCGCGCGCCCCGTCGCCGCTGTCGAGCCAGCCGCCGAGCGCGTGGCCGACGCCGTACCAGGCCGGCATCATCGTGCGCGACAGGCTCCAGCCGAAGACCCACGGAATCGCGCGCACCGACGCCTTCGACAGGTCACCCTGGCGCCGATGCGAAGGCCGCGAACCGATATTCATCAGGCCGATTTCGGCGACCGGGGTGGCCTGGTAAAAGTAGTCGAAAAAGCCGTCGGTATGGTCGGTCAGGTCGCGGTAGAACGCCTCGGAACGCGCGGCGATATCCTGCATCGGCGCGTGAAAGCGGTCGTAGTCCGCCGCGGCCGACTGGCCGAGGCTCGCTTTCATCAGGCCGGTGATGCCCATCGCCAGCTCGTAGTTGGCGGTCTCGGCGTTGCCGTACTTGTGCGACAGCACTTCGCCTTGCTCGGTGAACTTGATCTTGCCGCGCACGGTGCCTGGAGGCTGGGCGATGATGGCATCGTGCGTCGGTCCGCCGCCGCGGGTGATCGTGCCGCCGCGGCCATGAAAGATGCGCAGGTCGACGTCGTGACGGTCGCCGATCTCGACGACCTTGAGTTGCGCCCGGTATAGACCCCAGGCGGCCGAGAGGATGCCGCCGTCCTTGCACGAGTCGGAGTAGCCGAGCATGATTTCCTGGGTGCCGCCGCTGGCGGCGAGCAACTCGCGGTAGACCGGATTGCCGAGCAGGGTGTCGAGCACCGCGTCGATCCGGCCGAGATCCTCGATCGTCTCGAACAGCGGCGCAATTTCGAGCGTGTTGAAATAGCCGCCGTCCTGGCGGCCGCACAGCCCGGCGACGCAGGCGAGGTACACGACTTCGAGCACGTGGCTGGCTTCGTGGGTCATCGAGATGACGTAGCTGCCGATGCAGTCATGACCGATCTCGGCGCGCAGCTCGGCGATCAGTTCGAACACCTCGAGCGTTTCGCGGCCGGCGTCGCTCAGGCGCTCCGGGTCGACCCGCGGCGGTCGGCCGGCGGCGATTCGCGAGGCCAACAGCTCGATCCGCGCGGCTTCGTCGAGCCCGGCGTAATCGACGTCACCGGACGCGGCGAGCAGTTCGGCCACCGCTTCGCCGTGGCGGGTCGACTCCTGGCGCAGGTCGAGGTGCACGAGGTGAAAACCGAAGGTCTCGACGATTCGGATCGTGTCCTTGAGGTCGCCGTTGGCGGCAGCGTACTCGCCGTGGCTGATCAACGAATCCCGTATCGTGTACAAATCCGCGAGGAATGCCCCCGCGTCGGCGTAGGCATGTTCGGCATCGGGGGTTTCGTGGCCGCGCATGCGGTTACGCACGATCGCGAGGTTTTTCCGCAATCGGAAATGGATGTGATAAAGCTTGCGCCGGTAAACCTCGTCGGCGAACTGGTCGCGTCGCCGGTCGAAGGCTGCGATACCCATTGCCTGGTCGCGCTCGAGGCTCGCGCTGAATTCGGCGCTCGGCGTAAACCAGCGCGTCGACATCGTCAGCACGTAGGTCAGCCGATAAACCCGGCGAATGTGCTCGCCGAGGATTTCCTCGGCCTGCATCAATACCGCCTTGCGCGTCGTCGCCGGCGTGACGAAGGGGTTGCCGTCGCGATCGCCGCCGATCCACGAGCCGAAGCGGATCAGGCTCGGCACCTCGACGACCGGGTTGCCGAACTCGTCCTCGCCGTAGACGTGAACGACCGCGCGCTCGAGATGGCGATAATCGATACAGACGGCTTCGAACAGGCTGCGCTGGAAATAGTGCAGGCCCATCTTGATTTCGTCCTCGACCGTCGGCTTGCTGCCGCGCACTTCGTTGGTCAGCCACAGGGTTTCGATCTGTAGCTGCAGCGCTTCGACGAGGTCATCACGCTCGAACGGGCTCAGGCGCGGATCGGTCAGCGCGTCGAGAATTTTGAACACCTCGCGCTGGTGGTGCATGATCGTGCGCCGCCGCGATTCGGTCGGATGCGCGGTAAACACCGGCCAGTAGCGCAATCCGGCGAACAGCTCGCGCAGCGCGTCGGCGTCGACCCCTTGCGCGCGAAACTGCTCGAGGGTGTGATAGAAGGAACCCGACCAGGCCGCGTGGCCGTGCTCCTTGACCGAGTCGCGGCGCAGGCGATGCAGGTAGTCTTCCTCGGCGATATTGACCAGGTTGAAGTAAATCGCGAACGCGCGAATCACCTGGGTCATGACCGGCGCCGACAGGCCTTCGATCAGGCGCATCAATTCGCGGCGTTTCGGTTCGCGGTCGCGCTTGCGCAGCTGGATAAAGCCGGTGCGCAGTGATTCGACCGCGTGGAAAACTTCGGGGCGCTCGTGCTTGAGCAAGACGTTGCCGATCAGCTTGCCGAGCAGCTTGACCCGCGAGCGCAGTTTCTTGTCGGATTTGGGGTGAAAGCTGACGGCAGGAACGCTCATGCGCGCGGTGTCTCCTAAGGTTGGCCGTCGAGTATATCAATGCCGACCCATCGGCGATGTCGCAAAATCGCAATTCCCGCTTCGAATAGCGACCCGCGCGCGGTAGCCAGCCGGCCCGCCGTGGGGTATAAAGCGGCCATGTTACTGTATGCGCCAGAATCGGTTTACGTTCTCGATCGCACCGCAATGGAGCACGATTGTCTGCCGCCGGAAGAATTGATGCAGCGCGCGGGCGAGGCGACCTGGCGCGCAATCGTCGAGCGCTGGCCCGACCTCGCCCGCGTCAGCGTACTCGCCGGGGCCGGCAATAACGGCGGTGACGCCTTCGTCGTCGCGCTCGCCGCGCGCCGTGACGGCGTCGACGTGCAGCTACTGACGCGTGGCGATCTGGCGAAACAATCGGACACCTCGCGTCATTTTGCCGACGCCTGGCGCGCCGCCGGCGGGGCCGTCGAATCCTGGTCCGGGCAGGCCCTGACCGGCGATGTCATCGTTGACGGCCTGCTCGGTATCGGTTTGCAACGTGATCTCGACCCCGACTGGCAGGCCTCGATCGAGGCCATCAACGCCGCGGCGGTACCGAAGGTTGCGATCGATATACCCTCGGGACTCAATGCGTCGACCGGGCTGGCGCAGCCGGTCGCGGTGGCGGCGGATTTGACCGTCACCTTCATCGGCGCCAAGACCGGCCAGTACCTCGCCGACGGCCCCGACTATTGCGGCGAGCTGCGTTACGAGAGCCTTGGCGTTTCGGCACGCACGCGTGCCAGCGTCGAGCCGGCGCTCCGCGTCATCGAGCGCGCCGAATTGCCGCCGCCGCGCCGGCGCAACACGCACAAGAATCACTATGGCCACGTGCTGATCGTCGGCGGCGACGAGGGCATGAGCGGTGCGGTCGCGCTGGCCGCGCGCGCTGCGCTGCGCGCCGGTGCCGGCCTGGTAACCGCACTCGTGCATCCCGATTGTCGCTCGAGTCTGGCGCCGTTTCCGGAGGTCATGACGCTCGGCTGGGACGCGCTCGCGACAAAGCTGGCGCAGGCCAGTATCGTGCTGGTGGGCCCCGGACTCGGCGACGGCAAAGCCGCGCGGCGTTGCCTCGACGCGCTGATCGAGAGCGAGTTGCCGATGGTCGTCGACGCCGGCGCGCTCCGCGCG
>JBPEYE010000143.1:0-4268 GCA_052030825.1 Gammaproteobacteria bacterium | reverse complement strand
TCTTCAGTTAAAAGCTATTTACGGATAGCTCCGTAGAACTATTTTGAAGAGAGTAACCTTGACTTTGACGTGTTAAGTTAAAGTTTTGGTCACTCAAATCACAATGATACGAGATCACCATCGACATGAGTGCCCACACAAATTACCTGATCAATTGTTAAAGAGCATCTGGCCGGGGAACGCCCAGCCAAAAAGGGCCGTAAACGGCCCACCCCGCTTCGCCGGAAATCACGGGATCACCGGCCGGTTTTTTCAAGCGAGGCGCGCATTATAAGCCCTTTTCGCGTGGCGTCAACGTCTCCGGCGGCATTTAACGGAATAAATGCCGATGGGCCGTCTTTTGCCCGAAAATCAGGGGCTTGAATGCTCGTCGGAATACCCGGTTCGGGCGGCGAAAACGCTGCCCGACGGGCCAGACGAGGCGCGAATTATAGGCAGGATTAATACTTCGTCAAGCGCTATTTAAATCTTTTATCAGGCCAGCGTGATCCGCGCGAACTTGCGCTTGCCGACCTGGGCGACGACGACCGTGCCCCGGGTCAGGGACAGCCCCTTGTCATCGACCTTTTCGCCGTCGAGCCGGACCGCGCCCTGCTGGATCATGCGGAAGCTTTCGGAGGTGCTGCTGGTCAGCCCGGCCGCCTTGAGCATCGCGGCAACGCCGATTTCGTCATCGTCAATTTCGAGCGTTCGCTCCGGCATGTCTTCGGGCATTGCGCCCTTCGCAAACCGGGCGATGAAATCCTGCTTCGCCGCCTCGGCGGCGGCGGCGTCGTGAAACCGGGTAATGATTTCCTCGGCCAGCAGGAACTTGACGTCGCGCGGGTTGGCGCCGGCATCGACGTCACGCCGGAATCGCTCGATTTCGTCGAGCGGCCGGAAGCTGAGCAGCTCGAAGTAACGCCACATCAACTCGTCGCTGATCGACATCAGCTTGCCGAACATTTCGGTCGGCGAATCCTCGATGCCGATGTAGTTGTCGAGCGACTTCGACATCTTTTGCACGCCGTCGAGACCCTCGAGAATCGGCATCGTCAGGATGACCTGCGGCTCCAAGCCCTCGGCTTTCATCAACTCGCGCCCAACCAGAAGATTGAACTTCTGATCGGTGCCGCCGAGTTCGACGTCGGCGCGCATCTCGACCGAGTCCCAGCCCTGCACCAGCGGGTAGAGAAACTCGTGAATCGAGATCGGTTGATTACTCTTGTAACGTTTGGCGAAGTCGTCGCGTTCGAGCATGCGCGCGACCGTGTGCCGCGACGCGAGGCGAATCATGTCGGCCGCGGACTTGGAACCGTGCCAGGCCGAGTTGAAACAGATCTCGGTCGCGTCCGGATCGAGGATCTTGAAGACCTGGTCCCGGTAGGTTTGCGCGTTTTCCTCGATCTGTTCCGGCGATAGCGGCGGCCGGGTCGCCGATTTGCCGCTCGGGTCGCCGATCAGTCCGGTGAAATCGCCAATCAGGAACATGATGTGGTGCCCGAGTTTCTGGAACTGCCGCATCTTGTTGATCAGCACCGTGTGTCCGAGATGCAGATCGGGAGCGGTCGGGTCGAAACCGGCCTTGATCCGCAGCGGTTTGCCGCGGGCCAGCTTTTGCCGCAATTCGTCCTCGATCAGGATCTCATCGCAGCCGCGCTGCAGTTGCCGCATTGCATCTTTTTCGGAAATCATGCTAAATACCCGTCTGGGGTCTATACTACAGGCTATTATTCTAATCTGAATAATAACTTAGCCAATTTACCTAATGAGCTTTCAAGATCTCGATTTCAAAACCGAGCCCGCCGCTACGCTGCGGCCTGAAAGCCTGCCCGGGCGGCGTGCGACCCTGCCGGTCTGGACCTTCGCCAAAATTTCGATGGCCGCATCGCTGATCATGCTGCTGGGATTCAGTGCATCCAACTGGCAACCATCGGCCAAAGCCGCGAATTCTACGCCGAAGTTGGCGCGATTACACTATTCGCTGCCGCTGCCCGAACCGTCGGCGCGCCTGCCACAAATGGAACTCCAGGCACCCGGGGACGCCGACGATCCGTGGATCACGGAGACGATCGAATCGGGCGACACCCTGGCATCGATCTTCGCCAAACACGGCATCGCGTCGAAGACGACCCACGAGATCGCGCGCCTGAACGAGCAGACCCGCGCGTTGCGCCACATTCAGCCCGGCGAAAAGATCGCGTTGTTGCTCGATGTCGACGGGCGATTGAAGCAAATGAAGTACGTGCCGGATATCACGCGCACGCTGCTGGTCCAACGCACCGAGGATCAATCGTTCGAGAGCCGGATCATCAACTACCAGTTGCAGGCTTACCCGGTATACCGCGAAGGCCGCATCGAGTCCTCGCTGTTCGAGGCGGCGGCCGCGGCCGAGATACCGGAAGACGTGATCATGGACCTCGCCAGCATCTTTGGCTGGGATATCGATTTCTCGCTCGACATTCGCCGCGGCGACCGCTTCGGTATCGTCTACGAAGAGCTCTACAAGGATGACGTCAAGATCCGCAACGGCCGCATCCTCGCGGCCGAATTCGTCAACAGCGGCAAGACCTATCGCGCGGTCTACTACACCGATCCGGCCGGCAACAGCGATTATTTCAGCCCCGACGGCAAGAGCATGCGCAAGGCTTTCCTGCGCAGCCCGGTCGATTTTCGCCGGATCAGCTCGCGTTTCAGTAACAAGCGCTGGCACCCGCTCCTGTCCACCTGGCGTTCGCACAAGGGGGTCGACTACGCCGCGCCACACGGTACGCCGGTGCGCGCAGCGGGTGACGGCAAGGTCATCCTGGCCGGTACCAAGGGCGGTTACGGCCGCCTGATCGTGCTGCGCCACGGCGGGCGCTACACGACGGCCTACGGCCACCTGCGCGGCTTCGCGCGCGGCGTGCGCAGCGGCAAGAAGGTCAAGCAGGGGCAGATCATCGGCTACGTCGGCAGTTCCGGCGTGGCGACCGGGCCCCACCTGCACTACGAGTTTCGCGTCAACGGCGTGCATCGCAATCCGCTGACGGTCAAATTGCCCGAAGCCAAGCCGGTGCACTCGGCCTATCGGACGCATTTCGAGGAGAAAACCCAGGTCTACCTGTCGATGCTGCGCCTGATGGATCGCAAGCTCGCACAAAACGACCCGTGACCCGGCGCGAAAATCGCGACATCTTCATCGGACTGATGTCGGGAACCAGCCTCGACGGAATCGACGTCGCGATCGTCGAATTCACCGCTGCGACTCCCCGCCTGCTTCACTTTTCGACCGTCTCCTATGACGACGCGTTGCGCGTTCGGCTGCGCGCATTGAACGCGAGCCCCGCGGCGACGCTGGACGATCTCTACGACCTCGACGCCGAACTCGGCGAACGCTATGCCGGCTGCGTCAACGCCGCGCTCGAGCAGGCCTCGCTCGAGGCGCGACAAATCGCCGCGATCGGTTGCCACGGGCAAACCGTGCGTCACGGACCCACGGCGCAACGGCCATACAGCGCACAAATCGGCGACCCGAACCGGATCGCGGCGCTGACCGGCATCGCCACGGTCGCCGACTTCCGCCGCAAGGACATGGCTTTCGGCGGCCAGGGCGCGCCGCTCGCGCCCGCCTGCCACGCGGCGCTGTTTCGCACCGACGATGAAAACCGCGTCATTGTCAATATTGGCGGAATCGCCAATCTCAGCTGGTTGCCGGCTGACCCGGGCGCGCCCGTGCTCGGCTTCGATACGGGCCCCGGTAATACCCTGCTGGACCAGTGGGCGCAGCGCCACCTTGGCGAACCCTACGACGCCGACGGCGCCTGGGCGCGGAGCGGGCAGGTGCGCGACGCGCTGCTCGACGAGGCGCTGTCGCAAGAGCCCTTTTTCTCCGCGCCGGCACCGAAATCGACCGGCACCGAGTATTTCGATTTGACCTGGCTGGCGCGATTCTTCGACGGCGAACTCGCCCCGGTCGACGTCCAGGCGACGCTGCTCGAACTGACCGCGCGATCGATCGCCATCGCGATGGCCACGTTGCCGGCGCAAGCTTCGACCTGTTTCGTGTGCGGCGGCGGCGCCCACAACGGCTGGCTGCTCGAACGTCTTGCCGGAAACCTGCCGGAAACCCGAGTCGCGACCACGGCTGAACTCGGGGTCGAACCGGACGCGGTCGAAGCGATCGCCTTCGCGTGGCTCGCGCGCGAGCGGCTGGCGAAACGCCCCGGTAACCTGACGACGGTCACCCATGCACGCCAGGCGGCCATCCTCGGCGGCCTCTACCTGCCCGACTGACGCCGGAACCGGGG
>JBPEYE010000142.1:0-5148 GCA_052030825.1 Gammaproteobacteria bacterium | reverse complement strand
CCAGTAACGCAGGCTGTCGACGACCAGCGCGGCAACCTGCGGGTTTTCGGTGTCGAGCGTGTTGCCGCAGCCGGTATCGTTGACGTAGCGGCGCGGGTCGGCGTCGTGCAGGCGATAGTAGCTGCGGTTGTCGATGCCGCGGAAACTGAGCGTCGGCCCGAGTTCGCTGCCCTCGGCGGTATGGTTGTAGACGACATCGAGGATGACCTCGAGCCCGGCGTCGTGCAGGCGCGCGACGCAGTCGCGAAACGCGCCGGCGCTCTCGCAATAAGCCGGGTGCGGGCTGAAAAAATTGATCGGGTTGTAGCCCCAGTAATTGCGCAGATTCTTGTCGATCAGAAAGTGCTCGTCGACATACAGCTGCACCGGCAGCAGCTCGACGCTGGTGACGCCGAGCGCGCGCAGATATTCGAGCGGTCGCGGTTCGACCAGGCCCGCGAGCGTGCCGCGCAGGGCCTCGGGGACGTCGGGGTGCATCATCGTGAAACCGCGCAGGTGCAGTTCGTAGATGACGCTGTCGGGCCACGGCGTGCGTCCGGGTGCGGCCACTACGAGGTCGGCATCCGATGTGGTCACGACGGCTTTCCAGGTGTGGGCGGCGTTGTCGCGCGTATCGAAGCCGAGATCACGTGCGGCATCTGATCGATCGAAAGCGTAGTGCGATTCGTGCCAGGCGAACCTTCCGGCTACCGCGCGCGCGTACGGGTCGAGCAGCAGCTTGTGCGGGTTGAAGCGCAGGCCGGACTCGGGTTCGAAAGGACCGTGCACGCGATACCCGTAGGCGGCGCCCGGCGCGATCCCGGGCAGGTAGCCGTGCCAGACGTCACCGCTGCGTGCCGGCAAATCCACGCGCGCGATCTCGTGCGCGCCGGCGGCATCGTATAGACAAAGCTCGACGCGGTTGGCATCGCGCGAGAACAACGCGAAGTTGGTGCCGTCGCCGTCATGATGCGCGCCGAGCGGCGCGGCCGCCCCGGGCTCGACCGAAAACTTCACCTCAGGCCTCGCCGGCGAATTCAAAGATGACGATCGCGAGCGGCGGCAACGTTATTCGCAACGACGCCGGCCGCCGGTCCGAAGCTTCCTCGGTGGCAATCACCTCGCCCTGGTTGCCCTGCCCGCTGCCGCCGTAATCGGTCGCGTCCGAGTTCAGGCGCTCGCGGTAAACGCCGGCACGCGGCACGCCGACCGGATAGCCTTGATGGGTTTGCGGCGTAAAATTGACCACCGCGACAGCCAGCTCGTCGTCACCCGCGCCCTTGCGCAGCCACGCGAACACCGAGTTGTTGCCGCGGTTCATCTGCAGCCACTCGAAACCGTCCGGAGACGCATCGCGCGCGTGCAGCGCCGGCAGCTCGCGGTAAAGCCGGTTGAGGTCGCGCACTAGCCGCTGCACGCCCGCGTGGCGCGCATCGTCGAGCAGCGGCCAGTCGAGCCCGCTGTCGTGGTTCCATTCGCGTCGCTGGGCGAACTCGCCGCCCATGAACAGCAACTTCTTGCCGGGATGGCCCCACATGTAGCCGAGGAAGGCGCGCAGGTTGGCAAACTGGCGCCAGGCGTCACCCGGCATCTTGTTCAGCAACGAGCGCTTGCCGTGGACGACCTCGTCGTGCGACAGCGGCAGTACATACTTCTCGCTCCACGCATAGACGATGCTGAAGGTCATCTGATCGGCGTGGTAATGGCGGTAAATCGGATCGCGCTGCATGTATTCGAGACTGTCGTTCATCCAGCCCATGTTCCATTTATAGCCGAAACCGAGGCCACCGTTGAACACCGGCTCGGAGACGCCGGGCCACGCGGTCGACTCCTCGGCGATCATGACGATACCGGGATGATTACGATAGACGCTGCTATTGACCGTTTGCAGAAACCGGATCGCCTCGAGATTTTCGCGCCCGCCGCGCTCGTTCGGTACCCACTGGCCCTCGTCGCGGCTGTAATCGAGGTAGAGCATCGACGCGACCGCGTCGACGCGCAGGCCGTCGACGTGGAATTCGTCGAGCCAGTAGTTGGCATTGCTGAGCAGGTAGCTTTGCACCTCGGGCCGGCCGTAGTTGTAAATCAGCGTGTTCCAGTCCGGGTGATAACCCTTGCGCGGATCGGCGTGCTCGTACAGACAGGTTCCGTCGAAGCGGCCGATGCCGTGCTCGTCGGTGGGGAAATGCCCCGGCACCCAGTCGAGCAGCACGCCGATTCCGGCCTGGTGGCAGCGGTCGACGAAGCGGCGCAGCTCGTCGGGCGTGCCGTGGCGAATCGTCGGCGCGTACAGACCGATCGGCTGGTAGCCCCAGGAGCCGTCAAACGGGAACTCGGAAAGCGGCATCAGCTGGATGTGGGTAAAACCCATGTCGGCGACGTAGGGGATCAATTCGTCGGCGAGTTCGGTATAGCTGAGGTACCGATTGGCTTCGCCCGCGCGGCGCCGCCACGACCCGGCATGCACTTCGTAGATGCTGATCGGCTGCGTCGTCGAATTACGCTCAGCGCGTCGCGCCATCCAGTCGCCGTCGCCCCAAACATAGGCACCTTCCGGCACGACGTGCGACGCGGTTTCCGGCGGGTGCTGCATCGAGCGCGCGAAGGGGTCGGCCTTGAGCGGCAACAGGCGATTGCGCGCGTCGAGGATTTCGAACTTGTAGAGTGCCCAGTCGGCGATCCCCGGGATGAAGATTTCCCACAGGCCAGCCTGCGGGTGGCGGCGCATGACGTGGTAACGCCCGTCCCAGTCGTTGAAGCCGCCGACCACCGACACGCGCTTTGCCGCCGGCGCCCAGACGACGAAATGCACGCCATCGATGTCGCCGACGCGGCGCCGGTGCGCACCGAGCCAGCGGTAATTCTGTTCGTGGGTGCCCTCGTTGAACAGGTAGACATCGTCGGCAACGACGAGGCTGCCGAAGCGATACGGATCGTCGATGGTCTGCTCACCGTCGATGCGCAGCCGGTAATCGAAGCGCCGCTTGCGCGTCGGCAGTTCGACCTCGAACAGGCCGGCGGCGTGGATGCGCGCGAGCGACGCGATCTTGCGGCCCTTGCGCGTGATCGCGTCGACGGTCCGCGCACGCGGCAGCAGCGCACGCAGCACGAAGCCGTCGCCCGACGGGTGCCCATGCTGGCCGAGCACGGCGAACACGTCGGGATGGCGCGCATTGGCGAGCGCCGCGATCGTGCGCGCATCGAGCGTGGGATTGGCAACAATCTTGGTCAAAATCGATTGGCGGCGCGAAGCCACCTTCGGTTCATGGTCAGGGATGGGCAGAGTTTGGATTTTTTTGGCGTTCGGTGCAATCCCGAATCAAGCCCACCGGCCGCATGAAATGGCCAGTTGAACCGCCGTGCGATATCTCCTACCTTAGACGCGTAGCGCCGCGCAGCGGCGCCCCGAGTGGAAAGCAATCCATGCGTCACGCGCGCACCTGTGGCACCCTGCTGCACCCGACCTCGCTGCCCGGTCCGCACGGCTCGGGTGATTTCGGCGCCGACGCGTACCGATTCGTCGACTGGCTCGAGGCCGCCGGCCAGCGCATCTGGCAAATCCTGCCGCTGGTCGCAACCGGCCTCGGACATTCCCCTTACATGAGCCCGTCGGCATTCGCCGGCAATCCGCTGTTGATCGACCTGGCCGAACTCGAGCGGCAGGGCTGGCTCGAACCCGCCGAAATCGAGCCGCTCGCCGACGCCGACCCGCACGCGATCGATTTCGACCCGGTTGCCGCGTTTCGCAACGACCGGATCGCGCGCGCAGCCACACGCTTCGCGCAACGGGCGACGCCCGCGCAGCGCGACGACTACGTCGTTTTTTGCGAATCCCAGCAAGACTGGCTCGACGATTACGCGTTGTTCCAGGCGCTGTCGGAGCGATACCCCGATCGCGACTGGTGCGAATGGGGAACGCCGCTGGCAAGCCGCGACCCGACCGCGCTCGTCGACGCCGCGAGCGCGCTTGCCGACGAAATCGAACGCATCAAATTCAGCCAGTGGAATTTCCTCCGCCAGTGGCAGCGCCTGCGCGTCTACGCCCGCGAGCGCGGCATCGCGATCCTCGGCGACGCGCCGATTTTCGTCGCCTATCACAGCGCCGACGTCTGGGCGCGGCGCGACCTGTTCGACCTCGATACGGCCGGCCGACCGCGCGCGGTCGCCGGCGTGCCGCCCGACTACTTCAGCAAGAACGGGCAACTGTGGGGCAACCCGCTGTATCGCTGGGATGTTCATCGGCAGGAAAACTTCGCCTGGTGGATCGAGCGCCTGCGCCGCAGCTTCGAACTCTACGACGTGCTGCGGCTCGATCACTTTCTCGGCTTCGTCAACTACTGGGAGGTGCCGGCCGACGCCGAAACCGCGATCGACGGCCGCTGGCTGCCGGGACCCGGGGCCGCGCTGTTCGAACGGGCCGAGGCCGCGCTCGGCAAGCTCGCGATCGTCGCCGAGAACCTCGGCAGTGTTACCGCCGAGGTCGAATCCCTGCGCAAGCGCCTCGGCTATCCCGGGATGGTCGTGCTGCAATTTGCGTGGAACACGAACAGCGCGAACCCGCACCTGCCGCACAACCACGAGACCGATTCGGTCGTCTATACCGGCACCCACGACAACGATACCGCGCTCGGCTGGTGGGTATCGCTGGATGCCCAGGAGCGGACTTTCGTTCGCCAATACCTGCAAACGGATATGGCCGAGCCGAACTGGGACCTGATCCGCTGCGCGCTCGCGAGCCGCGCGAACACGGCGATCGTGCCGCTGCAGGATTATCTCGGGCTGGGTTCGGAACATCGCATGAACACGCCGGGTAACGAAAGCGGCAACTGGCGCTGGCGTTTCGCCTGGTCCGACCTGCCGGATTCGCTCGCGGGGAAAATTGCCGAGCTGTGCGCGCGCCATCGGCGCGTTCCCGACCCGGTGCGGAACTGAAGTATGGCGTCGTGCCATCGCCATCGCTGCGCGCCAATCCGGGGATATTCGGCTCCTCTCGCCGTCGTCGAGACCCAATGAATCGCGAACGCATCGCCGAACTCGCGGCTTCCGTGCTGCGCGCCGCCGACGCCGCAAAAGACGCGCGTTTCATCGTCGCCGTCATCGGCGCGCCGGGCGCGGGCAAGTCGACGCTCGCGACCAGTCTGATCGATGCGATCGAGGCGCTCGCCGGGA
>JBPEYE010000141.1:0-7337 GCA_052030825.1 Gammaproteobacteria bacterium | reverse complement strand
GGATTTCGGCTACATGCTGCAGGCGAAGCCAGGCGCCTACGTGCTCCTCGGCAACGGCGCCGACGGCGTCGGCGGCTGCAGCCTGCACAACCCGAACTACGATTTCAACGACGCGATCCTGACCACCGGCGCCGACTTCTGGGTCGCGCTGGTGCAGTCGCAGCTGAAGGCCGCGTGAAAACCGGATCGCGGGAAAGCAGGTAGCTCCGCCCTTTCGCGTGATTACCGCGACCGCTGCCCGATCTCGGACACTGATTCAAGGTGCCCGTTAACCGAATCGGGCCAGACCGTGAAGTTGACGGAACGGTCACCCTTTTCGATGCTTTTCCGCCCGATGCCGCAACGCCCTGCCCGGTGCAAAGCGCCGCCGGCATCGGCTGCTCCGACCCGGAGACCTTGACTCCGAACCTGAACCGGTCGACTGTATGGACCGTAGACATCGGTGCAAGCAGGAGATCTCCATGGCCGGCACGAAATCACCACAGCCCGCGATTCGACGCGTCGCCCTGTTCGGCGGCACCGGCTTCGTCGGCAGTTACCTGGTCGACGCGCTGCTCGAGAACGACATGCAACCGGCGCTGCTGGTGCGCGCAGGCAGTGAATCGAAGGTCCGCCACCGCGACCGCTGTGTCCTCGTCAACGGCGACATCGACGACGCCGACGCGATCGAGCGGGTCGTCGACGGCAGCGATGCGGTCATTTACAACATCGGCATCCTGCGCGAGTTCCCGAATCGCGGCATTACCTTCGAGAAACTGCAGGCCGAGGGCGCCCGGCGCGTGATCGACGCGGCCGCGGCCAAAGGCGTGCGCCGGTTTCTGCTGATGAGCGCCAACGGCGTCAAGCCGGACGGCACCGCCTACCAGCGCACCAAGTACAACGCCGAGGCGCACCTGAAAGGCACCGACCTCGACTGGACCATCTTCCGGCCGTCGGTGCTGTTCGGCGATCCGCGCGGACGCATGGAGTTCGCGACCCAGCTCTGCGCCGAGATCATCGACTCGCCGCTGCCCGCGCCGCTGTTCCACACCGGGTTGTTGCCGATCGATGCCGGCCAGTTCCCGATGTCGCCGGTGCACGTCACCGACGTCGCCGCGGCGTTCGTCAAGGCGCTCAAGGACCCGGCCACGATCGGGCAGACCTACCATCTCGGCGGCCCCGAAACCCTCAGCTGGAAAGAAATTCTACGCCGCCTGGCCGCGGCCAAAGGACGCAAGAAACTGATGCTGCCGGCCCCCGCGCTCGGCGTCATGGCCGCCGCGGCCCTGCTCGACCGGTTCGAGGCGTTTCCGATCACCCGCGACCAGATCCGCATGCTGCTCGAAGGCAATGCCTGCCCGCCGGACGACCTGGAGACGCTCGGCATCGAGCCGAAACGCTTCTCCGACGACGCGCTCGGCTATCTCGGCAACACGCCGCGCGACACCGTTAACGAATACGACGATCCCGCGTAATCCTCGATGATCGTGCCTGAAAAAGTCACCCCCGTACCCGGCCAGGAATCGGTCTGGGATTACCCGCGGCCGCCGGCGCTGCGGCGCTGCGACAAGCGCGTCCGCATCGTGTTTCAGGGCGAGATTCTGGCCGACACTAACGACGCGCTGTGCGTGCTCGAGACCAGCCATCCGCCGACCTACTACCTGCCGCCGGCGGACGTCGACATGCGATATCTACACGCGATATCCGGAACGAGCTTTTGCGAATGGAAAGGCGCGGCCAGCTACTACGACATCGTCTGCAACGGAAAAACTTCTCCGCGCGCCGCCTGGACCTACCATCGACCCGCATCCGAATATCGCGGGCTGCAAGACCATATTGCTTTCTATGCCCACGTTATGGATGCCTGCTACGTCGGCGACGAGAAAGTCATTCCGCAACCGGGCCACTTCTACGGCGGCTGGATCACGTCCGATGTCGTCGGGCCGTTCAAGGGCGAACCCGGCACGATGGGGTGGTAACGTTTACAATCTCGGCGCCGTTTGACCGGATCAACGGTGTCGCCGAACGAAATAGCGGCATCCGGATACCGTTTACCGGAATCGGAAAAGCTTCTCGCTATCGCCGCAGCAACGGATTACCCGGTCCAGAAAACCCAATCCCGAAAGCGAACGTATAAATCATCGAACCGGCGACGCGTCACTTCGGCACCCGAACCGCGCGGCGCGATGTCATCGAAGCATCAACAGGGAACTGCATAATGGCTGAAAATACGATCAAACCGCTGGTGACGGCAGTAGCCCGCTCCAGCGGCGGCCGCGACGGCCGCGTCGAGGCAACCGACGGGTCGATCGACGTCAACCTTTCCGTGCCGAAGGCGATGGGCGGCAAGGGCCTGCCCGATACGACCACGCCGGAACATCTCTTTGCCTGCGGCTACGCCGCATGTTTTTGCAGTGCCGTCGAGTTTCTCGCCGGTCGGCGCAAGCTCGACGCGAGCGACGCCAGCGTGACCTGCGAGGTTTCGGTGGGCCCGCGTGACGGCGGCGGCTATGGAATCGCCGTGGCGATGGCCGTCGAGTTGCCGAGCCTCGAGCAGAATGACGCGATGGCGCTGGTGACCGAAGCGCACGAGGAAACCTGCCCCTACAGTCACGCCACGCGCGGCAACATCGACATCGCGTTCACGGTCAAAGGGCAGGCGATCGACTGAGCCGCAATAATTCGGCAACAACCCGACAGCCGCGCTGCGCTTCCGGATTATTGACGTCATCGTTGCCGAAGCGAGTATACTGCGGTGCGAAACGACAACGATAAGTAACCCGGAGGGTGAGTCGATGGCACTGGCAGTTATCGGATCGGGTTTCGGTCGCACCGGCACCATGACGACCAAGCAGGCGCTGGAGACGCTCGGTTTCGGGCCCTGCCACCACATGGTCGAAATCATCGAGCATCCCGAGCAATTGACCCACTGGAAGGCAATCGCCGCGGGTGAGCCGGTCGACTGGGCCGAGGTCTACGCCGGCTATCGATCGCAGGTCGACTGGCCCGGCGCGCACGTCTGGGAACAGGCCGCAAATGCCTTCCCCGAGGCCAAAGTCGTTCACAACGAGCGCCCCGAGGACGCCTGGTGGAACAGCTTCAACGGCACGATCGGCAAGTTTTTCGCCTGCTTTCGCGAGCTCGACCTGCCGCCGCAGATGATGGATCAGTTCACCGTCATGCACGACTGGCTGATCCAGGACACCTTCACCGATTTCACCGATCGCGACTCGGCGATCGCGGCCTACCGCGCCAACAACCAGCGCGTGCGCGACACGATTCCGGCGGACCGGTTGCTGGTGTTTCACGTCGCCGACGGCTGGGAGCCGCTGTGCGAATTTCTCGGCGTACCGGTCCCGGACGAGCCCTTCCCACACAGCCACCCGAAGAAGGAATTCTGGGAGCATTTCGGCGGCGAGCCCGCCTGACGCGTTGGCGCGGCAATCGGTTCGAATCGAAGCGTCGATGCCAGCGAAATCCCCGTCACGCCAACTCGCGGTAATCATTCATGCCGATATCGTCGGCTCGACGACGCTGGTGCAGCACAACGAAACCATCGCGCACGAGCGCATCCAGTCGACGTTTCGCCGTTTCGCCGAGATCATCGCCAGCTACGGCGGCAGCACGCGCGAGCTGCGCGGCGACGCGCTGATCGCCGAGTACGAGCGGGCCTCGGACGCGGTCGCGGCGGCACTCGCGTTCCAGCAGGCCAACGCCACGCATAACGCGTCGCTCGACGACGCCATTCGTCCCGAACTGCGCATCGGCATCAGCCTGGGCGAGGTCGTCATCGCCGACGACACGGTGACCGGCGCCGGCGTCGTGCTCGCGCAGCGACTCGAGCAGCTCGCCGATGCGGGCGGCGTGGTCGTGCAGGGTTCGGTTGCGGAAACCGTGCCGAAGCGGATGCCGTTCGACTTCCGCAGCCTCGGCGAACAGACGCTGAAGGGTTTCGACGAACCGGTCCGGGCGTTTGCAGCGATGCTGCGACCGGGACAGGCCCTGCCCGAGCCCGAGATGCGGGAAGCCCCGCCGCACAGCGAAAGTATCCCGCGCCCGGCGGCCGCCAGGCCCTCGATCGCGGTGCTGCCGTTCAACAACATGAGCAACGATCCGGAGCAGGATTATTTCGCCGACGGCATCGTCGAGGACATCATCACCGCGCTGTCGCACTTGAGGCAATGGCACGTGGTGGCGCGCAATTCGAGCTTCGTTTACAAGGGGCAAAACGTCGATATTCGCGAGGTCGCGCAAAAACTCGGCGTACGCTACGTGCTCGAGGGCAGCGTGCGCAAGGGCGGCAACCGGGTGCGCATCACCGGCCAGTTGATCGACGCCGAAAGCGGCATGCACCTGTGGGCGGACCGCTACGACGGCGACCTCGAGGATATCTTCGAACTGCAGGACAAGATCACCGAGAGCGTGGTCGGCGCGATCGAGCCGTCGCTGCGGCTGGCCGAAATCGAGCGCTCGAAGCGCAAACCGCCCGACGACATGGACGCCTACGACCTGTACCTGCGCGCGCAGCCCGAGATCCAGTCGATGCGACCGGAGCGCAACCGGCAGGCGCTCGACTACCTGCACCGCGCGGTCGAGCTCGATCCGAACTACGCGCTGGCGCTCGCGCACCTCGCGTGGGCCTACGAGGAACGCCTGACCCGCGCGTGGGGCGCCTACGGCGACGACGACAAGGCAACCGCGCTGGCGATGGCGCGCCGCGCGATCGACGCCGACCGCGACGACGCGCTGGTGTTGGTGCTTGCCGGCTTCGTGCTGGTGATGATCGCGCGCGATTACGAGCAGGGCCTGCAAGCGATCAACCGCGCGCGCGAAATCAACCCCAACATCGCCTTCGTATCGCTCCTGATCGGCGCGACGCTGATCATCTGCGACCAGGCCGAGGCCGGCCTCGAACACGCCGAGGCCGCAATCCGCGTGAGCCCCGGCGATCCCAGTGCATTCATCTTTCACACCAGCACCGCGCTGGCCCACCTGTGCTGCGGGCGCATGGCGGAAGCCGTCGACTGCGCGACTCGTTCGGCGGGCATTTACGATAGCTGGGATACGACCTACCGCGTCCTGGGCTCGGCGCTCGCGCATCTCGGGCGCATCGACGAGGCCCGCGCCGCGGTCACCCGGCTGCTCGAACTGGCGCCGAACCTGACCGTGTCGGGACTGCGCGAACGCTGGCCTTTGCGCAACAAGGAGACGCTCGAAATGATCCTAGAAGGCTTGCGACTGGCGGGCTTGCCGGAATGATGCAAAAATGGAAACCTGACATAACTTGACACGTCAAGTTCTGTAGACGATAGTATTCGAATGCAAAGCATCAAGATCAGTTCGAAAGTCGACGAGGCCGTCTGGAACGAGCTCAAGGCGTTGGCTCGTGAGCGCCATCAGAACGTTTCCGGGCTGTTGACCGAGGCAATCCGCGAATACGTCAAACGCAAACGAGTCAGGCCGGAAGTGATGAATCACCTCGAGGCCTCGATGGACGAGAACGAAGAGCTGGGAAATCTGCTTGCCCGCTGACTCGGTACAGTTCCTGTCGCAAGACGAATTGCTCGAAATTCATTCAAGACTGATCGAACGCTTCGGCGGTGAATCGGGCATCCGAGATCTCGGTCTGCTCGACAGTGCTCTGTTCAGACCGCAAACCGGCTACTACGACGACCTGGCCGAAATGGGCGCCGCACTGTTCGAATCCCTGATCATGAATCACCCTTTCGTCGACGGAAACAAGCGCATCGCTTTTTTCGCGACCGATGTCTTTTTTCG
Organism: Gammaproteobacteria bacterium; assembly: GCA_052030825.1. Classification (GTDB taxonomy): domain Bacteria; phylum Pseudomonadota; class Gammaproteobacteria. The sequence goes on along the minus strand of JBPEYE010000141.1, from coordinate 1,580 downwards.
GCTGAACGGGCACAAGCTGGAAGTAAGCGCCGACGAGGCACACCCCTTCTTGATTGGCCTGCTCGAAGCAGGTGAGTGCAGTTACGACAAGCTGCTGCCATGGATCAGGCGGTCGATTGTCCGCCCGTAGTCCGTTTAGAAAAAAGCACCTTCCGAACGTCGCTCACAGCTCCACTCGCATCTCGCAACTGATCGCGTTGGCGACGAAGCAATAGCGGTGCGCGCGTTCGTGCATCTCTTCAAGTTTCTCGTGGGAAATCTCGTGCCCCGGCTCGAACTCGGTTACCGGGTGCAGGACAAGCTCGCTCACCGTGGTGCGACCATCATCGGTTTTGCCCAGCACGGCAACGGCGCGGTCCCGGTACCCCGTGAGCTTCCACCGGGCCTTGGCGGCGAGCGCAAGAAAGGTCAGCATGTGACACGAACTCAGCGCGGCGGCCAGCGCTTCCTCGGGATTCACGTAGCGGGCATCGCCGCCGTAGTCGGGCGCCGCGGTCATGGTGGCCGACATCCCGCCGGAAAAAGTCACGCGATGATTGGGGCTGTACTTCCCGTGCGCCAGCTCGGCATCGCCCAGCGACCAGCTAAGTTCCGCTACATGCTCCGACATTGGTTAGATACCTCGTCAATTTTCGATTCACACTGATCAAGAAGCGGCACGCACGCTAGCTGCCCGACGCAATCGACTTCTTCGGATCGTAAAACGGCTTTGGCACGACCTCGCAGTTGCGCGTCTCTGACCCCATTTCGACGGCCATGCGCGTGCCGAGATCCGCGCAGTCACGCGCCACCATCGCGAGCGCGATGTTTTTCTCGAGGCGCGGCGAATGAATCGCGGAGGTCACGTAACCGATCGTCTTGCCGTCGCGGGTCAGCGGCCAATGCTCCTCGTTCGCGCCGACCAGCGGATCGCCGCCGATTTCGAGGCCGACGAAAAGCTGGGTCACGCCCTGTTCCCGGATCCGCTTCAGCGCCGCCTTGCTGACGAAATCCGCTTCCATGTCGAGATCGACCAGGCGCTCCATGCCGAGCTCGAACGGATTGTTGTGCAGGCTCATGTCGGCGTGATACGACAGCATCGCGGCCTCGATCCGGCGGATGCCCGAGGTATGCCCCGGGTGCAGCCCCAGCGGCTCGCCAACCTGCATCAGATAATCCCACAGCTCGTCGCCCTTCGAGCCGTCGCGCAGGAAGATCTCGTAGCCCAGCTCGCTCGACCAGCCGGTGCGGGAGATGACCAGCGGCACGCCGTCCCAGTCGTATTCCATGAACCAGTAGTATTTCAGTTCCGCCGGCGCGTCGCCGAACGCGGCGCGCAGGATGTCGCGGGATTTCGGGCCCTGCAACTGCAGCGGCGAGACGTCCGGCTCATCGATTTGCACATCCATGCCGGCATTCACCGCCACGCCCTTCGCCCACAGCAGCACATCGCTGTCGGCGATCGACAGCCAGAAATGGTTTTCGCCGAGCTTGAGCAGGATCGGGTCGTTGATGATGCCGCCGTCCTGGTCGGTGATCAGCACGTACTTGCACTGCCCGACCTGGCAAGTCGAGAGGTCACGACAGCAAAGATACTGGGT
>JBPEYE010000140.1:0-4215 GCA_052030825.1 Gammaproteobacteria bacterium | reverse complement strand
TGGTCAGCTGGTAGCGGCGCGCGGGTCAGTTCGCCTCGAGGCGCGCCAGCTGCCGCTCGAGATAGGCAGCCTGGGCGCGGTTATCGCAACGCTCGATCGCGGCGCGATACATCGCCGCGGCCTCGCGCCGACGTCCGGCGCGGCGCAGCAGGCTTGCGCGGGCGGCATAATAGGGCTGGTAGTTCTCGAGGGCATTGGCGAGATCGAAGCGTTCGAGGCAGGCCAGGCCGGCTTCGGCCGACTCCGCGTACGACAACGCGACCGCCAGGTTGAGCTCGATGACCGGATTGCCGGCAAGCGCCGCGAGTCGCCGGTAGAGCAGTACGATCTGCTTCCAGTCGGTCGACGCGAAATCCGCTGCGTGGGCGTGCACCGCGCTGATCGCCGCCTGGATCTGGTAAGCACCGGCCGAACCTTTCATCAATGCGGCCTTGAGCAGGCGGTCGGCGGCGGCGATCGTATCCCGGTCCCACCGGTCCCGGTCCTGATGCTCGAGGTCGACGATTTCGCCGTCGGCACCGATTCGCGCGGCGAAACGCGAACGGTGCAACAGCATCAGCGCGAGCAAGCCCGCGACCTCGGTTGCGGCCGGCATCAACTGCAACAGGATCCGACCGAGACGCAACGCCTCGTCGCACAGGTCGACCTCGATCGCGGCGTCGCCGCCACTCGCCTGGTAGCCCTCGTTGAAAATGAAATAAATCACCCGCAACACCGCGGCCAGGCGTTCGTCGAGTATCGCCGGCGGCGGTACCTGATAGGGAATCGCGGCCGCGCGAATCTTGTTCTTCGCGCGCAGCAATCGCTGCGCCATCGTCGTTTCGGTGACGACGAAGGCGCGAGCGACCTGCGCCGTGCTTAATCCCCCGAGGGTTTTCAGCGTCAGCGCGACCTGAGCATCCGCCGACAGCGACGGGTGGCAGCAAGTGAAAATCAGACGCAAGCGCTCGTCGGGGATACGTTCGTCGTCCACGCGATCTTCGGTCGGCAATTCGGGCGCCTCGGCAGCGTCGAGCTGCGCCTGCCTGTCGGCGGCGAGCCGTTCATGCCGCAGGCGGTCGATCGCGCGATAGCGTGCGGTCTGCAGCAACCAGGCGGCCGGGTTGTCCGGAATGCCGCTGGCCGGCCAGTGCCGCAGCGCCGCCAGCGTTGCGTCCTGCAGCGCGTCCTCGCCGAGCTGGATATCGCCGAACTGGTGTACCAGCAACGCGAGCAGCTTGCCGTAATGCTCCCGGGCGGCCGCCTCGATGGCCGCCCGGGCGATGCCCGACGCGACGTCGCTCAAGCCTCGGACGCTTCAAGATGCGTCGCGATCGGGCGCACCTCGATGCTGCCGTGTTTCGCGGTCGGTATCCGGGCCGCGCACTCGAGCGCCTCGTCGAGATTTTCGCAATCGAGCAGGTAATAGCCGCCGAGCACTTCCTTGGTTTCGGCGAACGGACCGTCGCTGATTTCGGTCTTGCCGTCGCGCACCCTGACCGTGGTCGCGGTGCTGACGCTTTCGAGCGGTTGCCCGGCGATGAACAGGCCGCGTTCCTTGACGTCGTTGGTGAACTCGTAATAAGCGTTCATGAACTCGCCGAAATCGGGGTCGCCTGGCTGCGGACCGCTTTTCTCGTCGTGATAAATCATCAGCAGGTATTGCATCGATCAGGCCCCCTACATAGCCAGGACCGGCACCACTTCGACGCTGCCGTTCTCGCGCAGGATCGGACAGCCGCGCGCGAGTTCGGCGGCTTGCTCGTCACTGTCGGCATCGATGAAGCTGTAGCCGCTGACCGGGTTGGCGCCGCCGTCGGCGGTAACGCGGCCATCGCCGTGGACGGTCGCCGACAGCCCGACCGGCGCGCCCGGATCGACGACGCGGTCGCCGAGCTGCGCGAACCAGCTTTGCCATTCGCCAAGGACGCGAGACATTTCCGCGTCCGATTCGGGCGTTTGACCGCCGTGATAAACGTAGATGTATTTCGCCATGAGATTCACCTCGAATCGTGGTTGATGTATGGGAATGACGAACCGCAATCCGCGAATACGACAACCGGGAAAAAATTTCCGCGCCGTAATTGCGCGACGGATTGCTACATCTCGACGATCTCGGCGATTTCGACCGTGCCCCCGGCCTCGAGGATCGGGCAGCCGCGGGCCAACTCGGTGGCGTGGTCAATATCGTCGGCGCCGATCAGGCTGTATCCCGACAGCGGGTTGGCGCCACCATCGCAGGTCACCGAGCCGTCGGAGTGCACGGTCGACGACGGGCCCACGGGATTGCCGGGATCGAGCGCCGCGGCGCCCATGCCGCCGAGCCAGGCTTGCCACTGCGCCATGACGCGCGCGCCTTCCTCCTCGGTTTCGGGCATTTTGCCGCCGTGGTAAGCGAAGATGAACTTTGCCATCACCTTGTCCTCGTGTTGCCTGGCAGGATTCGACAGCATACGCCATTCGGCGGTTGCCTTCGACCGACGCGTCGCCGGCCGTCAGCGCCGCAGCCGATCCCGGCGATGACATGGTCTATACTTCGCAGCATGAAAGGCAGGCGATTCATGGCGCGGCCGGCGGTTTGCATCGTGTTGATGTGGATCGCTTTCACGGCGCAGGCCCAGCAGGGCAATCCCGCCGGCAAGGTGACGTACCTCAAGGGCGACGCGTGGGTGCAGGACGGGCTCGCGCGTCGACCCCTCGAGACCGGCTCGATTCTTTACGCCGGCGACCAGTTGCGGACCGGCAGGAACGCCAACCTGTACCTGCGCTTCAGGGACGAGACCTTTTTCGCGCTCGGTCCCGAGGCGACAATGACAATCGACCTTTACGTTGAGCGCAGCGACGCTGACGAAAGTTTCACCGCGAGCATCCTGCGCGGCGCTTTCCGTTTTGTCACCGGACTGCTGGCGAGAGAGAAACCACGCTCGTTCAAGGTCCAGCTGGCGGTCGGCACGATTGGCGTACGCGGCACCAACGTCGCCGGCGAAGTCACCGAGCGCCGGGAGACCGACGCCGGCACCGTCGACGCCTCGGCGCGGGTCGTGCTGCTCGAGGACGAGGACGGCGAGGATAGCGCCATCGAGGTTTCCAACCTGTTCGGCAGCGTCGTCATCGACGAGCCCGGATTCGGCACCGAGATCCCCGACGAGAGCAGCCCGCCGAGTCCGGCACGGCGAATGCAGATTCGCTCGGTCAACAACTTGCTGCGCGCCATTCGCAACGCGACCCGGCGGCGCAACCTGCCGTAGCCGCGCCATCCGCAGACCCCCGGTCCCGGGCCCGTCAATCGTCGAACAGGATTTCGAGCAGATGCCGGCGTTTCAGCGCGCCGACGGTCGCGCCGGCGTCGTCGACGACGCGCACGTCCCGATCCTGCGCGAGCACGAGACCGGCGATTTTTTGCACGTTGTCGCGCTCGTGCACGGTCAGGTCGGGGTGGGTGTCACCGGACGGCGGCTCCATGACCGCGCGCACCGACAGCAGTTTTCCGCGCGGGATGTCCTTGGTGAATTCGGCGACGTAGTCGGTCGCCGGGCGGGTAATCAGCGCTTCGGCGGTGCCGAGCTGAACGATTTCGCCTTCGTACATGATCGCGATGCGGTCGGCGAGCTTGATCGCCTCGTCGAAGTCGTGGGTGATGAAAACGATGGTCTTGTGCAGCACCGATTGCAGGCGAATGAACTCGTCCTGCATTTCCTTGCGAATCAGCGGATCGAGCGCCGAGAACGGCTCGTCGAGAAACCAGATGTCGGGTTCGACCGCGAGCGAGCGGCCGATGCCGACGCGTTGCTGCTGGCCGCCGGACAGTTCCCGCGGGTAGTAATCATCGCGCCCCTTGAGCCCGACGACCTCGATGATCTCGCGCGCCTTGCGGTAACGGGTTTCCTTGTCGATGCCCTGGATTTCGAGCGGGAAAGCGATGTTCTCGATGACGGTGCGGTGCGGCAACAGCGCGAAATGCTGGAACACCATGCCCATCTTGTGACGGCGCAGCTCGATCAATTCTTCCTCGCTCGCCTGTAACAAGTCGATACCGTCGAAGCGGACGCTGCCCGCGGTGGGCTCGATCAGCCGCGTCAGGCAGCGCACCAGCGTTGACTTGCCCGAACCCGACAGGCCCATGATGACCAGGATTTCGCCCTCGTAGACGTCGAAAGTCGCATGTCGTACCGCCGGGATGTATCCCTCGGTACGGATCACGTCGTCGGCCGGCGCGCCACCGTGCGCCGCGAGGAA
>JBPEYE010000014.1:0-8952 GCA_052030825.1 Gammaproteobacteria bacterium | reverse complement strand
CCCGGTTCTTGCCCGATCTCCGGTGGCTGTTTAAAGTACCGCCCCATGTCTGAAGAACGCGCTTATCCCGAGGTCCGCGACGCGGTCGCGCGCCTGTGCCGCAAGTACCCCGACGCCTACTGGCGCGACAAGGATCGCGACAAGGCGTACCCGACCGAGTTCGTGCAGGCGCTGACCGACGCCGGTTATCTGTCGGTGCTGATCCCGGAGGAATACGGCGGCGCCGGCATGGATCTCGGCGCCGCCTGCGCGGTGCTCGAGGAAATCCAGAAAAGCGGCGCCAACGGCGCCGCCTGCCACGCCCAGATGTACGTCATGGGCACGCTGCTGCGTCACGGCAGCGACGCGCAGAAAAAGGCCTACTTGCCGCGCATCGCATCCGGCGAGTTGCGGATGCAGGCCTTTGGCGTGACCGAACCGTCGAGCGGCACCGACACGACGCGGATCAGGACCTTTGCCGCGCGCGATGGCGACGACTACGTCGTCAGCGGGCAAAAGGTCTTCATCTCGCGGGTCGAGTATTCGGACTTGCTGCTGCTGCTGGTGCGCACGACGCCGCGCGAGCAGGTCGACAAGCGCACCCAGGGCCTGTCGGTGCTGCTCGTCGATTTGCGCGAAGCGATCGGCAACGGGCTCACCGTGCGCCCGCTCGAAACCATGCTCAACCACGCGACCACGGAGCTGTTCATCGACAACCTGCGGGTGCCGGTAGCCAACCTGATCGGTGAGGAAGGCAAGGGTTTCGGCTATATTCTCGACGGCATGAACGCCGAGCGCATCCTGATCGCGGCCGAGTGTATCGGCGACGCGCGCTGGTTCATCGAACGCGCGTCGACCTATGCGCGCGAACGCGAAGTTTTCGGCGCGCCGATCGGCAAGAACCAGGGGATCCAGTTCCCGATCGCGCGGGCTTACGCGCAAACCGAGGCCGCCGCATTGATGGTCGAACACGCGCAGCAACGCTTCGACGCCGGCGAGCCCTGCGGCACCGAGGCAAACATGGCGAAGTTGCTCGCTGCCGACGCGTCCTGGGCGGCCGCCGACATGTGCCTGCAAACCCACGGCGGCTACGGTTTCACCGTCGAGTACGACGTCGAACGCAAGTTCCGCGAAACCCGGCTTTACCAGGTCGCGCCGATTTCGACCAACCTGATCCTGTCGAACATCGCGACCCACGTGCTCGGCCTGCCGAAGTCGTTTTAGATGCTGCGCCTCGACGAACTGCTCGTGCTGTCGCTCGAACAGGCGGTGGCGGCGCCGTTTTGTTCGAACCGCCTCGCGCATGCCGGCGCGCGGGTGATCAAGGTCGAGCGCGCCGACGGCGATTTCGCGCGCGGCTACGACGATGTCGTCGACGGCGAATCGGCCTATTTCGTCTGGCTCAACCAGGGCAAGCAGTCGCTCGTTGCCGATATCAAGCATGCCGGAGACGCGGCGCTGCTGCATCGCATCCTCGCGCGCGCCGACGTGTTCATTCAGAATCTCGCGCCCGGCGCCGCCGCGCGCGCCGGCTTCGGCAGTGACGCGCTGCGCCGGCGCTACCCGCGACTCGTCTGCTGCGATATCTCGGGTTACGGCGAGCGCGGCGAGTATGCCGAAATGAAGGCCTATGACCTGCTGGTACAGTGCGAATCGGGAATTGCGTCGATCACCGGCACGCCGGACGCGCCGGGACGCATCGGGGTTTCGGCCTGTGACATCAATTGCGGGCAGCAGGCTTACGCGGCGATCCTCGAGGCGCTGATCGCGCGCGAGGCGAGCGGCGCGGGCGCCGCGATCCGGGTATCGCTGTTCGACAGCATGGCCGAGTGGATGGCGGTGCCGCTGCTGCACTACGATTACGGGGGCACGATCCAGCGCCGCGTCGGCATCAACCACGCGACCATCTCGCCGTACGGTGCCTACGCCTGCGGCGATGGCGAAACGATCGTCATCGCGATCCAGAACGAGCGCGAGTGGCGCAACTTTTGCCGCGAACTGCTCGCTGACGAGGCGCTTGCCGACGACCGACGTCTGTGCAATAACAAGCAGCGCGTCGCCAATCGCGCGCGGGTCGACGCCCTGATCGCGGCGGCCTTCGGCGCGCTCGACCGGGACGCGGTAATCGCGCGATTGCGGGCGGCCGGTATCGCCTACGGTCGGCTCAACGACGTCGCCGGTCTGGCGCGCCATCCGCAGTTGCGCCGCGTCGAGGTCGTAACGCCGCGCGGCAACGCCGCGGTGGTCGCGGTCGCGGCGCGGCGCGACGGCGCCGACGAACCGCCGCGTCGGGTTCCCGCGCTGGGCGAGCACAACGATGCGATTCGTGCCGAATTCAACCGAGGAGACGAATGATGGAAACCATCGACTGGGCCGATTTCGAAAAGGTCGAGCTGCGCGTCGGCACGATTGTCGAGGTCGAAGACTTCCCCGAGGCGCGCAAGCCGGCCTACAAGCTCAAGGTCGATTTCGGCGCGGATATCGGTATCCGCAAATCGAGTGCGCAGATTACCGATCGTTACGACAAGCAGGACCTGCTCGGTCGCCAGGTCGTCGGGGTCGTCAATTTTCCGCCGAAGCAGATCGGGCCGGTGCGTTCGGAGTGCCTGGTCACCGGCTTTCACGATGCCGACGGCGCGGTCGTGCTCGCGCAGCCCGAGCGGTCGGTACCCAACGGCGCCAGGCTCCTCTGACGGCTTTCTGCGCTATACTGCTAAGCACCTCTCCTGATAACCTGAACGAGGCATTTCCCATGATGATAAAAAAAGTCTTTCATTGCGCACTTTTCACCCTTGCGCTGGCGGTGGTCAGCCTGCCGGGGCAGGCGGCAATGGTCGGTACCGTGCAAATGCAGTCCGCCACCGCGGCCGCGGCCAGCGGCGACGTCGCGATCCAGCGTGACTGGATCGTCGAACAACTCGTCCTCGGCGGCGTCGCGGCCGACGATGCGACGGCACGCGTTGCGGCGATGACCGATACCCAGGTCCGGCAGTTACACCAGCGGATCGACGAGCATCCGGCAGCGGGCTCGGATGGTCTCATCATCGTCATTCTGATACTCGTCATCACCGAGCTGATGGGCTATACCGACATCGTTCCCGGCTGGCCCGCGGATACCGCCAACTAGTTGAAGATCGAAGCCTGGCGCGTACGCGTTCGCGCGTGCGCGCTGCTCGTTTGCCTCGGCGCGGCGGGCTGCGCGACCCCGCCGCAGACGCGGCAATTTTTCGCCGACCCGCCGGACATCCCGCCGCAGGTCGAACTCGACAGCGTCCCCTTTTACCCGCAGCAGCAATTCCACTGCGGGCCGGCGTCGCTCGCCGCGATCTACAACTACCGCGGGGTTGCGGCCGAACCCGACGAGATCGCGCGTCAGGTATTCGTTCCCGGGCTCGAAGGCAGCCTGCAGGCCGAGGTCGTCGCCGCCACCCGGCAGTACGATCTGTTGCCGGTGCGCCTCGATGGCCGCCTCGAATCGATGCTGCGCGAACTCGCCGCGGGCAACCCGGTTTTCGTGTTGCAGAATCTCGGCCTCGACCTGCTGCCGCGATGGCATTACGAAGTCGTCATCGGCTACGATCTCGCCGCCCGCGAACTGATCCTGCGCTCGGGCACGAATCGCCGGATCGGTCGCAGATTTGCAACCTTCGAGCGGACCTGGCGGCGCGCCGGTAACTGGGCCCTGGTCATCGTCCCACCCGATACGGTCCCGCAGACCGCAAGCAGCAGCGCCTTTCTCGCCGCCGCGGTCGATCTCGAAGCGGTCGGTCGCATCGACACCGCACATCGCGCCTACGCCACGGCCGCGCAGCGCTGGCAAAACAACCTGCTGGCGCATGCCGGGCTCGGCAATACCGCCTACGCCCGCGGCGACTTCGTCGCTGCCGAACAGGCCTACCGCGCCGCGCTCGACCTCGATTCGACCCGTGCCGACATCTGGAACAACCTCGCCTACGCGCTCGCCGAACAGGGCCGCCTCGAAGCCGCGATGGACGCGATCCGGCGCGCGCTCGATCTCGAACCCGCCAATCCGAATTTCGAAGACAGCCTGATCGAATTGTCGAACTGGCAGTAGTCGACGCCGGTCGGCAACGCGCTTGTCAGCGGTGCGTTTTTGCGTAACATGTCGCCCGAATTGCCGGTCGAGTCCGAATGCCCAGAATAATCGTTTTGATCATCGCAGGCACTTGCCGACATCCGGCGGCCGCATCGCGTGTGTCGGTGCACGGCGCGAGCCGTGGCTGAGGCCCTCTGGATGTCGTCCGATCCGGAGCGCTCGCAGGCCGTTGTGGTCGAACTCGACGCGCTCTCGTTTGCCTGGCCCGGGCAAACCCGGCCGTTGCTGCAAATCGACCGCCTTGAACTGCTGCCCGGCGAACGCGTGTTTCTGCGTGGCCCGAGCGGCAGCGGCAAGTCGACGCTGCTCGGTCTGGTCGCCGGCGTGCTGGTGCCGCAGGCGGGTACCGTTCGGGTGCTGGGCACGTCGCTGGGCAATCTCGGGGGCGCCGCGCGCGATCGCTTCCGCGCCGATCACGTCGGCATCATCTTCCAGCAATTCAATCTGATTCCGTACTTGTCGGTCATCGAAAACACGCTCTTGCCGTGCCTGTTTTCGGCGCGCCGTCGGCAGCGCGCGGTGGCGCGCGCGTCATCACTCGAAGCCGAAGCGCGGCGCCTGCTCGCGCAACTCGACCTGGGCGACGCGCGCACGCTCGAGCGGCCGGTCACCGAGCTCAGCGTCGGCGAACAGCAGCGCGTCGCTGCGGCGCGCGCGCTGATCGGCGCACCCGAAATCCTGATCGCCGACGAACCGACGTCGTCGATGGACGCAGACCGGCGCGCGGCTTTCCTCGATTTGCTGTTCGGCCAGTGCCTGGAAAGCGGCTCGACGCTGCTGTTCGTCAGCCACGACGCGAGCCTGCAGGAGCCCTTCGACCGATGTTTCGAACTGGCGCAACTCAACCGTGCCGCCGACGGCGCGGCGCCGTCGCTCGAACGGGTATCCTGACGTTCGCCGATGCGCTTCGTCGTCCTCGCAATCAAGAGTTTTCGCAACCGCAAGTTCACCGCCGGCCTTGCGGTCGCGTCGATCGCGCTTAGCGTCGCGCTGCTGCTCGGTGTCGAAACCGCGCGCGACGAGGCGCGCAGCAGTTTCACCAGCACGGTCTCGGGCACCGACCTGATCGTCGGCGCGCGCAGTGGCCCGGTGCACCTGTTGCTGTACTCGGTATTTCGCATCGGCAACCCGACGCGCAATATCGAATGGTCGAGTTACGTCGAAATCGGCCGCTGGCCGGGAATCGCGTGGAGCGTGCCGCTGATGATGGGCGATTCGCACCGCGGATTTCCGGTACTCGGCACCGACGCCGGCTTTCTCGAGCATTACCGCTACGCGCGCGATCGACGCGTCGCGCTCGTGCAGGGTCAGTGGTTCGATCACGATGACGAGGCGGTCGTCGGCGCCGAAGTTGCGGCCACCCTCGGTTATCGGCCGGGTGATGAACTCGTCGTCAGTCACGGCGCCGGCGACGAGAGTTTCATTCACCACGACGACCAGCCGTTTCACGTGGTCGGTATTCTCGAGCGTACCGGCACGCCGGTCGACCGCGCGGTGATCGTCGACCTCACCGGCTTCGAGCGCATGCACGAGGACTGGATCGGCGCGGGCGACGCGCACGAGGCGCACGACCCGCTACGCCACGATAATGGCGATCGGGATCACGGCGCCGAGGCTCACGGCGCCGAAAATCACGGCGATGAGACCGCACCGGCGGACCGCCAGATCAGCGCGTTCCTGCTCGGCCTCGAGTCGCGCGCCGCGGCGCTCGGCCTGCAGCGCGCGATCAACGACTTCGACGGCGAGCCGCTCAGCGCGATCCTGCCGGGCGTAACGCTGCTCGAGCTGTGGGAGATCGTCGGCCTCGTCGAAAAGACATTATTGCTCATTTCGGTGTTCGTGGTCGCCGCCGGCCTCAGCTCGATGCTGATCATCCTGATGGCGAGCATGCACGAAAGACGACGCGAAATGGCGATTTTGCGTTCCGTCGGCGCAAGGCCGCGACAGGTTCTGGCGTTGATGCTCGGCGAGGCCGCCGCGATAACCCTCGCCGGCATCGCCGTCGGTGCGATACTCGTGCACGTCTTGCTCCTGTTCGGCCGCGAATGGCTGGCGCGCGAATTCGGGCTATTCGTCGGACTCGACTGGTTTACGCCGGATCGTCTATATATTCTGGCGTTGATATTCTGCTGCGGTGTACTGGTTGGCCTGATTCCGGGTTTCCGCGCCTACCGTTACTCGTTGCTCGATGGTATGACCGTGCGCACCTGAGGTGCGGGAGAACTGGATGAAATGAAAGCAATAGTCGCAATCACCGCGATGGTCTTCGCCGGTCTGGCCCAGACCGTGCCGGCGGCGAATTTCCAGGAATTGCAATGGGACGACCTGGTGCCGGCCGAGGCGCAGTTCGACGACGTTTTCACGCGACTGAGCGACGACCAGCTCTACGAGCTGACGATCGTCGCGCAGGTGCGCGACCGGATCGAGGCGGGTGAACCCGTCGATGCCGAGACCACGCGACTCTACCAGGAAATGCTCGACAGCCTGTGGGCGCAGGAAATCGAAGTCGACAAGCTGCTCGGGATGCGCGAGGCGGTCAGCCGGGAGCGCATCGCCAAGACCTACCTCGCGCGCGAGGACCTCGACGGCAAGCCGATTCGCATGCCCGGCTACCTGCTGCCGCTCGAATTCGACGGCCGCAAGGTCACCGAATTCCTGCTGGTACCCTACGTCGGCGCCTGCATCCACACGCCGCCACCGCCGCCCAACCAGATCGTGCACGTCAAGAGCGAAACCGCCTTCGAAACCGACGGCGGCCTTTACACCCCGGTTTGGGTTAGTGGCCTGCTGCGGACCGAGCAGGTCAGCTCGAGTCTGAACTATGTCGACGGTACCTCCGACGTGCCGAGCGCGTATCGCATGGACGCGCTGACGGTAGAGCCCTATGAGTAGCGTCGTCGGTAACGGGTAACCGAAGCATTCGCGATCGAGGATCGCCCGGGCGACCGGCTGTGTGGGTACTCGTCACCGGTCTGAAGTCGGAGTGCGAAACCGGATCCGCAGGCTTCAGTGTTTGACCAGCCCCGCCTTGTCGAGTCCGTCGATCAGGTGTTCGATCGGGGCCGGTTCCCTGAATTTCAGTTTGTCGCCCCAGAACTTGCGCCATTCGACGTCGCTGCGCGTGCATTCGCCGCGGTGTTCGACGCATTCCTCGGCGATCTTCTTCGCATCGTCGATCCGCCCGAGCTGTCCGTAGGACGCGGCGAGGCAGGCGTAACCGCGCGTTTCGGGTTTCGAAATCTGGCTGATCGTATCGATGGCGCTTTCATAGTTACCCGACAGGTATTCGGCAAGGCCGAGTGAGTGCAGACAGCCATCGGGCAGCAGCGGATTGCGACGAATCGCCTCCCTGGCCTGGAAGATGCTGTTATCCAGGTCGCCGTAGCAGGCCGAAAACCAGCAGCCGTAGCAGTAGTTCCAGTAATAGTTGGGATTCAACTCGATCGCCGTTTCGAGCTGACTCCTGGCCAGTTCGAAATCGGACTTGACGCGCCAGTAGGCAAACGACAGCACCAGGTGGGCATAGCTGTCGTGTTCGTCCAGCTCGATGGCTTTGTGCGCATATTCGAGCGCCCTGACCCCGGCGGATTGCGGGTCTTTCGACCAGCCGTCATCGAATTCCGAGATATAGGTGGCGGCCAGGCCCGAGTAAGCGGCGGCGTAGTGGGGGTCGAGTTCGATCGCCTTTTCGAACATTTCGCGCGAGCGGCGGACGTCGGCTTCGGTTCCTTTCCAGTCGCGAAAATAGTGCCTGCCGCGCAGCACGTACTCATAGGCGGACAGATTGGCGGGTTCCTTGAACAGGGAGCGTTCGTAATGCGAGTGTTCGATCTTGCCGACGAGCATGTTGACGATTTTCTGCGCAACCTCGTCCTGTACCTGAAAGACGTCCTCGATCACCTGGTCGTACTTCTCCGACCAGATCTGGCGGCCGCTCTCGCCGTCGATCAGCGTGGCGGTGATCCGCACCCGGTCACCGGCTTTTCTGACGCTGCCGATCAAACCGTATTGAACGCCCAGCTTTTGGGTCGCTTCGTCGATGCCGATATTCTGTCGGCTGACGAGGGTCGATGACCCGAGGGCGGTGACCACGATCTCGCGGTAGCGGCTGAGTCGGCTCAGAATTTCCTCGGTAATCCCCTCGACGAAAAAATCCTGATCGGCATCCTTGCTCAGGTTCTGAAACTGCATCACCGCAATCGAGGGTTTTTCCGCGCCCTCGCTGCGGGCCCTGGTGATCGCGGCCGGCTCGGCGATCCCGCTGCCGATACCCTGGATCCGGTAGGCGTGTACCGGCTCGTCGATGTTTTTGACCGGCTGCGGACCCAGGTCCTCGAAGCCGATACCCAGCCGCTTGCCGACGGCCGTGCGCACGGCTTCCGAGACGCATATGCCGCCGGCCAGGGCGAGGCTTTCGAGCCGCGCGGCAATGTTGACCCCGTCGCCGTAAATGTCTCCGCGATCTTCGATGACGTCGCCGAGGTTGACGCCAATGCGAAACTCCAACCGTCGGTCCTCGGGCAATGCCGCGTTACGTTCCGCCAGCAGTTGCTGTATTTCGATTGCGCCCGAAACGGCGTCGAGGACGGCGTCGAACTTGGCCAGAACCGCGTCGCCCGCGAAGTGCATGACCCTGCCGTGATGCGACGCTATCGTGCCGGTAATCAGGTCGAGGTAGGCGCTGAGCGTCCGGTGGGTGGCATCCTCGTCGCTTCCGGTCAGGCGGCTGTATCCAGCGACATCCGCGTACAAAATGACGGCAAGTTTGCGTGGCAGGCGGTCTTCCATTCGAAGATTGGCCCTCCGATACAGCGATCCGCAAGATAGTAACGCGAAATCCGAAAGCGGGACACTAC